>JALYWB010000118.1 GCA_030852935.1 Actinomycetota bacterium | reverse complement strand
CCGCCCGTCTCGTCGCCGGCGTCGACGACCATGCGGGCGTCGGGGTGCAGTGCGCCCGCCAGTGCGAGATCATCCCATCGTTCGAGGGCGACGAGGAGGCGAGCGGCGACGTCATCATGCGACACGGGACGTCACGCCGGCGAGCTTCTGAGGGTTCATCATCCAGAGCACCTGGTCGATGCCGCGCGCTCCCGAGACCAGGGTGACCACCGCGAACGTGGTGCCCGCCCTCGAGAGCACCACAGAGGGCTGGCCGTTCGTCTCGGCGTCGGTAATGGCGACGCCGTCCCAGAAATGCGTGTGGAACGCGCGGATGAACTTCGCGACCCGCTCGCGGCCCACCACCGGGAACTTCGATGCACGCACGAGGCCACCGCCGTCGGAGTACGAGACCACGTCTTCGGCGAACAGGCGCTCGAGCTCGTGGAGGTCGCCGGTCTGCGCGGCGCTCAGGAATGCGGTGAGCAACCGGCGCTGTTCCTCCTGCGATACTTCACGGCGTCGTTCTCCGGCGAGGTGCTTGCGGGCACGGCTGACGAGCTGGCGAGCGGCGGCTTCGGAGAGCTGCACGATCTCGGAGATCTGGTCGTACGGGTAGGCGAACGCCTCGCGCAGCACATACGCGGCGCGCTCGGTCGGCGTGAGTCGTTCGAGCATGACCAGTACGGCGAATCCGAGAGCCTCTGCGCGCTCGGCGCCGAGCGTCGGGTCGGCGCTGGTGTCGACGGGCTCGGGCAGCCAGGGGCCGATGTAGGTCTCGCGGCGGGCGCGCGCCGACTGCAGTTCGTTGATCGCGATACGCGTGGTGATCGTGGCCAGGAAGGCCGGCGGGTCCTCGACGACCGAGCGATCGGTGCCCTGCCAGCGCAGCCAGGCCTCCTGCACGATGTCCTCGGCCTCGCTGGCGCTGCCGAGCATGCGGTAGGCGATGCCGAAGAGCCGCGGACGTACCGCGCCGAATACCGCGAGCGCCTCGTCGAGATTCGCATCCATGTGGTGATCCTGTCAGTCGGCGGTCGGGGCCGCATCCGTCCCCTTGCTGAGACCGGATGGCGCGCCGAATTGTGACAGGGTTCGAGGAATTCGATTCCGGATGCCGCGAGCGCGCGAGTCTCGGATGAGTCTCGCGCGCCCGATGACGTGTTCCGGTTACGCCGCAGCGCGCTCTTCGGCGACCGCACGCACGGCCTCGGTGATCATGGCGGCAACGGCCTCGGGCTGCGACACGCTGAGCGCATGCGACGCACCAGAGATCTCCTGGGTGCGACGCGAGCCGGCGCGCTCGGCGCCTGCCCGATGCACGGCGGCCGGGATGTTGCGGTCGTCTGCGCCGAACACATGCCAGGACGGGTGGTCTCTCCAACCCGGCTGCGCCGCCTGCACGGTGTCCTTCAGCGCGGCTTCGGTCACGGGCCGCTGCGTCGCGCCCATGAGGCCGGCCACCTGCACCGGGACGTCGGCCGCGAACTGCTCGCGGAAGCGATCGCGCCGGATGACGAGCTCGACTCCACCGGTCGCGATCGGGTGCGCGTCGAGCGATTCGCCCAGCGTGGAGCCTGGGGCGCTCGCTGACAACGAGAAGGCGCTGTCGCCCGGCTCGGGCACGAACGCACAGACGTAGACCAGGGCAGCGACCTGGTCGTTGCCGGCGGATGCCTCGCTGATCACGAGGCCTCCGTACGAGTGGCCGACGAGCACGACCGGTCCCTCGATCGAGGCGATGATGTCGCGCACGTAGGCCGCATCGCCGGCGAGGCTGCGAAGCGGGTTGGCGACGGCGACCGACGTGATGCCGTCGGCGTAGAGGCGTTCGATGACGCCATTCCAGCTGGCGGATTCAGCGAATGCGCCGTGCACGAGCACGACGGTCGGCTTCTGATCTGACATGGGTGTTCCCTTCTCGGCGGAGCCCGTGACGAGCGGGCGGTGATGTCAACTCAGACCGGGCTGGGCGGTGTCCTGTGACACAGATGCGCAACTTGCGCAGCCGGTCAGTCGTCGGGCATCGAACGGCGGTCGCCGACCGGCTCATCCGTGAGTGGGAATGCAAGGGAGTCGGCGCGCACCCACCACTCCATCAGGTCGTACGTCAGCCGCCCCGCAGCAACGGATGGGTCGGCATCCGACAATCGGGCAGCCTCGGCCAGATCGCACGCGAAGATCGACATGCCGCGATACGACGGGTCGCTCTGCCGGTCGAACGGTCCGTTCACGACGAGCAGCCCGCGCCGTCCGAGCTCGGCGCGATACGCGAGGTGGCGTGCCTGCAGTGCGTCGAGCTCCTCGTCGGGCATCTCGGGCGCATCGGGTGGACGTCGGAGCACCACGACGGTGTAGACGTCGAAGGCGTCTGGGATGTCGGGATTGCTCGGCATGGTGAAGCGACAGCTCGAGTCGACGTGTCGTCAGGCGTTCTCGAGTTCGGCGATGACGATCTTCTTCTGCTGCATCATCACCTGGATCTGCTCGGGCCGACGCGTGAGCTCGCCCATGTTCGCCGGGATGACCTGCCAGCTCACGCCGAACCGATCCTTGCACCAACCGCATTGCTCGGATTCGGGGACGTGCGACAGCTTCGACCAGTACCGATCGATCTCAGCCTGGTCGGCGCACGACACGATGAACGAGATCGACTCGTCGAACGTGAACAGCGGCCCACCGTCGAGGCACACGAAGTCCACCCCGTTCAGGGTGAACTGTCCATTGATGACCTTGCCCGACATGCCCGTGAAGTGCTCATCGAGCGACTCGTCGGGGTATTCGTCGATCCGGTTGATACGGGAGTTCGGAAACACGCTGACGTAGTACTCCATCGCCTCGCGTGCCTGGTCGTCGAACCACAGGCACGGCTGGATGGGTGAGAGCTCGACCATCGATGACTCCTTCGTTCGCCCCGTTGCTTCGCCTACGCTACGCCGATGCGCCCCGTCGAGCACCCACCCGACCCCAGGGCTTGATCACCGCGATCGACATGGCGACGATCACGGCCGTCGACGACACGATCGGCGGGAAGACCAGGGTCGACCGCAGCTCCATCGATGCGCCCGTCTCGAGCGCCTCGAGGGCGGACGCGGCCAGTGCGCCGGTGCCGGGCGCGAGCACCAGCACGACGAGGGTCACGAGCACGAGGTTCAGGGCGAGCTTCACGAGTACCCACCAGTAGCGCACGAGCCCGAACTTCGTGCCAAGGCCGAGCAGGATGCCGCTCGCGAGGGTGAGCAACCCGACGGTGATGAGCGGCCAGGTCGTGAGCGACGCGATGCTCGCCGCGGCAGCGGCCGCCGGCTGCGCTTCGGCCGTGAACGCCGTGAGCACCAGCACGCCGAGCGCAAGATCGAGCCCGAGCCACGCACCAGAGGAAGCGATGTGCGTGATGAGCACGGCCTTCCGCGTTCGAGGCGACAGCCGGATGCGGGTCTGGCCCGGAACCGGACGGGTGTTGGGACGCGTCGCGATCGCTGACATGTGAGCTCCTTCCTCGGATGCCCACCAGCATGGCCGGGGCAAGCCGCAGCGGCATCCGCCCGGGGGAGTCAACCCAAGTACGCCCGGCGACGTACATGCCGCAGCTTCGCCGAGTGGCGCTGCTCAGTCGGCCGGCCCGTCTGTCGACGCCGCATCCGTCGCCGGTGTCCGGCCGGAGCCGACCTGGTCGGCGAGGGGAGCGAGGATGCCGCCACCGTCGACCCCGGGGAGCACCTTCCCCATGAGGCGGTCGAGCTGGGCGAGATCAGCCTCGTCGAGCCGATCGAAGAACAGTTCCCGCACGGCCGCGAAGTAACCCGGGGCGCTCGTCCTGAACAGCTCTACGCCGCGATCGGTGAGCGTCGCAACCACCACGCGCTTGTCGTCGCGCGAACGACTGCGCCGCACTCGCCCGTCGGACTCGAGTCGCGCGACCACGTGCGAGAGCCGGGATGGCGATGCGGCCATCAGCACCCCCAGCCGGGACATCGACATCGATCGCCCCTCGCTCAGGTTGAGGTGGTTGAGCACCAGGAACTCGAACTGTCCGATGCCGGCGTCGGAGAGCAGGCGCGAGTTCAGCTCCGCGGGGATTCCATGCGCGACGATGGCGAACCGGATCCACGCTGTGCGCTGCAGAACGGAGAGGTCGGACCCGGGAGAAGCACCACTCATGGCACCATCATATAGATATTTGACGCTTCAAATAATTCGGAGTAGCGTGCGTCTGGAGGGCGGATCGCCCGCCATCCATCGCCCCGAGAGAGAGCATCATCGTGACGTCACACGTCGGCATCAGTACGGATCAGACCCGCGCGATTCGCGTGCGGCACCGACTACTTGCCGTCGTTGCCGCGGTGGCCGCACCGCTCGTCGTGTGGGTCGTCGCCTCGCTGTCGGGGGCGTCGCTCGAGGTCATCAGCCCCGTCGCGGGCACGATGCGGATCGACGCGCTTCTCGTCATCGTGACCGCGCTTGCGCTTGCCCTGGCGGCATGGGGCATGCTGGCCCTGCTCGAGAGGTTCACCCGGAGCGCGCGGCGGATCTGGACCATCGTCGCCGTCGCGGTGCTCGTGCTCTCGCTGCCGCCGCTCGCCTTCCTCGATGCGACGGTCGGCACGAAGGTGGCCCTCGCGGTCATGCATGTCGCGACGGGGCTCACGCTCATCCTCATGCTGCGCCGGGGCGCACGCGTCGAGTAGCCCATAACTTGCAACCTCAGGGTTGCGCAATCACTCCTCAACATGCAACTATCAAGTTGCACTAGTTGAGGAGTGATTCATGACCACCACCCGAACCGCGACATCCGGCCCCACGATCGTCCTCGCCACGCTCTTCGCGGGCGCCTTCGTCATGGGCTGCGCCGAGATGCTCGTCGTCGGCATGCTCGACCTCATCACCGTCGACCTCGCGGTGTCGGTACCCGAAGCGGGCGCCCTCGTCACGGCCAACGCACTGGGACTGGCCGTCGGCGGGCCGCTGCTCACGCTCTTGACGACGCGCTTCGACCGCAGGCCCGTGCTGCTCGTCACGCTCGTCGTGTTCGTGCTGGCCAACCTGCTTCCGGCCCTCGGCGCCGAGTACGGCGTGTTCCTCGTCGCCCGCGTCGGCATCGGTGCGGTCCAGGGCCTCTTCATCGCGGCGGCGATGGTGACGGCGACCTCGATCGTGCCGGCGGGCCGTGCCGGCCGTGCCATGGCCGTGATCATCACGGGATTCGCATCCGCGAGTGCTCTGGGCCTGCCGCTGGGCACGCTGCTCGGTCAAGCTGTCGGCTGGCGGGGTTCGTTCGTTGCGGTCGTTGCGGCCGGCGCGCTCATCGTGGCGATCGCCGCAGTGGTGCTCCCGTCGGTTCCGACGGCAGGCGAGTCCCGTGCTGCCGGTCAGGCCCGCTTCGCCTTCGCCCCGCCCGTGCTCGCCGTGCTCGCCCTTGCCGTGCTGGTGTTCGCCGCCCTGCAGTCGGCCGTGACGTACCTGGTGCCGTTCCTCGCCGGGGTGACGGATGTCTCTGGCCCGGCGGTGGGTGCGTACCTGCTCGCCTACGGCGTGGCGACGACGATCGGCTCGTTCGTCGGTGGCCGGTTCGCCGATGCCAATGCCACGCGCGCCCTGGTCGTCGGGGCGATGGGCGTCACGGCGGCGCTGCTCGTGATGTTCGGCCTGGGCGGCAATCCGGTCGCCGTCGCCATGGCGGTACTCGGGATCGGATTCTTCGGCATGGCGACGGGTCCGTCGCTGCAGCATCGCGTCGTGAGCCTCGCCGGCCCCGGGGCGCCGCTTGCCGCCTCGCTACCGGCCTCCGCCGTGAACGCCGGAATCGCCGGCGGCGCGTTCGCCGGGGGAGTGGCGATCGACTTCGGCGGCATCCCCGCGGCTCCATTGATCGGTGCCGCCATCGGCGCGATCGCCATCGTCGCCGCTTGGGCGACCGGCTTCCTGAAGCCCGCGGCAGTCGCCGCACCAGTACCTGCCTCAACGCACTAGTCGGGGCATCCGAAGAAAGGGAAAGATAGTGAGCATGACCGACAACCAGCCATCCGTCATCGACGAGGGCACCTTCACCGTGCGGCGCACGATCAGCATCGGTGCGCCCATCGAGAAGGTGTGGTCCGCCGTCACCGACCCAGAGCACATCTCGAAGTGGTTCGGTCGCGTCGCGCTCGACGGCGCGGGCCCGGGCGCCACCGGCACCATCACCTTCGCCGATTACGGCTCAGTGCCGCTGCGGATCGAGGCGGTGGATGCCCCGCGCATGGTCTCGTATCGCTGGAGCAACGACGACGCGGCCGATCGATTGCCGGAGACGATCGACGAGGAGCACTCGACGGTGTTCACGTTCACCCTCGAGTCGGTGCCCGACGGCACGCAGCTCACCGTCGTCGAGACCGGGTTCGAAGCCACCTCCGACCCCGCCGCGAACATGGCGAGCCACAGCGAGGGCTGGGTCTCCGAACTCGACAAGCTCGTCGCCCTGCTGGAGGGCGACGCGTGACCACTGGAACGCTGGTCCCGGTGTTCGCCGCACTCGGCGACGAGACCCGGTGGAGCATCCTGGCGGCACTCGGCGAGGGCGACGCGTCGGCGTCGGCCCTCGCCGGGCGCCTCCCGGTGACTCGCCAGGCGATCGCGAAGCACCTCGCCGTGCTGCAGGAGGTCGCCCTCGTCGAATCCGTGCGGGTCGGTCGCGAGGTGCGGTACCGCGTGATCGGGTCGCAGCTGAGCGAGACCGCTCGCCGCCTCGAAGCCATCGGCGCAGAGTGGGATCGCCGTCTCGCCGCGATCAAGGAGATCGCCGAGGGGTTGTGATCGCGCACCGGGCTCGCGAGCGTCCCGGATCCCGTCGTAGTCTCGAGGGCATGGGCAGTCGAACCGGAACTGACGACCCGTTCATCACCCATCGCAGCCTGCTCTTCACGGTCGCGTACGAACTGCTCGGCTCGGCGGCCGACGCGGAGGACGTGCTGCAGGAGTCGTGGCTGCGCTGGGCCGACGTCGACCAGTCGCAGGTGCGCGACGCGCGTGCGTACCTCGTTCGCATCGTGAGCCGGCAGGCGCTGAACCAGATTCGCACGCAGGCGCGTCGACGTGAGCAGTACGTGGGTGAGTGGCTGCCGGAGCCACTGCTCACGAGTCCGGATGTCGCCGACGACGTCGAGCTCGCCGAGAGCGTATCGATCGCGATGCTCACCGTGCTCGAGACGCTCGGCCCGGCCGAGCGGGCCGTCTTCGTGCTGCGCGAGGTGTTCGACGTGCCCTACGACGAGATCGCCGAGGCGGTCGGCAAGTCACCCGCGTCGGTGCGGCAGATCGCGCATCGTGCCCGGGAGCACGTGACCGCCCGACGGCCGCGCGTGACGGTGGACCGTGCCGAGCAGATGGAGGTCGTGGAGCGATTCGTCGCGGCCGTCAACACCGGCGACCTGCAGGCATTGATGGACGTGCTCGCCCCCGACGTCGTCGCCGTCGCCGACGGCGGTGGAAAGGTGCGCGGCGCCGCACGCCGGCCGGTCGTCGGCGCGGAGCGGCTGGCGAAGTACCTCCTGGGCGGCCTCGCGAAACTCGATGCGATGTTCGTCGCACGTCCGATCTGGGTCAACGGCGAGCCGGGCGCACGGGCCGAGGTCGACGGCGTGCTCGCCGGTGCGGTGAGCGTCGTCGTCGAAGACGGCCGGATCACGCGTATCTACTCGATCGCGAACCCCGACAAACTGTCGCACCTCGACGTCGAGGCGTTGCTCGCTCGCTGAGGCTTCGGGTGCGCCCGACTCCCGCCTGCCTGCCGTACCAGCCGGCTCAGGCCTCGTCTGCCACCTCGCACGCATCGTCGACATCTTCGCCGGTGCCGGCGGCGGCCTTGTTGAGCAGCCGCCGCAGCGCCGTGCGCTCGTCGTTGTCGAGCGTGCCGAGCAGGTGCTCCTGCGCATCGACGACGCGACGGCAGGCATTCTCGATCAGCTCACGCCCGCGGTCGGTGGCGACGACCTGCCGCTGACGTCGATCGGTCGGGTTCGGCCGGCGTTCGACGAGCCCCTCCTTCTCGAGGTCGTCGACGAGATAGGTCATCACCGTGCGATCGATGCCGAGGTGGTTGGCGAGTGCGAGCTGGCTCGG
>JALYWB010000114.1 GCA_030852935.1 Actinomycetota bacterium | reverse complement strand
CGGCGGGCATCGTGAAGACGAGGTCGACGCGCGCGCCCGCGCCGAGGCGCACCGAGCGGTGTTCGACCGCCTCACCATCGTCGATGTCGCGACCGTCGACCGCGGCGACGCGGAACGGTGCGCCCGCGATGGTCACGCGGATGGGTGTCTGCTCGGTGTTCGCCACTCGGAGGCGCACGGTCTCACCTTCGACCGCCTCGAACGACTGCGGTCCATCGGTCGCTCCGACCACCACCTCGCCACCGATCCGGTGCACGGGCAGCGCCAGTTCGAGCGATTCGGCGACCCCGCCTTCCGGCTCGACCACGAGCATGCCGTACAGGCCGCGGCGCACGCCTTCGGATGCGGCCTGGTGCGTGTGATACCAGTACGAACCGGGCTCGTCGGCGACGAAGCGGTAGGTGAACCGATCTCCGGGCTGAACGGCGTCCTGCGTCACGCCCGCGACGCCATCCTCCCCGTTCGGCACGTCGTACCCGTGCCAGTGCAGCGTGACGCCCTCGTCGATGTCGCGGTTGACGAGGGCGACCTCGACGACGTCGCCCTCGGTGACGCGCAGCTCAGGTCCGGCGACGCCATCGCCGCCGAAGCCCCACGCCTCGATCGTCTCGCCCGAGGCGAGTGTCACGTCGTGCCGTGCCGCGGTGAACTCGAAGCGCTGCACTGCTCCGGGCGCGTCAGCGGGCGTGCGGAGCGCGGTGACGGGCACCTCGGATGCCGCCGGCCCGCCACTCGGCGCCGCAGCGCCATGGGCGTGCGCAGTCGAAGCCTCGATGCGTGGCGCCGCGGTATCCGACAACCACGACCATCCGACCCCGCCGACGAGCACCACGGCGAGCAGGCCTGCGAACCCCGCGACGACGCGGCCCCCACGTTGCGCGAGCAGCGCCCACGTGAGCCCGGTCGCGAGTGCCACGGCAACGAGCAACACGACGACCGCCACCGATTGCGGCGGATATCCGACGAGCCACGTGGCCAGTGCTCCGGCGGTCATCGCGTAGCCGGCGCCGAGCACGAGGCTGCGGGCGAGGGGCATGCGGATGCCGCGGAGCCACCAGACGAGCCCGAGCGCGCCCGCGGCGAGACCCATGACCTGGAACGGCAGCCCGACCAGGACCTTCTCGCCGGCGAACCACCAACCCCGGGCGATCAGCAAGGCCGTGAGCGCGGCGGCAGCAGCGAGCGCCACCGTACCGCCGATGGCGAGCGCGAGCACGGTGAGACGCTCGCGTCGCTCGCGATCGACGCCCGGGGCACCGGAGCGGGCGCTGGCACCGCCATCGGCGCCAGCACCGGCGCCCGCACTGAACCCTGCGGCGAGCCAGAGCCCCGCCCCGGCGATCGCGGCGACGGAGTGCAGAAGGAGGAGGGCGACGGTGGTCATCGCGCCCTCCTCACTGCGTCGCCGGACCGCGTCGCGTCGTGCGTGCGGATCAGGCGCTCGGAATGGTGGCCGGCGTCTCGTCGGCGTCAGGCATCGTTGCCACCGGGGCCGCCTTCGCGGGTGCGCCGTCGCGAACGAGCCGTCGAGCGCGCACGATCATGAGCACACCGAGCAGCAGGATGGCGGTGCCGTTCAGGGCGTGCAGCGACAGGAACAGCGTCGCACCGAGCGGCGGCGCTGCGTGGCTCGACTCGTCGAGGCCGAAGAGCACCCCGGTGAGGATGAACAGCACGGTCTGGAAGAGGATGAGCACGAGCGGCAGCACGCTCAGCCAGATCGTTCGCTTGCCTGCCCTCGCGAGCGCCGCGGTCACGATGAGCAGGAGTGCGAGGATCGGCAGCACGATGCGGCCATTGGTGCCATGCCAGGCGAACAGCTCGTCTTCGGGGTTCGAGAACACGCCGACCGCGGCGAAGTAGAGCTGCAGTACGACTGAAGCGGTGAACAACCAGGCCACGGCCAGGAACAGTTTGCGCATGCGGGGATTCCTCTCAGGAGCGCCGGCGACGGGTTGAACGCCGGGAACTGGACCATGCTGGCGCTTCCGACGGCGCCGTGGCATCAGTGCTAGTACCGAGTCCATGTCGCGGCCACTCCCCCGTTGGGGGCACATCGCGCCCCGTCATCCGATTGGCGTTCTGGTCACCCTGACTGTAAGCTGCCGTTGCAGAGGGTTCGAGTCAGTCTGACTCGAAGATCGGAGATGACGGATGCCACAACACGGCGACGCCACCGTGCGCCTCGCGGTCTCCACCGTGATCTTCGCCCTGCGCCCCGACCACACCGGGCAGCCCGTGCTCTGGACGCCGCTCGTGCGACGTACCCGCGAGCCGTACCGGGGCCTCTGGGCCCTGCCCGGCGGCTGGCTTCCGCCGAACGAGGAGCTCGAAGCGGCATCCGCCCGCACCCTGCGTGCCACGACCGGACTCGCGCCCAAGTACCTCGAGCAGCTCTACACCTTCGGCGAGGTCGACCGCTCCCCCGGGGGCCGGGTCATCTCGGTCGTGTATTGGGCCCTCGTGCAGAGCGACGAGGCCGCGCGCGCTACGGCAGGACCGAACGTGCGATGGGTGCCCGCCGACACCTTGCCGGGCCTCGCCTTCGACCACAACCGCATCGTCGAGTACGCCCTCTGGCGCCTGCGCACCAAGGTCGAATACGCCGAGATCGCGCACTCCTTCCTCGGTGAGACGTTCACCCTCGCCGAGCTGCGCGAGGTGTACGAGGCGGTGCTGCGGCGCCCACTCGACCCGGCGAACTTCCGGCGCACCATGATCGCCTCCGGCCGTCTCCGCGAGACCGGCGAGCGCATGGCGGGCGCGCCGCACCGTCCCCCGAAGCTCTACCGCTACGACACGTCCATCACCGTGGCGGGGGCCAGAGAACCGTTCACGAGAGAGAGGCCCGCGTCATGAGCACGACAGCACTGCAGACCCGCGATGCGCAGCAGACCCGCAATGCGCAGCAGACCCGCGATGCGGCATCCGTCGACCGCACCATCCGGCTCATCACGACGGGCGCGGCAGGCGGAAGCACCTGTACGCCGGAGCTCGCGAAGGGCCCCTGGGAGTTCGACCAGGGCCCGGCCGGCTATGGCCCGGGCTCGTCGATGGGCGACGTGATTCCCACCGGATCGCCGCGGCAGGGCGCCCTTCCCGAGGCGTACCGGGTCGCCTCCGAGCCAGAGCTGCACGATCGCATCCGCGCCGCGAAGGCGACGCTCGGCGATCGGGTCGTGGTGCTCGGCCACTTCTACCAGCGCGACGAGGTGATCGAGCACGCCGATTTCACGGGAGACTCGTTCCAGCTCGCCAACGCGGCGATGAGCCGCCCAGAGGCAGAGGCGATCGTGTTCTGCGGCGTGCACTTCATGGCCGAGACCGCCGACCTGCTCTCGAGTCCCGACCAGGCCGTGATCTTGCCGAACCTCGCCGCGGGCTGCTCGATGGCCGACATGGCGGACGAGAGCTCGGTCGAGGAGTGCTGGGAGCAGCTCGAAGAGGTCTACGGCGACCTCGACGCCGCAGACGCCGACGGCCTGGTGCCCGTCATCCCCGTCACGTACATGAACTCGTCTGCGGCCCTCAAGGGCTTCGTCGGGCGCCACGGCGGCATCGTGTGCACGTCGTCGAATGCGAAGACGGTGCTCGAGTGGGCGTTCGAGCGCGGGCAGCGCGTACTGTTCTTCCCCGACCAGCACCTCGGGCGCAACACCGCGAAGGCGATGGGCGTCGCGCCCTCGCAGATGCCGATGTGGAACCCGCGCAAGCCGCTCGGCGGCAACACCGGGGCGGAGCTCGATGACGCCCGCGTCATCCTGTGGCACGGGTTCTGCTCGGTGCACAAGCGCTTCACCGTCGACCAGATCGCCGCGGCCCGCGAGTCGCACCCCGGCGTGCAGGTCATCGTGCACCCCGAGTGCCCGATGCCGGTCGTCGACGCAGCGGATGCCGCGGGCTCGACCGATTTCATCGTCAAGGCGATCCAGGCGGCACCGGCGGGCTCGACGTTCGCGATCGGCACCGAGATCAACCTCGTGCAGCGCCTCGCTGCCGAGCACCCCGAGCACACCATCTTCTGCCTCGACCCCGTGGTGTGCCCGTGCTCGACGATGTACCGCATCCACCCGGGCTACCTCGCCTGGGTGCTCGAGGAGCTCGTCGCCGGGCGTGTCGTGAACCGCATCACGGTGACCGAGTCCGTGGCTGAGCCCGCGCGGATCGCGCTCGAGCGGATGCTCGCGGCCAAGCCGGCCGCCGTCCCAGCCGGAGTCTGACATGGCACACGTGCTCATCGTCGGCGGCGGCATCGCCGGACTCTGGACGGCGGTTCGGGCGGCCGACGCAGGGCACACCGTCGAGCTCGTCACGAAGACGGTGCTGGCCGACGCCAGCACCTCCCGCGCACAGGGCGGCATCGCGGCCGCGCTGTTCCCCGACGACTCGGCTCAGCGACACTACGCCGACACCATCGCCGCCGGCGCCGGACTGGCCGACCCCGATGCGGTGCGGGTCCTGTGCGACGAGGGACCGGCACGCGTGCGCGACCTGATCCGCTTCGGCGTGGAGTTCGATCGGGGCGAGTCGGGGCTCGAGCGGGGCCTCGAAGCCGCGCACTCGCGCGCGCGCATCGTGCATGCCGGAGGCGACGCGACCGGTGCCGCGATCGAATCGGCGCTCGTCGCGACGGTCCGGCGTCGTGCGGTGCGCGTCGAAGAGGAGACCATGCTCGTCGACCTGATCGTCGAACACGGTGGCGCGGTGGGGGCGCGGCTGCTCGCGGCATCCGGAGACCTCATCGAACGACGCGCCGACGCGGTCGTGCTCGCCACGGGGGGAAGTGGATGCCTCTACCGGCATACGACGAATCCCACCGTCGCGACCGGCGATGGCGTCGCCGCCGCGTGGCGCGCCGGTGCGGCCGTCGCCGACCTCGAGTTCGTGCAGTTCCACCCCACGGCACTGGCCGCGCCGGGCACGCCGCTCATCTCCGAGGCGGTGCGCGGTGAGGGCGCGGTGCTGCTCGACGCAGAGGGGCACCGGTTCATGCTCGAGGTCGATGCCCGGGCGGAGCTCGCGCCGCGCGACGTCGTCGCTCGCGCGGTCTGGCGGCGTTCGTTGGAACAGGGCGGTGCGCCGGTGCTGCTCGACGCCAGGCGGCTCGGTGCGCGCGTGCTCGCCCACCGCTTCCCGGGGCTCGCTGAAGCCTGCCGCGATGCCGGATACGACTGGGCGAACGTGCCGGTACCGATCACGCCGGCGGCGCATTACGCGATGGGTGGCGTCATCACGGACCTCGACGGGCGAACCAGTCTGCCGGGGCTCTTCGCCGTCGGCGAGACGGCACGCGTCGGCGTGCACGGGGCGAACCGCCTCGCCTCGAACTCGCTGCTCGAGGCGGCGGTGTTCGCCGACCGCGCGGCGCGCGCCCTCGAGGCCCCGGCTCGCGGGTTGAGGAGGCGCGAAGCGGCGTCTCGAAATCCCGACGCCGCCGCGACACGGGGCTTCGAGACGGGCGCTGCTCGCCCTCCTCAGCCCGCTATTGTCGGTCCCGGGTTCGACCGAGCCGCGCTGCAGGCGCTCATGTGGGAGCACGTCGGGCTCGAGCGCGACGAGGCCGGGCTGGCCGCGGCATCCGAGATGCTCGACACGTGGAGTGCGCCCGAACCCACCGATCGTCACGCGGCCGAGAATCGCAACCTGCTCGACCTGGCCCGCCTCACCGTCGCCGCGGCGCGGGCCCGACGTGGCAGTGTCGGCGCGCACTTCCGCAGCGATGACCCAGCGATTGGGGGCGGAGCCCTCGATGGAGATGCCGACACCCGCGCCACCACCGCAGCCGAAGCCACTGCCGATCACCCGACCGCCGAGCTGGAGGCCGCCTGATGACCGAAACCCGCGAGATCGACCGCATCGTCGGCGCCGCCCTCGACGAGGACGCCCCGTGGGGCGACCTCACATCCGAGACGCTGATTCCGTCCGGCAGCGCTGCGGCCGCCGAGCTGGTGGCGCGCGAACCCGGCGTACTGAGCGGCATCGAGGTGTTCGCAGCGGCGTTCCGCCTCGTCGACGCGCACGTCGAGGTCGACCGCATCGCCGTCGACGGCGACCGATTCGTCGCTGGCGACGTGCTCGCCCGCGTGCGCGGGTCCGCCCGCGGCATCCTCACGGCGGAGCGCGTGGCACTGAACCTGCTGCAGCGCATGTCGGGTATCGCGACCCTCACCGCACGCTACGTCGACGCGGTCGACGGCACGAACGCGCGCATCGTCGACACCCGTAAGACGACGCCGGGACTGCGCAGCCTCGAACGCCAGGCCGTGCGCGATGGCGGCGGCCGCAATCACCGGCGATCGCTCTCGGATGCGGTGATGGCGAAGGACAATCACCTCGCCGTGCTCACCGCGGCCGGAACCGACCTCGCCACGGCGCTGCGGGAGGCACGCGAACGGCTGCCGCACACTGCACACCTCGAGGTCGAAGTGGACCGGATCGAGCAGATCGACGCGGTACTGGCCGGCGGCGCCGACACGGTCATGCTCGACAACTTCAGCCTCGACGACTTGCGTGCGGGTGTGGCGCGTATTGCGGGGCGGGCCGTGGTCGAGGCATCCGGTGGGGTCTCGCTCGAGACGGTCGGCGCGATCGCCACGACGGGCGTCGACGTGATCTCGGTCGGCGCACTCACCCACTCGGCTCGCGCGCTCGACCTCGGCCTCGACGTCGTCATCGAGGGTGCCGGTGCGCTCGGTGCTCCGGATGCCGCGGCGCAGGCGACGCCGCTCGATACCCCATGATCTTCCTCGACCACGCCGCGACGACACCCGTGCGCCGAGAGGCGCTCGAGGCGATGTGGCCGTTCCTCACGGGCGCGTTCGGCAACCCCTCGAGCCGGCACGGACTCGGCGACGAAGCGGCGCGAGCACTCGCGGCAGCGCGGGCAGAGGTCGCGGCCGTCGTCGGATGCCGCCCCGGCGACGTCGTGTTCACAAGCGGCGGCACCGAGGCCGACAACCTTGCCGTCAAGGGCATCGCGCTGGCCGAGCCCCGCGGGCGCCACGTCGTGGTGTCGCCGATCGAGCATGAGGCGGTGCTCGAGTCGGCGGCCTACCTCGCCCGCGTGCACGGCTTCGAGGTGGACGAGGTCGAGGTGGATGCCGCGGGGCTGGTACATGCCGAGGCGCTCGCCCGCGTCATCCGGCCCGACACGACCCTCGTCTCGGTGCAGCTGGCGAACAATGAGATCGGCACGGTGCAGCCGATCGCAGAGCTCGCCGCGATTGCGCACCACGCAGGAGCCGCGATGCACACCGATGCGGTGCAGGCAGCGGGCTGGCTTCCGCTCGCCGTCGACGCGCTCGGGGTCGACGCGCTCTCGCTCGCCGGCCACAAGGTGGGAGCACCGAAGGGCACCGGGGCACTCATCGTGCGGGGGCGTATCCCGCTCGAGCCCCTGCTGCACGGCGGTGGCCAGGAGCGCGGACGACGCTCGGGCACGGAGAACGTCGCCGGCGCGGTGGCCTTCGCAACTGCGCTCCGGATCGCCGAAGCAGAGCGGGCGGATGCCGCAGCGCGCGTCGCCGGGCTCGGTGCCGAGCTCGCGGCGCGCATCACCTCAGGCGTCCCGGGCGCCGGGCTCACGGGCGACCCGGTGCGACGGCTTCCGGGCACCGTCTCATTCGTCTTTCCCGGCACGAGCGGCGAGGCCGTGCTGCTCGAACTCGAGCGGAACGGCGTGATCTGCTCGAGCGGCTCCGCATGTGCTGCGGGCAGCGACGACCCCTCGCACGTGCTCACGGCCATCGGCATCCCCGGTGAGGTCGCGCAGACGGCGGTGCGGTTGACGCTGGGCTCCGAGACCACGCAGGCCGAGATCGCGGATGCCGCGGCATCCGTCGTCCGTGCAGTGTCGGTGGTGCGGCATATCGTGACCTCATGATCGATCCCACCGCCATTCCGGCCGACGACGTCGACGAGGCCGACTGAGGCTCGTCGACGGCCGCATTTCCATACATTCCGATCCATCTGACGATCGGGGAATAGCACGGCATTCCACCCGGGTTGTCTCACTCATTCGACGCCCTCTTCGCGGCACAGCTTTGCGCCGACATCGATTGGAACCCACTCTTTGACTGAACGCGCCGTTCCAGACCTGACCCGCGACGAGCCGACCGTCTCCGACGATCAGCTCGCGCGCGACCCTGCCCACCATTCCGACCGCGACCACCACTCCGACGCCGAGGCTCTTCATGGTGCGCGCAATTCACGCGTGATCTGGCTGCTGCTCGCGTCGGCATTCGTGGTCATCCTCAATGAGACGATCATGGGGGTCGCGATCCCCCACCTCGTCACCGACCTCGACGTCTCGATCTCGGCGGCCCAGTGGCTGACGACCGCCTTCATGCTCACGATGGCCGTGGTCATCCCGATCACGGGCTTCCTGCTGCAGCGGTTCGCCACGCGACCGATCTTCATCACCGCGATGAGCCTGTTCTCGACGGGAACGCTCATCGCGGCGCTGGCGCCGGGATTCGAGGTGCTCCTCGCGGCACGCGTCGTCCAGGCGAGCGGCACCGCGATCATGATGCCGCTGCTCATGACGACGCTCATGACGCTCGTCGCTCCCTCCGACCGCGGCCGATTCATGGGACGCGTCTCGATCGTGATGTCGGTCGCGCCGGCGATCGGCCCGACGATCTCCGGCCTCATCCTGAACTTCCTGTCGTGGCGGTTCATGTTCTGGCTGGTGCTGCCGATCGCCCTCGTCATGCTCGTCATCGGCATCCGCCGAGTCGAGAACGTGAGTGAGCCGCGAGTGATTCCCATCGACCTGGTCTCGGTCATACTCTCTGCCTTCGGCTTCGGCGGGCTCGTCTACGGATTGAGCCTCGTCGGCGGCGTCGTGGGCGGCATCGAGAGCCCAGCCGCAATGTGGACCTCACTCGCCGTCGGGGTCATCGGCATCGGTTCGTTCATCTGGCGCCAGGTGCGCCTGCAGCGCCGAGACCGCGCCCTGCTCGACCTGCGCACGTTCCGATCGCGCAACTTCGCCGTCTCGGTCGGGCTGATGACGGTGATGATGGCCGCGCTCTTCGGCACGATCATCCTGCTGCCCATCTACCTGCAGAACGTGCTGCATCTCGAGCCGGTCTTCACCGGCCTCCTGCTGCTCCCCGGCGGCCTCATCATGGGGCTCTTCGGTCCGACCGTGGGTAGGCTCTTCGACCGGTTCGGCCCGACGCCGCTGCTCGTGCCCGGCAGCATCCTCGTGAGCGCAGTGTTGTGGTCGCTCACGATGGTGACCGAGCAGACCTCGCCCTGGCTCCTGCTGGTCGCACACATGGTGCTGTCAACGGGGCTCGCGTTCATGTTCACGCCGCTGTTCACCTCGGCGCTCGGCTCGGTCGAGCCACGGCTCTACTCGCACGGTTCGGCGATCGTCGGTACCGTGCAGCAGGTCGCAGGTGCGGCGGGCACCGCCCTGTTCGTGACCGTGCTGGCGGCCGGAACGGCGACGCTCGCCGCGACCGGCGCCGCTCCCGAGGTCGCGGAAGCAGCGGGCATCCGTGCAGCATTCCTGGTGGGCGCGATCCTCTCGCTGCTCGCGATCGTCGGAGCATTCTTCGTGCGCAAGCCGGCCGACATGATGGCGGGCGCCGAGGCGGCCGCTGAGGTCGACGTCCACTGATTCGATCCGGCGACGCCACCCACGTGGCGAATGCCGCACCTCGAGTCGCACGACATGACGTCGGGCCCGGCAACCGCCGGGCC
>JALYWB010000080.1 GCA_030852935.1 Actinomycetota bacterium | reverse complement strand
GCCCACTTCGATGCCGAGATCGCCTTCGTGAACGGAGGCGCACTGCGTGCCGAGGCGTTCCGCCTCGACCTGCCCTCGGCCGAGCTCACCGAGGAGGAGATCGCCGAGCTGCTCGTGCGGCACCTCGGGCTCACCCTCGTCGGCAGTGTCGTGCTGTCGAACCTCGAGATCATCGAGGAGCTGCACCGAGGGTCGCGCGGCGTGATCGATGCGACCGACAGCCTCGCTGAGGCATCCGCCCACTCGAACCGCCGCAGCGAGCTGGTCGACCTGAGCCACCCCATCCGAGCGGGGCTCGTGACGTATCCGGGCCTCCCGGCACCGACCGTCACCCCGTTCCTCACGCGAGCGGCGTCGCGCGAGCGGTACGCGCCCGGCACCGAGTTCGCCATGGACGTCATCACGATGATCGGCAACACCGGCACGTACCTCGACAGTCCGTTCCATCGCTACGCCGAGGGCGGCGACCTCGCCAGCCTCTCGCTCGAGACGCTCGTCGGCGTGCCGGCCGAGGTGTTCCACCTGACGGATGCCGCGAGCCGCGGCATCCCCGCAGAAGTGTTCTTCGACCGCGAGCTCTCCGGCACCGCGGTGCTGCTGCACACCGGGTGGAGTCGCCATTTCGGCACGCCCGAGTACGCTCACGGGTCGCCGTTCCTCACCGAGGCGGGTGCACGGCACCTCGTCGACGCTGGCGTCGGAATCGTCGGCATCGACTCCCTCAACATCGACGACACCGAGTCTGGCGGCACCCGTCCCGCGCACTCGATCCTGCTCGCCGCGGGTGTGCACGTGGTGGAGCACCTGACCGCACTCGACCGGCTGCCCGCCCGTGGCGCCCGCTTCACCGCGGTGCCGCCGCGCGTCGAGGGATTCGGCACGTTCCCGGTGCGCGCGTTCGCGGAGCTGCCGGCGTGAGGGCGCGAGCGGCGGCCGCACCTGGATTCCGAGCTGCGGCATCCGACGTCAATCGCGAGCTGCGGCATCCGCCAGCCGATCTCCGATTGACCTCAACCTTGCTTGAAGTCCTACGCTCGAGCCCATGAGTCTTGAGCAGGCTGACGCCACCGGCGAGGTGCCGATTCAGAGCCGTGAGAGCGTCTTGAGCCCCGAATACCGGTGGATCAGCATCGGTATCTGCGCGCTCGTCTTCCTCGCCGCCTTCGAGGCGATGGCCGTGACCGCGGTCATGCCCGCCGTCGCGGCAGAGCTCGACGGACGGCCGCTCTACGCGCTCGCGTTCGCCGGGCCGCTTGCCGTGAGCGTGATCGGCATGATCATCGCGGGCAATGCCGCAGACCGCGGTGGCCCGCGGGTCGCCCTCTACAGCTCGGTCGTGCTGTTCGTGATCGGCCTGCTGGTGGCCGGCATGGCGACCGGCATGTGGCAGCTCGTCATCGGCCGACTGCTGCACGGCGTCGGCGGGGGTGGACTCACGGTGGCCCTGTACGTCATCGTCGCCCGCGTGTTCCCGGCGGGCCTGCAGCCCAGCATCTTCGCCGGCTTCGCGGCGGCCTGGGTGCTGCCGTCGCTCATCGGGCCGTTCGTCGCCGGCGTCATCGCCGACACGGTCGGCTGGCAGTGGGTGTTCCTCGGTGTCGTCGCCCTCGTGCTGCCCGCGCTCGCGATGGTCGTGCCGAACCTGCGGGCCATGACGACCGAGTCGGTCGCGCAACGCCCGCCCTGGCGTGTGTCCCGGATCGCCTGGGCGACGCTCGCCGCCGTGGCCGTGCTGGTGCTGAACCTCTCGACCGAGGCATCCGGATGGGCCGGCTGGGTGCTGCCGGTCGTCTCCGTCGCGGTGATCGCCGTCGCCGTGCGGCCGATGGTGCCACGTGGCACGCTGCGCGCCGTGCGCGGACTCCCCGCCAGCGTGCTGACACGCGGCATGCTCTCTGGGGCCTTCTTCGGCACGCAGGTCTACCTGCCGCTGCTGCTGACCGGTGAACCCTACGTGCTGACGACCTCGATGGCGGGGCTCGTGCTCACGCTCGGCGGAGTCTCGTGGGCGATCGCCTCGCAGGTGCAGGGGCGCAACCCGGTGCGTCTCACGAACGAGGTCTGCCTTCGCATCGGGCTCGCGCTGCTCGGCGCCGCGATCGCGGGATCGCTGCTTGCGACCGTGCTGCAGTTGCCGCCCGTCGCGTTCATGGTCGCGTGGGTGTTCGCCGGCGCAGGCATGGGGATCATGTACCCGCGCACCACCGTGATGGGCCTGCAGTCGTCGACGACCCAGAACCAGGGCTTCATCAGCTCGGCGATGACGGTCTCCGACGCGCTCGGCGGCGCCGTCTCGATCGCGCTCACCGCGATCGCATATGCCGTGCTCCTGCCGATGGGTCCGGTCGCTGCGGTAGCGGGTGCCATTGCGGTGGCGCTCGTCGTCTGGGGCTTCGCGCTGTTCGCGGGCCTGCGCGCTCACGCGGAGATCCCCGAGCCGGTCGCGGACTGAGCGCCTGCACTCCGGTTCGGTCGCTTCCGCGAACGGCGCGGGGCAGTGGCATCCGCCGCCATCGTGCGTGAGGATGGGAAGATGACCGCTCCGGTGTACTCCCTTCGCGACGGCAATTCGATTCCCGCCATCGGGCTCGGAACATCCGGGCTGAACGAGCAGTCGGGCATCGAGGCGATCGTGTCGGGCATCGCCGACGGCTACCGCCTGATCGACACCGCCTACAACTACGGCAATGAAGACGTGGTTGGCGAGGCCATCCGCCGCTCCGGCGTCGACCGCAGCGACCTCGTGATCACGACGAAGCTGCCCGGCCGGCACCATGGCTACGAAGAGACGCTCGCGAGCCTGGACGAATCGCGCTCGCGTCTCGACCTCGACTGGGTCGACCTCTACCTCATCCACTGGCCGAACCCTCGCATCGACAAGTACGTCGACAGCTGGCGGGCGATGATCCGCCTGCGCGAGAAGGGCCTCGCGCGGTCGATCGGCGTGTCGAACTTCACGCAGGCGATGCTCAACCGGCTCGAGAAGGAGACCGGCGTCGTTCCGGTGGTGAACCAGGTCGAGCTGCACCCGTACCTCCCGCAAGAGGAGTTGCGCGCGTACCACGACGAGCACGAGATCCGCACCGAGAGCTGGAGTCCGCTCGGCAAGCGCACCCAACTGCTCGAGGAGCCGGTGATCGCCGCGATCGCCGCAGAGCACGGCGTCTCGCCCGCCCAGGTCGTGCTGCGTTGGCACGTCGAGCTCGAATCGGTGCCGATTCCGAAGTCGTCGGATGCCGCGCGCCGGCGTCAGAACCTCGACGTGTTCTCGTTCGAGCTCTCGGATGACGAGGTCGAAGCGATCTCGGCGCTCTCGCGCGGTCGAATCTGGGGCGCCGACCCCGAGACGCACGAGGAGTTCTGAGCGTACCGAGCACGCGCGCTGCGCCGCTTCTCCGGCGCCGCTCACGCGCACGCCATGTCGGACGGCGGCGATAAGCTCGACCGAGTGAGCGATCCAACCACCGAGCCGAGCGCAGACACCTCCGGGCACTCGGTCATTCCCGCCGCCGAGGCGTACGCGTCGGCCGAGGCATCCGCTCACTCCACGCACGCCGCATCGGCGAAGGGGCCGCTCTCCCCGCCGTTCCGCTGGTTGTCGATCGGCATGTTCGCGCTGATCTTCCTGGCCGCGTTCGAGGCCATGGCCGTGACCACGGTGATGCCGCTCGTCGCCGAAGACCTCGACGGCATCGCCCTCTTCGCGCTGGCGTTCGCCGTGCCGCTCGCGGCGGGCATCATCGGCATGGTGCTCGCCGGCAACTGGACCGACCGGGCCGGCCCCCTGCCGTCGCTGCTCACGTCGGCGGTGCTCTTCGTCGTCGGCCTACTGATCGCCGGCACCGCCACGAACATGATCGTGTTCATCGTCGGGCGGTTCGTGCACGGGCTCTCTGGCGCTGCGGTCATCGTGCCGTTGTACGTCATCGTCGCGCGGGTGTACCCCGAGGCGCTGCGTGCGCGCGTCTTCGCCGGATTCGCTGCGGCGTGGGTCATCCCGTCGATCATCGGGCCGGCGCTCGCCGGCGTGGTCGCCGAGACGGTGAGCTGGCATTGGGTGTTCCTCGGCGTGATCGGGCTGTTGCTTCCGGCCGCGGCCATGATGCTGCCGCCGCTCCTCAGGGTGCGCGACCTCGTGCAGGGCGACCCGTCGGTGCGGTGGAGCCTCGGCCGGGTCGGCTGGTCGGTGCTTACGGCGGCCGCGGCGCTCGGGCTGTCGCTCTCGAAGGAGTTCGACGACCCCTGGCGGTGGGTGCTCGCGGTGATCTCGATCGTGCTCGTCGCCATCGCCGTTCGGCCGCTGCTTCCGCCGGGTACGCTGCGTGCCGTGCGGGGCATGCCCGCCACCGTGCTGCTGCGCCTCATCGTCGCGGGTGCGTTCTTCGGTAGCGAGATCTACCTGCCGTACCTCTTCATCGAGCGTTACGAGTTCTCGCCGAGCCTCGCGGGCGCGGTGCTCACCGGAGCCGGCGTCAGCTGGGCCGCGGCTTCATGGCTGCAGGGGCGGCTGGGCGACCGGGTCACGAACACGCAGGCCGTGCAGATCGGTGCGGGCCTGCTGGCGGTCTCCCTGGTCGTGGTGCTGCTCGTGGCCGCGTTCACGCTCAATCCGATGATCGCGTTCGTCGCCTGGACGCTGGCGGGTGGCGCGATGGGGTTCATGTATCCGCGGTTCTCGGTCGCGGTGCTGAAGCTCTCGCCCGTGTCGGCCCAGGGCTTCAACAGCGCGGCGCTGTCGATCGGCGAGTCGCTCGGGGCATCCGTCGCCCTCGCCGTCACGGCGCTCGTATCGAGTGCGATCGTAGGCGGTGCGTTCACGGCCGACTTCGCCGTGACCGTCGTGATCGCCCTCGTGGCGGTGGTACTCGCGGCGCGCGTACGGCCGGCCGGCGCGGCATCCGTCGACTGATCGCGTCGATGTGACCGTCACATGTGTGACCGTCACATTCCCGCACAGTTGTGCATAATTGAGGCGCAGGCGTGTGTGACCGTGAACATGCCGGAATTCGAACGGGGTTGCCGTGGCAGAGGAGCCGCACCGGGGTCGGGCCCCGAGCATCCGCGATGTGGCGCGTCTCGCCGGGGTGTCGCACCAGACCGTCTCGCGGGTGCTGAACCACCACCCGAGCATTCGCCCCGAGACGAAGCAACGCGTGCTCGACGTGATGGAGCAGTTGCAGTACCGGCCGAACCGGGCGGCGCGGGCGCTCGTGACACACCGATCGCGCACGATCGGCATCCTCTCGGCGTCGAGCACGCAGTACGGGCCGGCGTCGAGCATCGCGGCCATCGAGGAGGCTGCGCGCGCGTCCGGGTACTGGGTGAGCACCGCGAACATCGATTCGTCGGATGCGCGGTCGATCGCCGACGGACTCGCCCATCTCGCGGCCCAGGGCATCGAGGGGCTCGTGGTGATCGCGCCTCAGGTGCGCGTGTTCGATACGCTCGCGCAGTTGTCGATCGACGTGCCGTACGTGAGCCTGCAGTCGACTGGGCGCGAGACCGGCCACGCGCTCTCGGTCGATCAGATCGCGGGCGCCCGCCTCGCGACCCGGCACCTCATCGACCTGGGCCACCGGAACATCTACCACCTCGCCGGGCCTCAGGACTGGATCGAGGCCGAGGCGCGGATGCGCGGCTTCCTCGAGGAGATGGGCGCGCAGGATGTGCCGACGACCGCTCCGATCCTCGGGGACTGGACGGCGGACTTCGGCTATTACGCCGGCCGGGAGTTGCTGACCGTGCGCGACTTCACGGCGATCTTCGCGTCGAACGACCAGATGGCGCTCGGCCTGATGCACGCCATCCGCGCCGCGGGCCTCGAGGTTCCGCGCGACGTGTCGATCATCGGCTTCGACGACATTCCAGAGGCGGCGCACTTCTGGCCTCCACTCAGCACCGTGCGTCAGGACTTCGCGGAGCTCGGCCGCCGCTGCGTGGCGCTGCTCCTCGGCGACCTCGACCCCACCGCCCCCGGCTACCGGGGCACGATCGTGCCCGAGCTCATCGTGCGGAACTCGACGGGCGCGCCCGCGTTCTGAGTCGATGCGGGCTTCGATGCGAACCTGCCTCGGTGCGTCCGATCGGGCGACTCGAGCCGTTATCGATCCGTGACCTTCGTGAGTTGACAGCCGTCGCGAGGGTGTGGCTAACATAAGACCTCATGTGAACGGTCACATTGATCGGCCCCCGAGGGGCATCGCTCGATGTGAAGCCGGCCAGCATACCCCGATAGCCCTGACGAAGGAGTCCAACCGTGAGTGCCACGCCCACCGACGCACGGCTCGTAGGATTCGAGCCCGACGGCGTCGAGGCGGTGCCAGCGTGAGCAGCTACGGCCCCCAGGTCGAGGTCGCGATCGCACGTGTGCGGGCGGACGTTGCGAGGTTGCATGCCGAGTTGACCCGGTATGGGCTCGTGGTGTGGACGGGTGGGAATGTGTCGGGTCGGGTGCCTGGTGCGGACTTGTTCGTGATCAAGCCGTCGGGGGTGGGCTATGACGAGTTGGCGCCCGAGAACATGATCCTGTGCGACCTGGACGGCAATGTGATCCCGGGTACGCCGGGTTCGGAGCGGAGCCCGTCGAGTGATACTGCGGCGCACGCGTATGTGTATCGGGCGATGCCCGAGGTCGGTGGGGTGGTGCACACGCATTCGACGTATGCGACGGCGTGGGCGGCGCGGGGTGAGCAGATCCCGTGCGTGGTGACGGCGATGGCTGATGAGTTCGGTGGTCCGGTGCCGGTGGGTCCGTTCGCGATCATCGGGGATGACTCGATCGGTCGGGGGATCGT
>JALYWB010000076.1 GCA_030852935.1 Actinomycetota bacterium | reverse complement strand
CCGGCCCCGACCACGTGTGGGAGGTCCGGCTTCCGGATGCCGCGGCCGTCGTCAGTGGCGATGAACCCCGGCTCCGCCAGGTCGTCATGAACCTGCTGGCCAATGCCCGCGTGCACACGCCAGAGGGCACGAGCGTCGTCGCCGCCCTCGAGCACCACGGCGATGCGGTCGTGCTGACGGTCTCCGACGACGGACCGGGCATCCCGCCCGAGGTCGCCGAGACGCTGTTCGAGCGCTTCGCCCGCGGAGACTCATCGCGGTCGCGACGCGCCGGAAGCACGGGCCTGGGCCTCGCCATCGTGCGCGCGGTCGTCGAGGCGCATGACGGCACGGTCGAGGTGGCGAGCTCGCCCGGCGCGACGCGATTCACCGTGCGGCTGCCCGCGGCATCCGCTCACTGACCCCGCCGTTCGCCGAAAGGTGGTTCGCTGAGCCTGTCGAAGCGAAGCCGTCACGCGGCAAGGCCGGTGGCGAGAACAACCAGCGCAGCGGCGCGTGCCGCGGTTCGCCCGTGGTTCCACCGGTTGAACCCGAAGAACACCCCGGCGAGGAGCCCGTTGCCGACGGTCGCGGCGACGAGCACCGCTTCCGAAATCCCAGCCATCATGTTCTCCCGTGTCGATCAGGCCGCGACCGCGCCGGCGATGAGTCCGGCGATCGTGTCCTCGATCGGCGTGGCCACGTCGATTGAACGATCGCCGCGCGGCGCGAGCAATCCGCGCGCATCGGCTCGGTAGAGCTGGGCGATGCCCTCGGCCGCATCCGGGCGGAAGCCGGCGTCGACCAGCGCGGGAGCCCACGCGTCTTCGGGAAGCACGACGACCTCGAGCTCGCGTCCGAGCGCTTTCCCGAGCACACCCGCGACTTCGCGTTCGGAGTACGCGGGCCCGCGCACGTCCACCGCGGCACTCACGGCATCCGGTGACAACAACGCGGCCGCGGCGGTCGCGCCGAGGTCGCGGGTCGCCACCATCGGCACAGCGACGTCGGCTGACGGCGCGAAGACCGGGTACACGCCGGCCCGCGCGGCCTCGATGAGGTCGCCGACCTTCTCCTGGAAGTGACCCGACCGAAGTGCGGTCAGCACCACGCCCGTCGAGCGCAGCGCCTGCTCCATTCGGTGCAGCCCGGTGATGAGGCCGGTTCCCTCGGCGAGGTCGGCCCCGCCGGCGGAGAGCATGACGACGTGCGGAATCCCGCTGTCGGCGACCGCACCGGCTACCGACGCGGTGACCGCGTCGGCGTAGGCGTCCAGGTCGTCGACCGTGAGGTCGAAGGGCAGGAGCACGAAGAGACCGTCGCATCCGGTGATCGCCTCGCCCAGGGCGGTTCGATCACCGAGATCGACGACGCGGACCCCCGCGCCCTGCCGTCTCCACTGCCCGGCACGCGTCTCGTCTCGGACGAGGACTCGAGCCTCCGCCCCCTCTGCCAGCAGGTGTCGTGCTGTGGCTGATCCCACGCGCCCGGTAGCTCCGGCTACGGCATACATGTCTCACTCCATTCATCGGTGTTGCTTCGTGAATCCGACGCTAGGAGGCTTTAATAGGCGTGACCATGCCTGTATGCCCAAATTTCTTGCTCATTCGTCCGATTCGACAAGACGAAGGCGTCGCCCATGGGGAAGAATCGTGGCATGGATGTCGTACGCCCGTGGGAAGGTCACGACCGCATCGCCCGGGTGTTGCAGACGCTGCGGATGCGCGGCGTCTTCTACTGCCGGTCAGAGCTCACCGAGCCGTGGGCGCTCGAGATGCCGGCGATCGCCGACTCGGTGAGCTTCCACGTTCCCACCGTCGGTTCGTGCTGGCTTCGGGTCGACGGCGCCGACCCCGTCGAGCTGCGCCCGGGCGACCTCGCGCTCGTGCCGCACGGGCGCGGGCACGACATCATGAGCGCGCCCGACGTCGGACCGGCACCGCGGGTCGACCTCCTCCCGCAGCAGTACTTGGGCCCGCACTATTCGGTGCTCCGGCACGGCGGCGGCGGGCGGGCGACGCATGTGATCTGCGGCGTCGTCGCATTCGACGACCCCGCCGCTCGCGAGCTCGTGCGCGGCCTTCCGCGGGTGCTCACGGTCCGCGGCGATGCTCCCGTGATGGCGTCATCGGTCCGCGACACGCTGCGGCTCATGGCCGATGAGCTCACCCACGCGCAGCCCGGCGCCGAGGCGGTCGCCACTCGGCTCTCCGACATCCTCGTCGTGCAGGCCATTCGCGCCTGGCTTCTGCACGATCCCACCGCCCGCGACGGCTGGCTGCTCGCGCTGCACGATGATCGAGTCGGCCGCGCTCTCGAGGCGATGCACACCGAACCCGGGCGCGACTGGAGCCTTGAGAAGCTCGCACGCACCGCCGCCATGTCGAGGTCGGCGTTCAGCGCCCGCTTCACTGGCCTGGTGGGCGAGGCGCCGATGGCCTACCTCACTCGCTGGCGCATGAACCTGGCGGACAGCCGGTTGCGCGATGATCACCCCACCGTCGCACAACTCGCTGCCGAACTCGGCTATCAGTCCGAAGCCGCGTTCACCCGTGCGTTCGCCCGCACGATCGGGCAGACACCGGGAGCGGTGCGCCGGCAAGCACTCAGGGAGCCGACCCCCCTGAGTGAGGGATCCAACGGCACGAATCCGACCTGAGTGCGCGGTGCTCGGTCGCGGCTCGAGCATCGTTCCACCAGAAGTCGTGCCGCTGAGGGATCGATCATCGGGCGAGGTGGATGTCTCCAAGCACGCGCTCCAAGTCGGGTACCAGGTCTGGGGCGACGCGCTTGACGTACCTCTCGACGGAGGCGTCGAAGGCATCCGATCCGATTTCCTCGCGGCTGAATTCCCAGAGAATCACTCCGTGGTATCGAGTCCCGCGGACCCACTCCTGAACGTCCTGAAGCTCGATCGCGTTGATGGCGCGCTCCTGGTATGCCGCGCCGTCCTCATCTGGCGGACGCCACGACCGGAGGAGGGGAAGGGCCGCGCGTTCGCCTGAGCGCGCGAACAGCCAAAGCGCCGTTCGTCTGACCTTGGATGAGCGATCGGAGAGCGCGTGCGTGGCCAACTCGAGGACGCGATCGTCCGAAGCTGCCATCGGGCCCGCGAAGCGCAATAGGTCGGCACGAACCGCCGCCCGGTTCTCTCGCGCGAAGTACTCCGCAAGATAGCGAGGGAGGTCGGCACCTGCCTGCGCCAGATAGAGGTGCCCGAGGTTGTCGCGTTTCAGCGGTGTGGTCCCGACCATCACGTCGAGGAGGCCTCTCGTCTGGGAGTCCGTCAGCATAGGTGACATCCTCCAGTGCCCTCCTGCCCGATGTCCACCAGCCTGAGCCACTCGGGACGCAATCAGCGGATCCTTCTCCGCCACCGATGGACCCGGCACCCGGGCGGCGAAGTGTACTCGCGAAGCGCGTCCGAGTCTCGGGCCAGACAGGGTGCGCCCCGCGCTCCTACGCTCGAGCATGCAGGTCTCCGAACCACCTGATCGAAGGAGCTCACGATGCCCGAAGCGCCCATCGCACAGCACGCGAGGTCCATGGCCGACAATGAGGGGGGCATGCCCGAACAGCAGCAGACGCCCCCCGGCCTGACTTCGAAGATGCACCCCGTACCCGACCATGGGGAATCCTCGTGGGTGGGCCGCGGCCGGCTCGAGGGCCTCAAGGCCCTGATCACCGGCGGCGACTCCGGGATCGGTCGCGCCGTCGCCATCGCCTTCGCCCGGGAAGGTGCTGATGTCGCGATCAACTACCTGGCGGAGGAAGAGGAGGACGCCCGCGACGTCGCCGGGTGGATCGAGAAGGCCGGTCGCACGGCCGTGCTGGTCGAAGGGGATCTGCGTGACGAACAGACCTGCCGCGATGTCGTGGCCCGCGCCGCCGAGCAATTGGGTGGGCTCAACGTCGTGGTCAACAACGCGGGGTACCACTGGGCGCGCGGCGAGAAGGGCCTGAAGGGACTGACCGCCGAACAACTGCACCGAGTCGTGCACACCAACCTCTACGCCACACTTTGGGTGAGCCAGGCCGCGCTCGAGCATCTGGGACGCGGAGACTCGATCATCATCACCAGCTCGGTGCAGGCCTACGAACCCTCGGTCTCGATGATCGACTACGCCGCCACCAAGGCCGCACTCAACAACATCGCCGCCAACCTCGCACAGGAGCTCGGTCCAGAGGGTATCCGCGTCAACGCGGTAGCCCCCGGCCCGGTCTGGACACCGCTGCAGCCGGCCACCAAGGAGCCCGAAGCGGTCGCCAACATGGGCAAGGACACGCCACTGGGCCGGATCGGTCAGCCCGCCGAACTCGCCGGCGCCTACGTGTTCCTCGCCTCACCGGCCGAGGCCAGCTACGTCACCGGCACCGTCCTCGGCGTCACCGGCGGCCAGCCCGTCTTCTGATTCCCCGGCAGCATCCGAGAGCGAGAACGGTAGGCAGGGCGTCGGACCCGACCCACCCGGCCGACCACCAGGTCACGCTGGGTTGTGCGGAGCGCGGGGCGGAACGGGGCTTGCCACGACGAACGAACTGGTGGTCTGTCCGTACAGCAGGAACTGGTCCAAGACGTCTTCGAGAGCCTCGAGTGCCGGTACGTGCACCTTCATGAGGAAGCAGTCTTCGCCGGAGATGCGGTGGCACTCACTGACCTGGGGTGTCCTGGCTGCCAGTTCTGCGACCTTGGACAGCTGACCCATGCCGGGACGGACGCGGACCCACGCGGCGATCGGCATGCCCAGTGCGGCCGGGTCGACGTCGAGACGGTAGCCGCGAATGACGCCCGACTCCTCGAGGCGGGCGATTCTCTCGCGGATCGCCGGTGCGGACATCCGGAGCCGACGTCCGAGCTCGGCCGCACTCGCGCGCGGGTCCGCGCTCAGCTCGCGCAGCAGGCGGATTCCGACGTCGTCGAGCTGCGAGTTACCGTTCGGAAGGCCAAAATGGCCTGTAGGTGCGCGAGGTGTCATAATCCGCCCGTTCGGCTTTCGATTCTGCATGGTGCATCGCACTGACGCTTTCGATACTAGAGGGATGGTCCGAACCCAGTCCAGCGGTCGCCGGCGTAACGCGGTGACGCGGGCGGCACCGCGCGTCCCGCCGCACGCCTACTTCGTCGTCAGCGCCGTATTCCACTACCTCGGGCCGGCATTCGCCGTGCTCCTGTTCGCACACATCGATGTGCTCGGGGTGGCGTGGCTGCGAATCGCGGTGGCCGCCGTCATCTTCGCGGCGTGGCGACGGCCCTGGCGAATCTGGCCGAGGCTGGGGCGCTCGAGTCGAATCCTGCTGATCGCCTGGGCAGCGGTGCTCGCGATCATGAACAGCGTCTTCTACCTCGCACTCGACCGACTCCCGCTCGGCACGGTCGCCGCAATCGAGTTCGTACCGGTGATCGCCCTCGCCGCCGTCGCAGCGCGGACCTGGCGGAACATCCTTGCGCTGTTGGGCGCCGTCGTCGGTGTCTACCTGCTCACTGACGTGCAACTCGTGGCCGAACCGCTCGGCCTCGTGTTCGCTGCCGCGAACGCGGTGCTGTTCGCCCTCTACATCGTCCTCGGCCACCGGGTGGCGAGAAACGGTGACGCCTCCGGCATCGACGGACTCGGACTGTCGATGATCTTCGCCGCCGTGCTCGCGCTCCCGATCGGATTCCTCGACGCGATGCCGGCATTCACCGACCTGCCCGTCCTCCTCGCCGCCATCGGAGTCGGCATCTGCTCGTCCGTCATCCCCTACGTCATGGACCAGCTGGCGATGGCGAGACTGCCTCGTGCCACCTATGCACTCATGGTGTCCCTGCTCCCTGCGACGGCGACGATCATCGGTATCCTCGTCCTGGCACAGATACCCGGTATCGACGAAGTACTCGGGGTCCTCCTCGTCATCGCCGGAGTCGTGCTCCATCAAGAGCCTCGAGCGTCAGTCACGGAACGGACAGAGGGACGGGAGGGAATGGCGTGACGGATTTCGTTCTCGTGCCGGGAGCCGGTGGCGACTCGTACGCGTGGCGTGGTGTCGTTGCGGCACTCGAGGCACGCGGCTCACGCGCTGTTGCGGTCGACCTGCCCGCGACGGATGAAGCGGCGGGGATCCTCGAATATGCCGATGCCGTCGTCTCGGCGGCATGCGACTTCGATGGGGTCGTGCTCGTTGCCCATTCCATGGGGGCGTACGCGGCAGTCGTCGCTGCCGAGCGTCTCGACGTGGGGGCCCTCATCTTCGTCGCCGCAATGATCCCCGCCGCCGGCGAGACGGCCGGGGAATGGTGGACGCGATCCGGGCAGACCATCGCTCAGCATGCGCTCGACGTCGCTGAGGGCCGAGATCCGAACCGATTCGACGAGCAGGAATCCTTCTGGCACGACGTTCCACCCGAGGTACTCGAGAAGTTCGCCGCCCGGGGTCCTCGCCCGCAGGCCCAGCGCCCGTTCGATGATTCCTGGACGGCAACCCGGTGGCGGTCACTGCCCATCGCGGTCGTCGCGGCAGAGAACGACCGCCTCTTCCCACTGCACTTCATGCAGCGGCTGTCACGCGAGCGCCTGGGAGTGGAGCCGGTACTCGTTCCGACGGGGCACTGGCCGGCCCTTGCCGCACCTGAGATGCTCGCACATCTCCTCTTCGGGCTCGCTCAGGAAGCGGGCGGCGCCGCCACGACATCGGCCGCGAGCCGCTCGAGCAGCCGCGCGAGCTCGTCGACGTCCTCGCTCGGCCACGTTCGCAGCTGAGCATAGAGCTGCCGTTGCATCCGTGACCCGCGCACGCCCACGCTCTCGATCGCGGCCGGGGTCGCCTCGATGAACCGAGCGCGTCCGTCGTTCGGGTCGGCCACGATCTGCGCAAGGCCGAACGCCTCCAACTGCTTGACCTGCCGGCTCACGATGCTCCGGTCGATCTCGAGGATCTCTGCGATCACGCTGGCGTGCATGCGGCCGCGGTGCACCACGGCCGACAGGATCTTGTAGCCGACCGGCTGCAGTTCAGGATGAACGGATGCCGCGGCCTCCTTCCACACGGCCCGCACCCGTACGAAGAGTCGCCGCAACTGCTCTTCGACCGCGGCGATCTCGTCGTCGGTGGCCGTGTGCACGGCGCCCGCGGCGGAGGTGTTCATGACCAAATCCTATTCGTCCCGCGATTGATCGCGGCCGGGGCCCGACGGCACCCGCACGACCTCGACCGCGCCGGTGACGGGGTCGTGTGCGAGGCCCACTGGAGCGAGGGCGACGGATGCCGCGGCCGCATCGATCGCGGCATCCTCGGCATCTTCGCGCTCGCGAACCTGGCGCTCGTGTGCGTCGGCGGGTGCCGATGTCGAAGCCGCGGCATCCACACCAGGACGGCCGCCCGCGGCATCCGTCGCCTGCTGGGCCTTCGCCAGCTGGATCGCGTTCTTGGTGCCGAGGTCGATGTTCGGGAGGAAGGCGACCGTGATCAGCGTCACGATCGCGAGCGGCACGGCCGCGAGGAAGGTGCTGCCGACGCCGACACCATAGGCCGACTCGACGACGACCCGAAGGAAGTCGGGAAGCTCGCTGATCTGCGGGATCACGCCGCCGGCGAGCGTCTTGGCCGCCACCGCCTGCTGCTCGGGCTCGAGCCCGGCGATGCCGCTCTTGATGTGCTCGGCCGCGACGGTGCCGAGGATCGAGCCCATGACCGCGACGCCGACCGTGCCCCCGAGGCTGCGGAAGAACGTCACGGCGCTCGTGGCGACGCCCATGTTCTTCACGGCAGTGGTGTTCTGCACGACGAGCACGAGGTTCTGCATGAGCATGCCCACGCCCGCGCCGAGGACGAACATCGCGACGCCGACGAACCAGAACGGCGTGTCGTATTGGAGCTGCGAGAGGAGCACGCTGCCGACGACCATGAGCCCGCCGCCCGTGACCATGAACGCCTTCCACTTGCCGCGGCGGCTCACGAGCGCACCGACGACCGTCGACGCGATGAGCACGCCCGCCATCATCGGAATGGTGAGCAGCCCCGACTCGGTGGGCGTCGCACCCCGGGCCAGCTGCATGTACTGGCTGAGGAACACGGCCGTGCCGAACATGGCGACACCCACCGAGAGCGAGGCGACGACCGAGAGCGTGAAGGTGCGGTTCTTGAAGAGGCCGAGCGGAATCACCGGCTCCTTCACCCTGAACTCGACCACCACGGCTGCGATGAGGAGCAGCGCTGCGCCGCCGGCCATGACGAGGCTCGGCATCGAGATCCATTCGAAATCGTTGCCGGCGAAGGTCACCCAGAGAAGAAGGAGCGAGACGCCCGCCGAGATGAGCACGATGCCGATGTAGTCGATCGAGACCTTGGTCTTCGGCCGCGTGGGAAGATGCAGCGTGCGCTGCAGCAGTACGAGCGCAACGATGGCGATCGGCAGCCCGACGAAGAAGTTCCACCGCCAGCCGAGCGTGTCGGTGATGACGCCGCCGAGCAGCGGGCCGCCGACCGTGGCGACCGCCATCACGGCGCCGAAGAGACCGGCGTACTTGCCGCGCTCGCGCGGGCTGATGATGTCGGCCATGACGATCTGGCTGAGGGCGGCGAGGCCACCGGCGCCGAGGCCCTGGAAGACGCGCATCGTGATGAGGGTGCCGGGGTCTTGCGCGAAGCCGGCGATCGCGGATGCGGCCACGAAGATGACGAGCGCGATCTGCAGCAGCAGCTTGCGGTTGAAGAGGTCGGCGAGTTTGCCCCAGATGGGCGTCGACACGGTGGTCGCGAGCAGGGTCGCCGTGACGACCCACGTGAAGGCGCCCTGGTCGCCCTCGAGGTCGGAGATGATGAGCGGCAGCGAGGTGCCGACGACGGTCGAGGCGAGCATCGACACGAACATGCCGAGGAGGAGGCCCGACAGCGCGGTGAGCACCTCGCGGCGCGTCATGCCGTTATCGGAGAGGGCGGCGGGTGCGGCGGCATCCGTCTTCTTGGGCGTGCGAGTGCGCGAAGCGATGGCCATATGACTCCAGGAAATTGATTGACAGCGGTCAACTATAACCACATAGTGGACCGTAGTCAACTACATCTGGCCGAGGCCGCGCTCGGAGCATCCGGAGCACCCGGAACACCCGGAGCATCCGGGGCATCCGACGGCTTATTGCACCGGGGCATCCGGTGGCGCGATCTGCACCCCGCGCTCGGACTCGACGGTCACGCCATCGATCGCGCGCAGGCGGTCGATCGCGTCGTCATCCGCCCAGCCGGTGACCACCCCGATGGCGCGGAGGTGCTCGTCGATGTCGAGCCCGGCGTCGGCGAGCACCTCGAGTGAGGGCGCCCATGAGTCGGTTCCGGATGCCGCGGCGCCGGGCTTTCGCATGGTGACGTGCACCCGGCGCCTGCGTTCATCGCGCATGGTGCCCTCCTCGTGCCTTCGGGGAACTCACGGCGTCGGCGGCTCGGTCGAACCCGGGTCGATGACGGGACCCGGGCGCCATGGGGTCGGCGGGTGCGCCACGATGGCCATCCGGCGGATCGGCACCACCGCGAGCCCCTTGCCCACCTCTTGGGCCGACTGGGGAAGCGGCAGCGCAGTGCGTTCGATCTCGCGCCAGAGCGCCCGGCCGCGGAAGCCGGTCTTCTGCGCGAGCCGTGCTGCGACCCCTGCGACGTGCGGGGTCGCCATGCTCGTGCCGCTCTTGTAGCCGTAGGATCCCTTCGCGACCGGTACCGACGAGTACGTCGCCACACCGGGCGCTGCGACATTGATCTCGCCGCCGCCGCCGTTGAGCGCGACGCACGAGAACGACGCGCGCTGCAGCGACTGGTCGAGTGCCGCGACCGCGAGCACCGAGGGACTGTTGGCCGGCGCGCCCACGGGCGACCAGCCGTCGTTGCCCGCCGCCGCCACGATCAGCGAGCCGGCATCGAGCGCGGCCACCGCCGCCTGCTCGTAGTAGGTGTAGTGCGGTTGGCCGACGTTCACCCTCGAGCCGAGCGACATCGAGATGACGTGTGCGCCGCTGCGGATGGCCCAGTCGATGCCCGCCAGGATCTGCCCGCTCGTGCCACTGCCCGAGTTCGACAGCACCTTGCCCACGAGCAGACGCGAGTGGTGCGCCACACCGTATCGCCGGCCGCTCGCGGGGGCCTTGATGCCGGCCGCGGTTCCCGCACAGTGCGTGCCGTGCGAGTGGCCGTCGTGCACGGGTTCGCCGGGGATGAAGCTCTGGCTCGCCAGCACGCGGCCCGCGAAATCGGGATGCCCGAGGTCGATGCCCGTGTCGAGGATGGCGATCCGGATGCCGGTGCCGGTCCATGGCGCGGTGTGCAGGATGGGCGGGATGGCGCGCACCGCCTTCAGGCCCCAGGTGTAGGTGGGCGTGTCGGTGTACGTCTCCGCCGCGTCGGTCTCGTCTTCTCCGTCTTCGTCGGTGTCGACCTCGTCGACTGCGCCGTCGCCGGTCTCGATGGCGGTGACCGTCTCTCCGGTGTCGATGGTCTCGACTCCCTCGGCGGCGCCCGACGTCTCGAACGTGTCGAAGGCGTGCACGTACACCTCGGGCTCGACCGCGACGATCGGGCTGGCTGAATCGCCGACCGCACGCGAGAGCGAACCGAGTTGCTCGGGTGCCGAGTCCACGACGGCGATGCCGAGTGCGCTGAAGTAGACGCCGTCGGCGTCGACCTCCTCGAGCGATTCGAACGTGCCGACGTCGCGCGCGTCGACGAGGTCGAGGCCCGCGACGTCGCGAGCCTCGCGGCTCGCCGTGCCGGGGTCGACGTGCGCGAACGTGATGATCTGCCGCCCGGTCGGTCCCTCGGGGACCCGGCCGACGGCCGTCTCAGTGCTCATGATCTGTTCCTTCGTTCGAGGGCGTCGACGGATGCCCCGAAACGGGAGACGACGCCCGTGGTGCGCTCATTCTCCTCCGGTGCCGTCCTGCGGCATCGGGGAATTCCCTGATCTCGGAATCGACGACCGGATCGGCGCGGCGCTCGGCCACGACGCCGGTCACGATCGCGATTTGGTTGCGGCCGCGGCATCCATTAGCCTTATCTGAGCCGAAGACCGCTGGTTGTCGTGCGCCTCACACGAGGTCATGACCGAAGTCTTGCGAAAGCAAGGGCCCGCGCAGGTGTGACGAAGACTTCCGGATGACTCCGGCCGAGCTCCGCGCAACTGCGCCGGAGCTTTTTTCTTTCCCACGACACCACAACCTGCCAGCGCTCCAGGCCGTGTACCGCTCCCGCGATGCACGTTGAAGACACAAGGAGTGGCCATGGCGAACAAGGAAGCCTCGGTTGCCGAACTCACGAACCTGTTCGAGAGCTCGACCGCCGTTCTGCTGACCGAATACCGCGGCCTCACTGTTGCCCAGCTCAAGGAGCTGCGCAAGTCCATCAGTGGGGAAGCGAGCTACGCCGTGGTGAAGAACACGCTGACCAAGATCGCGGCGAACAACGCCGGCATCTCGTCGTTCGATGACGAGCTCGTCGGTCCTTCCGCGATCGCATTCGTGCACGGTGACCCGGTCGCCGTCGCGAAGGCGCTGCGTGACTTCGCCAAGGCGAACCCCCTCCTCGTGGTCAAGGGCGGCTATTTCGATGGCAAGCCCCTGACCGCCGAAGAGGTAGGCAAGCTCGCCGACCTCGAGTCCCGCGATGTGCTGCTGGCGAAGCTTGCCGGCGCATTCAAGGCCTCGCTGTTCGGAGCCGCATATCTGTTCAACGCACCGCTGTCGAAGGCCGTTCGCACGGTCGACGCGCTGCGTGAGAAGCAGGAGTCCGCTGCGTAATCCGGTCCCTGAGCCTGTCGAAGGGCCGGATACAAGCGGTGAGTAACCAAAGAATCTAAGGAGAAGAATCATGGCGAAGCTGTCCACTGAAGAGCTGCTCGAGCAGTTCAAGGGCCTGACCCTCATCGAGCTCTCGGAGTTCGTCAAGGCGTTCGAGGAGACCTTCGAGGTCACCGCGGCCGCCCCGGTCGCCGTTGCCGGCCCCGCTGCCGCCGGCGGCGGCGCTGCTGCTGAAGAGGTCGAGGAGAAGGACTCCTTCGACGTCGTCCTCGAGGCTGCAGGCGAGAAGAAGATCCAGGTCATCAAGGTCGTGCGCGAGCTCACGTCGCTCGGCCTCGGCGAGGCCAAGGCCGTCGTCGACGGTGCTCCCAAGGCCGTGCTCGAGGGCGCGAACAAGGAGACCGCCGACAAGGCGAAGGCCGCTCTCGAAGAGGCCGGCGCCACCGTCACCCTCAAGTAGTCGCGTGCGCTCGACCCGGGCGCTTGCAGCTTGAGGTGACAAGCGTCACCTGAACACACGGATGCCCCGTGGCCGATCACCGGCCACGGGGCATCCGTCGTTCTCGTGCTCGTTCTTCGCATCCCGGCCTGTCGGCCACGGGCGTCAGCGCGGAGCGCTCGTCGTGCTTCCCCGCACCACGAGCCGAGCCGGCAGCGGCGCGCCTGAATCAGGCAGCGGGTCGGCCTCGGCGGGTTCACCGAGGAGCCGCAGCACCAACTCGACCGCGCGACGGCCCTGGTCGCCTGGGAAGAGTTCGACGGTGGTGAGGTCGAACGTCTCGGCGTATTCGTGTCCGTCGACGCCGATGATCGAGAGCTGGCTGGGCACTGCGATCCCGAGCCGCTCGGCGGCGCGGATGGCACCGAATGCCATCTCGTCGGATGCCGCGAAGACGGCTGTCGGCCGACGGCCTCCGGGGTGCCCCAGCAATTGCAGCGCGCCGGTGTGCCCGCCGGAGAGGCTCATCTCGGTCTCGACGAGCAGGCCGGGGTCGGCACCGTCGAGTCCTGCCGCCGAGATCGCGTCGAGGAACCCGAGCCGGCGTCGGCCCTGCACCGACTCGGGGCGGGCGGCGGCGCCCGCGCCCGCGAGGTGCGCGATGCGCGTGTGCCTCAGGTGCAGCAGGTGCTCGGTCGCGAGCGCACCGATACCCCGGTCGTCGACCGCGAGCCGGGCGGCCGATTCGCCACTGCCGCCAAGGCAGACGAGTGGGTTCTCGCGCCGCTCGAGGTCATCCACCTCGAGGTCGCTGAGTTCGACGCCGACCGCGATCACCGCATCCACCCGCCTGCGGGCGAGGAAGAAGTCGAACACCCGTTCACGGTCGGAACCGGCCTCGGCGAGGTTGTACAGCGTCAGGTCGTAGCCCGCCTCGAGCAGGGCGCGTTCGATGCCCTCCAACACTTCGCCGAAGAACCACCGGTTCACGAACGGGATGACGACCCCGACATTCTTGGTTCGGCCGGTGACGAGGCTCGCAGCGTTCGGCGAGGCGATGTATCCGATGCGGGCAGCCGCAGCTTCGACACGTCGCCTGGTGTCGGCGGCGACGTATCCACCACCGCTGAGGGCGCGGGATGCCGTCGCTTTCGAGACGCCGGCGAGACGGGCGACGTCGCCGATCGCGGCCATCAGTGCCTCCCTCCATCGGGCTGCTCCGATTGCCGAGTGTAGTGCGAAGACGCCAGTTGTGGAACCGTTTCCCGACCCTCGGTGGGTCGGTCTCGGTCGGGACCCCGCCGGTGGTGTGAGCGCTCTCTCGGTGCGTCCGCGCGGGTGGCGTCGTGGTGTCCGAACCGTGACCTGCGATGGCTTGTGAGCAGTGGCCGGGTGTCCTAGCGTGGAGGCTGGAACCGGTTCCGGCTGGGCCCGCACCAGTGCAGTCCTGCCCACACTCAATGAGGAGAAGAGAAATGATCTCGAAACGGCATCGCCGTCTGCTGATCCCACTCGCAGCCGCAGCCACCATCGGTATGGCCCTCAGCGCCTGTACTGGAGACGCCGCACCAGAGGCCGGCGACGTCGACTGCGGCGACTACGAGGCGTACGGCTCGTTCGAGGGCGAAGAGGTCGACGTCTACGGCACGATCCTCGAGGTAGAGGCCGATCGCCTGAACGAGTCCTGGGCCGACTTCGAGGCCTGTACGGGCATCGACATCGTCTACGAGGGCTCCGGTCAGTTCGAGGAGCAGATCAACGTACGCGTCCAGGGCGGTACCCCGCCGAACCTCGCGATCACCCCGCAGCCCGGCCTCGTCGCTCGGCTCGCCACCGAGGGCGCGCTCGTGCCGGCACCGCAGTCGGTGGCCGACAACGTGGCCGAGTTCTGGTCCGAAGACTGGGCGAACTACGGCACGGTCGACGGCACCCTCTACGGTGCACCGCTCATGGCAAGCGTCAAGGGCTACGTCTGGTACTCCCCGTCGATGTTCGAGGAGAACGGCTGGGAGGTGCCCACCACTCTCGACGAGCTCACGACACTGACGTCCGACATCGCCGGCTCCGGCGTGGTCGACAAGCCATGGTGCGTCGGCTTCGGCTCGGAAGCGGCGACCGGATGGCCCGGCACCGACTGGGTCGAAGACTTCGTTCTCCGCGAGGCCGGACCCGACGTCTACGACCAGTGGGTCGCACATGAGATCCCGTTCAACGACCCCGCGATCGCCACGGCTCTCGACTCGGTCGGCGAGTTCATCCGCAACGAGGAGAACGTCAACGGAGGTTTCGGCGGCGTGAACTCGATCGCCACGCTCGACTTCGGCGAGGCTGGCCTGACCATCCTCGACGGACTCTGCGCGATGCACCACCAGGCGTCGTTCTACGAGGGCTTCTGGCCTGAAGGCACCGTGGTCGCACCCGACGGCGATGTCTGGGCGTTCCTGCTTCCGGGCACCGAGGCCGACGCGAACGCCGTCACCGGCGGTGGCGAGATCGTCGCCGCGTTCGACGACAGCGAACCGACGGTCGCGGTGCAGACGTTCCTCTCGAGCGACACCTGGGCGAACCTCCGGGTCGGCCTCGGCGGCGTCATCAGCGCGAACTCCGGCCTCGACCCCGAGAACGCGTCGAGCGAGCTGCTACAGGACGCGGTCGGAATCCTGCAAGACCCTGAGACGGTCTTCCGGTTCGACGCATCCGACCTGATGCCGGCCGCGGTCGGCGCAGGCAGCTTCTGGACCGGAATGGTCGACTGGATCGGCGGCAAGAGCACGGCAGACACCCTGCTCTTCGTCGAGCAGAGCTGGCCGCAGTAACAGTGCAGGAGTAGATCGGATCGAACTGGTCGGGGTCGCGTCACGGCGCGGGCCCCCCCCCCCCCCCCCC
>JALYWB010000073.1 GCA_030852935.1 Actinomycetota bacterium | reverse complement strand
CCACCGTCACGATCGGGCTCGGCGCGGTCGTCGGCGGCTACGCGGCGCGTCTGCGCGATTCGCGTGAAATCGAACCGTGGCGCGGCCAGGCGGCGGAGCCGAAGGCGACGCCCGGGTCGGAGCCCGCCGGAGCACCGGAGCCGGCGCGCGAGCCCGAGCCGGCCGGCGAATCCGAGCAGGTTCCCGAACCGGCGCGGCGCGAGTTCATCTGGGGTGCAGACCGACGCGGTCGCGGCGAGTAGCGGCATCCGGTCGCCGAGTTCGTGCCGGCGTACCCGGTAGGCTCGTAAGGTGCTGCAGCTCGTCGTCCTGATCTCGGGCACGGGATCCAATCTCCGCGCCCTCCTCGAGGCTTCAGAAGACGCCGAGTTCCCGGCCAGGGTCGTCGCCATCGGTGCCGACCGACCGGCCGACGGTCTGCTGCTCGGCGAGGAATTCGGCATCCCCACGTTCACGGTGCCCTTCACCGCCTACGCCGACCGCGCGTCGTGGGGTCAGTCGCTCATCGAGCAGGTGCGGCAGTGGACCCCCGATCTCGTGGTGCTTTCGGGGCTCATGCGGCTCGTTCCGCCCACCGTCGTCGACGAGTTCTCGCCGTACCTCATCAACACGCACCCCGCGTACCTGCCCGAATTCCCGGGCGCGCATGCGGTGCGCGACGCGCTCGCCGCCGGAGTCGACCAGACCGGCGCAAGCCTCATCGTCGTCGACAACTCCGTCGACGGCGGCCCGATCATCGCGCAGGAGCGCGTGCCCGTGCTTCCCGACGACACCGAGTCCACCCTGCACGACCGCATCAAACCCGTTGAGCGACGCCTGCTGATCCAGACCGTGCTCGACATCGCCAATTCGCACCTCGACCTGAAGGAACTGCAGCGCTCATGAGCGGCCCCACCCACGACCCCAGCCTCTACCGCGACCGCGACCTCGTTCCGGTGCGCCGGGCGCTCGTCTCGGTGAGCGACAAGACGCGCATCGCCGAGCTCGCCGCGGCGCTGGCCGCCGCCGGTGTCGAGATGGTCTCCACCGGGTCGACCGCACAGACCATCCGCGATGCGGGCTTCCAGGTGACGGATGTCGCGAGCGTCACGGGTGCCCGCGAGATGCTCGACGGCCGCGTGAAGACGCTGCACCCTTCGATTCACGCGGGGCTGCTCGCCGACCTCCGCCTCGAGCACCACGAGCGCGAACTCGGCGACCTCGACATCCTGCCGTTCGAACTGGTCATCGTGAACCTGTACCCGTTCGCCGCGACGATCGCGGCCGGGGCATCCGAGTCCGACGCCATCGAGCAGATCGACATCGGCGGGCCCGCCATGGTGCGCGCCGCGGCGAAGAACCACGCGAACGTCGCGATCGTCGTCTCACCCGACCGCTACGACGAGGTCATCGCCGCGCTCGCCGCGGGCGGCACGACGATCGCTCAGCGCAAGGCGCTCGCCCGAGAGGCGTTCCGGCACACCGCCTCGTACGACATCGCGGTCGCCTCGTGGCTCGGCAGCGTCGTCGCCCAAGACCAACCGGTCGAGCAGTCGCCGTTCCCGGCGTGGGTCGGCGGTTCGTGGACGAAGCAGGCCGACCTTCGCTATGGCGAGAACTCGCACCAGCGGGCCGCGCTCTACGGCTCGCAGGGCGGACAGCCCGGCATCGCCCAGGCCGAGCAACTGCACGGCAAGGCGCTGTCGTACAACAACTACGTCGATGCCGATGCAGCGGTGCGTGCCGCGTACGACTTCGACGAGCCGGCGGTCGCGATCATCAAGCACGCGAACCCGTGCGGCATCGCGGTCGCATCGCCCCTTCGACAGGCTCAGGGCGCTGCCGGCTCTCCATCGACACGCTCAGGGGACTCCCCTTCGACACGCTCAGGGGACTCCCCTTCAACGCGCTCAGGGAGCGACGACGCCATCGCCGATGCCCACCTGCGTGCGCACGAGTGCGACCCGGTGTCGGCGTACGGCGGCGTGATCGCCGCGAACCGGGAGGTCAGCCTCGCCATGGCCGAGACGGTGTCGGGAATCTTCACCGAGGTCGTCGTCGCGCCGGCGTTCGCGCCCGAGGCGATCGAACTGCTCACCCAGAAGAAGAACCTCCGGCTGCTCACACTGCCGGGCGGCTTCACGCCCACCGCCGTGGAGCTGCGCCAGGTCTCGGGCGGGATGCTGCTGCAACAGGCCGACCGGCATTTCGCCGCGGCATCCGGGTGGACGCTCGCGGCCGGCGACCCCGCCGACGAGGCGACCCTCGCCGATCTCGAGTTCGCATGGAGGGCCGTACGCGCGGTGAAGTCCAACGGGATCCTGCTCGCGTCGGGCGGCGCATCGGTCGGCGTCGGCATGGGACAGGTGAACCGGGTCGACTCGTGCCGGCTCGCGGTCGAGCGGGCGGGGGAGCGGGCCGCGGGGTCGGTCGCGGCATCCGACGCCTTCTTCCCGTTCGCCGACGGGCTGCAGATCCTGCTCGACGCGGGCGTGCGTGCCGTCGTGCAGCCCGGCGGCTCCGTGCGTGACGACGAGGTCATCGAAGCGGCCCGCGCGGCCGGCGTCACGATGTATCTCACCGGCGAGCGCCACTTCTTCCACTGAGTTCAAGCCCCCGGCAGCGATGGCACGGCGGCGGTAGGCTTGGGGGTGAGGGGCGCTCATGAGGCGCACCCACCGGTTCCGCCCACGAAGCGGATGAACGAGGAGAACGATCGATGACGATCACCCACGCCCCGGCCCCTGCAGCCGAGGTCAGCGCAGCACTTCCCACCGAGGCCCCCGAACACGAACGCGTGCTCATCACGCGCGGGCCCCGATCAGGACTCACCATCATCGTCGCCGTGCACTCCACGCGGCTCGGGCAGGCATTGGGCGGCGCCCGACTGTGGCGCTACGGGCACTGGACCGACGCCCTCGCCGACGCCCTTCGCCTCTCGCAGGCGATGACCATGAAGAACGCCGCCGCGGGACTCGCGCGCGGTGGCGGCAAGTCCGTCATCTGCATCCCGCCTGGGGTGGCCCTCGACGAACGCACGCGGCGCGACGCGATGCTCGACCTCGGCGACGCCGTCGAGTCGCTCGGCGGCGCGTACATGACCGCGGAGGACGTGGGCACGAGTGCCGAGCTCATGGCTGCGGTCGCCGAGCGCACCAGGCACGTCTGCGGCCTCCCACCAGAACAGGGCGGCGTCGGAGAACCGGCGGATGCCACGGCCGCCGGCGTGCACGCATCGATCCTCGCGACGCTCGACCATGTCTTCGGTGATTCCGACCCCGCTGGCCGCCACTTCGTCGTGGCCGGCCTCGGGCAGGTGGGTGGCCGGCTCGCACGGAGCCTCGCGGCAGCGGGTGCCAAGCTGACGGTGACGGATGTCGCCGAATCCAAGCGCGATCTGGCCGACGAGCTCGGCGCGACCTGGGTGGAGCCCGGCGAGGCCCACCTCGTCGAGGCCGACGTGTTCGTGCCGTGCGGTCTCGGTGGCGTGCTCACCCGAGAGGTCGTCGACGCACTGCGGGTGCGCGCCGTCGTCGGTGCGGCGAACAACCAGCTCGCGGCTCGCGATGTCGCCGGTCGCCTCACCGAGCGCCGGATCGTGTGGGCGCCCGATTTCGTCGTGAACGCCGGCGGTGTCATCTACCTCGATGTCGCGAGTGCTCCAGACGCCGATCAGGCCGCCCTGGATGCTCGCATCGCGGGCATCGGCGACACCGTGGCATCCGTGCTGCGCGCGGCCGAGGAGCACGGCACCACCTCCCTCGCCGCAGCGGAGCGACTCGCCCGCCAACGCCTCGAGGCCGCGCGCTGAGCACTGCCTGCACGGCCGATATGCTCGTGCAATGACGTCCCCCGCCGCCACGCCCCAGTCCTCCCCTGCCCGGTTCAGGCCGGTGCCGACGCAGGGGCGGCGGGCGCTGGCGGTGCTGGCGTCCGCGGCATCCGTCGCCGTCACGGCCATGCTCGTCGCCGTGCTCGCCTTCTTCATCGGCAACGGCCAATCGCCGCAGGTGTTCGGTCAGTTGTTCGGCCATTTCGCCCTCGCGGCGCTGATCGTGTGGATCCTCCTCTCGGTCGCGAACGGCGTCGGTGCGACGAAGGCGTGGTTCCTGGCGCTGATCGCCGGCTTCACCTCGGCGTGCCTCGCTGCGCTGATTGCGACGACCGTGAGTGCGAACACGGTCGGCAACCCGTTCTCGGGCGCGATCTTCCTGTTCGTGATCGGCTCGCTGGTCAGCCTCAACCTCGTGTTCATCCTCACGGTCATCGCGGGCGAGCTGTTCCTCGCGCCGTTGGTGCTGCGCGGCATCCTGGACTACGCACCGGTTCGCGCGCCGCGCCAGGTCGCGCTCGTGCGCATCCCGGCGTCGAACCTCGACGAGGGCGAGCTCACGTACCTCGAGCGACAGCCGGTCGACAAGGCGCGAGCCGACGAGCAGTGGGACAACTACTGTGCAGCCCTCGTCGCCGAGGGCTGGGAGACCGTCGAGGTCGACGCAGCGCCAGACCTCGCCGACTCGGCGTTCGTCGAGGACACGGTGGTGTTCTTCGGTGACCTCGCAGTGCTCACGAGCCCGGGTGTCGAATCGCGGCGGGCCGAGGTCGAGGCCGTCGAGCGCACGGTGCGCGCCATCCCCGGCCTGACCGTCCGCCGGATCGAACTCCCGGGCACGCTCGACGGCGGTGACGTGCTGAAGGTCGGTGCGACGGTGTACGTCGGCGCGTCGAGCCGCACGAACGCGGCCGGCATCCATCAACTGCGCACACTCCTCACGCCGCACGGGTACTCGGTGGTCGCCGTGCCGGTGACCAAGGCGCTGCACCTGAAGAGCACGCTCACGGCGCTGCCCGACGGCACGATCATCGGCGACCCCGCCCTGGTCGACGTGCCGAGCCTGTTCCCCGCGTTCCTGCCGGTTCCCGAGCCCGCCGGAGTCGCCGTGGTCGAGTTGTCGGGTGAATCGCTGCTCATGGCGTCATCGGCGCCGCAGACGGCGGCGATGCTCTCGGAACTCGGTTACCGGGTGGTCACCGTCGACATCGGCGAGTTCGAGAAGCTCGAGGGCAGCGTCACGTGCCTGTCGGTGCGAGTGCGGTAGCGGTCTTCGCCCGTCCGTCGTGCAACTCGAGCACGCGGTCGGCACGCTTGACCAGGGCGGCGTCGTGCGTCGTCACGACGGCGGCGACGCCACGCGCGTGCACGAGTTCGCCGATCAGGTCCATCACCGTCGCGGCGGTGCCGCTGTCGAGCTGACCGGTCGGCTCGTCGGCGAGCAGCAGCTGCGGTCGGGCCGCGAGCGCGCGAGCGATCCCCACCCGCTGCTGCTGTCCGCCCGAGAGCTCGTACGGACGCTGTGCGGCGTGCGCCGCGAGGCCGACGAGCTCGAGCGCCTCGGCGACCCGTGCGTCCCGTTCGGCCGGGGCCATCCGCTGGAGCCGAAGCGGCACCTCGACGTTCTCGGCCGCCGAGAGCACGGGGATCAAGCCGAATGACTGGAACACGTAACCGAGCCGATCGCGTCGCACGGCAGCCAGGTCGTCCTCGCCGAGCGATGAGAGCTCCTGGTCGCCGAGGAACACCTGCCCCGACGTCGGACGATCGAGTCCGCCGAGCATGTTCAGGAGGGTCGTCTTTCCGGCGCCCGACGGCCCGGTCACGACGAGCAGCTCACCAGGGCGCACGGTGAGCGAGACGTCATCGACGGCGCGCACGGCACCGCCGCTCGTCTCGAAGACCCGGCTCACGGATCCGGCGCGGAGCGTCGTCATCGTTCCTCCTCGGTGGGTGTGGCGGCGTGTCGGCCGCGCCGTGCGCTCGGGCGATCGGATGCCGCGGGCCCGTCGGACGCCGCGGGGCCGGCGTCGGAGTCGGCCTTCGCCGCGCTCGAACGCCGCGGCGCGGCATCCGACCCCTCATGACCCGGCCACACGCCGACGTGGTCGGTCTCGAGCGCGAGTCGCACCCGATCGCGCAGCTCCAGGTTCTGCATGAACTCGTGCGGGAGCTGCAGGCGGCCGACGCGGTCGAGCACGGCGAACTCCTCGGCGACGTGCTCCTCCGTACCGTGCTCGTCGACGCGCGTCGAGCGGAGCACTTCGGTCGACGTGCGGCCGTCGCGGATCTGCACGGTGCGGCGCACGTGACCCGACACCGTCGGGTCGTGCGTCACGATCAGGGTGGTCACGCCGAGCTCCTCGTTCACGCCGCGCATCGCCTCGAGCACGGCCGCCGACGTCGACTCGTCGAGCTCGCCGGTGGGCTCGTCGGCGAGCAGCACGAGTGGGCCGTTCGCGAGCGCCACCGCGATCGCCACGCGCTGTTGCTGCCCGCCGGAGAGCTCGGCAGGTCGACGGTCGCGCTCGGCGCCGACGTCGAGCAGATCGAGCAGTTCGTCGACCCGCGTCGCCCGAGCCGTGCCGCGGTGAGTGCCTGCCACGTTCATCGCGAGCGCGACGTTCTCGGCGGCGGTGAGGTAGGGGAGAAGGTTGCGCGAGGTCTGCTGCCACACGAATCCAACGGTCTGTCGCTGGTAGGCGACGCGTTCGCGCGATCGCATCGTGAGCAGGTCGTGCCCGGCGACGTGGGCGACACCGGCCGTGGCGGTGTCGAGCCCCGACAGGATCGTCAGCAGGGTCGACTTGCCCGAACCGGATGCACCGACGACGGCGACCATCTCGCCGGCGTCGACTCGCAGGTTGAGGCCCTGCAGTGCTTGCACCTCGACACCATCGGCGCTGAAGATGCGCACGAGGTCGGTGCACAGGATGTGCGGTCCCGCCAGGGTGTCGGCCATGTCGATCATCCTTCCTCTTCCTTGCGCATCGCGCGTGCCGCATTCACGCGGCTGCCGATCCGGCTCGCCGCTGCGGCCGCCACCCCCGTCACGAACACCGAGCCGGCGAGCACTGCGGTGATGAGCCATGGGTCGTAGGCGACCGCCGGTGGTGCGTCGCCGCCCGTGAACGCGCGAAGGTCGATGCCCTGAAGTACGACGAGCGGGAGTACGACGCCGAGCGCGGCACCGACGACGACGGCGACCGCGGTGACGGGGCCGATCTCCCACGCGACCAGGGCCTGTTCGCCGCGGCGCGTGAGACCGAGCGTCGACAGCAACGGCAGTAGCCGATCGCGTGCGGGCCGGCCGACGACGAGGGTCAGCACGATCGCGAGGGCCGTGAGCAGGCTCGCGAGCACGATCGCAGCGATGAGCGCGACCACGAGCCCACGCGTCGTCGGCCGGTCGGAGAGCTCGCTCGCGACCTCCTCGGGTGTGGCGACGACGGTGCCGTCGCCGGCGATCGCACCGAGCTGCTCGGTGACGGATGCCGCATCCGCGCCGGGTTCGAACCGCACGAGCACGGTGCGCGGGACGAGCGTGTCGGTGAACGGCTCGGCGTTGGTGCGGTCCATGAGCATCCAGCTGCTCCGCGGCGAGTAGGCGGTGGACCCGTCGACGACGCCCCGGGTATCGAACGCCTCGCCCTCGAGGTCGACGTCGGAGGCGTCGCTGATGAGCGAGTCGACGAGCCCGGAGAGGAGCACGGGAACACCGTCGTCGCCCGCCGGCTCGGCGAGCTCCGGCGGCAGCGGGGTCGCGTCCGCTCGATCGGCCTGCACGCGGCGCATCTCGTCGACGTCGATGACGATGAGCGTCGTCGAGCGTTGCCGCCCGTCGATGGTGAGCCGGGCCGGCCTCGTCGAGTACACCGGGGCGATGGCCTCGACGCCCGGCACCGCACGGAGCTCGTCGAGCTGAGCGATGGTGAGCGGCCGTCCCGAGACCGAGGCGTCGGCGCCGACCCGCTCGGATGCTGCGGTCTCGACACCGGCATGCACGGTGCCGAGCAGCACGGAGGAGAACACCGCGACCGAGACGCCGACCACGACGGCGAGTACCGGAACGAGACCAGCCGACGGGTCGCGCAGGGCTCGGGCCGAGCCCAGGAAGGGTATGAGCCCCTGGCGGGACGCCATGGCGCGCACGAGGCGTCCGAGTGGCACCGGATAGAGCCGCAGCACGACGACGCATGCCACGAGGGAGAGGAGCAGCGGCACGGCAGCGAGCAGCGGGTCGACGCCCGTCGTGGCCGACGACGTCTCGAGTCCGCGCCGGAGCAGCAGCACCACGGCCGCCGCGGCCAGGAGCACGATGACCAGCTCGGCGATCCACCGGAAACGAGTGCCGCCCGGTCCGCCGAGGTCGGCGCGCACGCGGCGCAGTGGGCTCAGCGCAGGCGCGGACGAGACGAGGAGGAGCGCGGGGGTGATCGCGAACGCCGCCGCGAGCAGCCAGCCGCCCGTGCCGGCATCGGCCGCAACCGCCAGCGTGCCGGCGATGCCACCGACGATCGCGGCCGGAACGCCGATCGTCAGTCCCTCGAGCGCGAGGATGCCGCGGAGCTGGCCCGTCGCTGCTCCGCGGGCCGCCGCGAGCTCCAGCCCGGCCCTGCGCCGTTCGAACACCACCCGAGCGCCGAGTACGAGCACCGCGATCATCACGCCGATCGGGCCCGACGCGATCGTCGCGAGCACGGCATCGCTCGCGGCCGCCGCAACGGACGCCTCGGTCAACGCGTCGGTCAACCCGCCGCTGAGGAACCCCACCTCGCCGACCGTCGCGAGCCAGCCCACCCACTCGCCCGAACCGAGGCGGTGCACGTCGCTCGAGAACTCGCCGACCTGGGCCTTGACCTCTGTGCCCTGATCGGCGGTGATGCGCTCGGTCGCGATCGGCAGCCACATCTGCATGGTGAGCGGCACGTTCACCTCCACGAAGGCGGGCCATGATGCGGGGTCGACGAAACCGATTCCCGTGTACTCGGGCGGCGCGAGCCCATTGTCGACGACGCTCGGCTCGAGGCCGATGAGCAGGTGTGCCCAGAGCCCGTCGCCTGGGTCGACGGCCGCGACGGTGCCCGACAGGCGCACCGCCTGGTTCTCGCCGGCGATCTCGAGGAAGCGGTCCTCGCCGAGCTTCCACTCCATCCGTTCGGCGATCGCGTCGGCGAGCACGATCTCGAACGCCTCTGAGCCCGGAATGGCACCGTCGACGGGCGCCGGCCAGTCGCCGGACGTGAGCTCGACGTGCTCGCGCAGGCGCGGATCGAAGCCCGGCATCAGCCGGTACACCGGCGAGCCGGGTGACGCCCCGGGCACCCTCGCGCGGATCGGTCCCATCGTGAGTGCCGTGAGCGGCGGATCGGTGAGGCCCTGGAGCGGCTCGGGCAGGCTGTCGCGGACCGCGACCAGCGTCTCCTCCTGGCGGCCCCACACCGCATCGACGTCGTCGGGCAGTGTCGTGCCGGCGCTCGAGGGGCCCACCTCGGGGAGCGCGCGCGTCTCGGCGGTGAGGTCGAGCTCGTTCGCGGGCACCTCGGCAAGCTGGTCGGCGAGCGCTGCGGTGTGTAGGGCGGCGACCGCGCGCGGTACGGCCGTCGCGAGGAACGCGCTGACGAGTACCAGCAGCGCCAGCGCGATCGAGGCGCCGGGGCCTGCGAGGAACTGGCGCCGCAGCAGTCCCATCGTCGAGAGATGCGAGCGACGTCGGGTGCTCATCGTTCCTCCTCCCGTGCGCCGGGGCGCGAGGCGATGCGCTGCACGGATGCCGCTGCGCCGGCGCCGATCGCAGCGGCCGCCGCCAGGAAGCCGACCAGGGCGACAGTCCATGGCACCCAGTCGAAGCCCACGCCGATCGGGAGTCCGCCCGGAGCGGTCGCGACCGATGCGCGGGCCAATTCCCGAACCGTGGCGAGCGCGGTGAGTGCGCCGACGACAATGCCGATGAGCGTGGCCGACGCGAGCGCGGGCGCCAACTCGGCGAAGCGCGCACGCGCTTGGAGGGCCGCGGGCATGCCGATGGCACGCAGCACGACGACCTCGCCGAACCGCGCGCGTCCGAGAGCGGCGACCAGGGCGATCACGGCGACCAGTGCGAACAGCAGCGCACCGAAGGCACCCACCCACAGTGCGGCGACCGCGGGTGCGATGAGCGGGGCGGACGACGCATCGGCGCGCGTCGTGGCGGTGAGCGCGGTGGCCCCCTCTTCTTCGACGGTCGCGGCCACGGCCGGGGGGTCGGATGCCGCAAGCCACTGCTCGGTGGGCTCGACCACCCCCGAACCTCCGGTGAAGGCCGCTGCCGACAGCGCGCCCAGGTCGGCGAGGATGGCGGTGTCGCCGCCACCCGGCACCACGGGCGCCACACCCGCGACGACCGCGTCGACGTCGGCACCGCCGTTGAGCACGCGGAACGCGAGCGGGTCGCCCGGCTCGGCGTTGATACTGTTCGCGAGTCCGCCCCCGAGGATCACGGCAACCGGCGCGGCGTCTCGGGCGGCCGTGGTCGCCACACGCCCGCTCGGGCGGGTCGCCGACAACGTCACCTCGCCGACGGCTTCGAGCGCCACGGATGCCGCAGCATCGCCGTCGATCGCCGCCTCGCCGAACCCGGCGACCACTTCGGCCACGCCCTGCGATCCCGTGAGCACCGCGTCGAACCCGAGCAGGCCGAGGCCGGACCTGTCGGATCGCTCGGACAACTCGGCTCGCGCCGTACCGCCGCCGCTCGAGACGGCGAACGTGCCGGCCGGAATCCGCGCGGCCGCCCCGTCGGGGCCGAGCACCCACGCTGAGACGGCGACCATGCCGGGCGTCCCCGCGGGAGCCTCGAGCGTCACGTCGACCTCGACGGCTGCGGCCTCCCGCGGCAGGTCGGGCGCGGCGGCATCTCCCGACGCCGCGAGCTGGTCGATCGCTGCACCGACGTCAGAACCCGGCGCGATGGCCGCGAGCTTCGCGGCCGGCACTGCGACGAGCATCGCCGGGTCCGAGCCGATGCGCACCTCGCCGCGGAACACCGGCGCGCTCGCGGCGACGCCGTCGAGGGTTGCCAACCGGTCGGTCGCTGAGCGCGCATCGTCGCCCCGCACGAGGTCCCGCCCGGCGAAGGCGACACGAACGTCACCCCCGACCACGGCGGCCGCTGCATCTCGGTCGAACGCGTGCCAGCTTCCGGCGAACGCCGCGGCCAGCGTGAGACCCGACACGGCGAGCATCGTCACGAGCGAGGCCGAGGCGTACAGGCTCGCCCGCCGTGCCAGTTGGCGCATCGGCAGCGCCGGTACGAGACCCGGCCACCGCGAGGCGGCGCCCTCGAGCAGCACGCCGATCGGCCGGGAGAGGCCGAGCGCGAGCAGGCAGAGCGCGAGCAGCACGAGCACGGGCGCGAGCACCGCGATCGGATCGACCTCAGGCGTGCCCGTCGCGCTCGCCACCAGCGGCGACCCGTAGAGCCGGAACTGCCACAGCGCGACTGCGGCGGCCACCACAACGAGGATGACCCCGCCCGCGGCGGCGGCCCGCGGCATCCGGCCCACCTCATCACCCGCGGCACGCACGACGGGCCGCGTCGCGTCGCGCCAGGCACGGCCCGCCACGAGGGCGAGGGTGCCGAGCAGGGTGACGGCTGCCACGAGCACGGCGATACCCCAGGCTCGTGGCTCGCCGGGGCGCAGGATCGAGAGCACCACCTCGCCGGCGACGGCACCGAGCACCGCGGCGGGGAATCCCACGGCGAGGATCTCGACGGCGGTGTCGCGGGCGAGGCGACCGGCTGAGGCGCCACGTGCCCGCAGCAGCACGGTCTCGCCACGGCGCGATGCGCTGAGGAGGGCCGCGAGCCGGTCGATCGCGGCGAACCCTGCGAAGGCGAGGAGGAGCAGCGGAAGCGGAGCGATGGCGCGCACGGCGCCGAGCCCGGCGAGCAGGCGGTCGAGGGTCGCCGTGAGCCCGCCGAGGGCGGCCAGCCCGTCGGTGCCGATCGCCGGTTCTGCACGCAGGGCGGGCTCGACGTTCGGAATGGCGGCGCGCAGGTCGATGGCGCGTTCAGGTGTCATGCCGGCCGCATCGGCGACGGCCGTCCAGCGCACGATCGTGGCCGCGGGGAGGTCGGCAACGGCCTGCTCCGGTACGAGGAATGGACCGGCGCCTCCCTCGACGGCACCGGTGGCGATGATCGGCTCGCCGAACCAGTGAGGATCGTTCGGATCCGCAGGCGTCCATGTGCCGACGACGAGCAGACGTCGCGGCTCCTCGCCCTGCAACTCGACGACGTCGTCGATGGCGAGGCCGAGCGAGTCCGCGGCGGCCGCGTGCAGCGTCGTCGGCAGGGCATCGACGGCTGCGGCCGACGCCACTGCCTCGGGTGCATCGGGCCATGCTCCGCTCGCGAGCTCTGCGCGGTCGGACAGGCCGTCGTCGGCGAGCAGCACCGCGCCGAGCGGCGCTTCGTCATGCAGGGCGTCGACCGGTGCGGTCTCGACCGACCTCGACCACGTCGCCCCGTGCGGGGTGAGCATGCGGTCGAGCACGGATGCCGCGGCATCCGCCTGTGCCTCGGCATCGCCCGCCGTGCGGATCTGCCAGCGCGCGGCGCCGTCGACGCCGGATGCCGTTGCGAGCCCGTCACGGAGCCCGCTGACTCCCGAACTCGTGAGTGAGTCGACGACTCCGGTGGCGAGCGCGGTGAGGAGCAGGACCACGGCGGCAACGGAACCGAGCACGCCGGCACGCGCCCTCGCACGCGCGACGGCGGTCCGTGTCGCTCCCACGCGGTCTCCTCTATTCGTCGGTCCGAGCTCGCGCGAGGAAGGGAATGGGCAGGGGGGATCCGTTCGCGCGGCGACGAATTCGCACAGCATATCGGGCACGGCGCTCTTGCACGCGACGTGCCTGAGCCCGTAGTCTGGGGGGCTGGCCGCCGCGAGAGATCCGACGGTCGTGAGGTTCGCAGATGACGACGCAGGAGGACACCATGCAGACAGATCGCTACGCCCGCCCCCTCGCGGCCGGTGGCGCTGCCCGCTCGGCATCCCTCGTCGAGGCGCTCGCCGGGTAGCTCCCGTCACGCCCCGCAGGCTCCGCCTGCTCGATTTCGCGGCTCGTCCGCATCCCGACGCCCTCGATGCGTCTGCTCGTTCTGACCCCGCCGATTCGATGTCCTCCCACGACGTCTCGGCGCCCTCCCCTGGAAGGACCGGCCTTGCCAGCCACCCCGAACCACACAGCTCCCTCATCGACGCGCGTCGGCACGGTGCGCGCGCTCTTCAGGCTGCGCGAGTACGCCGGTCCGGCCCTGCCCTTCATCGTCGCCGGCATGGTCGCTGCACTGCTGTCGCAGCTCATCGCCCTCGCCATACCGCAGGTACTGCAGGCGATCGTCGACGGCCCGCTCACCGACGGTGACGCGAGCTCCATCTGGCCGCTCGCCGCCGTCGTGCTCGGGCTCGGCGTGCTCGAGGCCGGCATGATCGCGCTGCGACGCTGGTTCGTGCTGACCCCCGGCACACGGGTCGAGGCGCGGATGCGGAACGCGCTGTACGCACGACTGCAGGACCTGCCAGTGAGCTTTCACGACCGCTGGCCGAGCGGGCAACTGCTCTCGCGCGCGGTGAGCGACCTCGGGCTCATCCGCCGATGGTTGTCGTTCGGCCTGGTGCTGCTCGTCGTGAACCTCATCGTGATCGTGGTCGGCCTCGGCATCCTCCTGTCGATGAACTGGATGCTGGGGCTCGTGTTCCTCGTCTGCTCGATCCCGCTCTGGGTGGTCGGCTACCGGTTCGAGGGCCGATACTCGGAGGTCTCCCGGCGCAGCCAGGACCAGGCGGGTGACCTTGCCACCGCGGTCGAGGAGTCGGTGCACGGCATCCGGGTGCTGAAGGCGTTCGGGCGCGGCAAGCACGCGCTCTCGAACTTCCGCACGCAGGCCGAATCGCTGCGCAGCACCGAGATCGAGAAGGCGCGGCTCGACGCAGGCATCTGGGCCTGGATCCTCGTGGTGCCCGCGATCGCCCTCGCGGTGTGCCTCGTGCTCGGCGTCTGGCTCGCCGCGCAGGGTGCGCTCTCGGTCGGAGAGCTCGTCGCGTTCTTCGCGACGGCGACGGTGCTCGCGTGGCCGATCGAGTCGATCGGCTTCCTGCTGGCGTTCTCGGTGGACGCACGCACGGCCACCGACCGCTTCTTCGACATCCTCGACAGCGAGAATCAGATCACCGATCCCGAGCGACCGGTCGGGATCGAGCGGCCACGCGGCGAGCTCGCCTTCAACGACGTGCACTTCCGCTACCAGGACGCGCCCGACCGGTTCAGCGACCTGCTCGATGGCGTCGACCTCGCCCTCGAGCCGGGGGAGACGATGGCCCTCGTGGGGCTGACCGGCTCGGGCAAGACCACCTTGACGGCACTCGTCACGCGACTCTACGACGTCACCGGCGGGTCGATCACGCTCGATGGCGTCGACATCCGTGCACTCTCCCGCGAAGAGCTCCGCACCCACGTGGCGATGGCGTTCGAGGATGCGACGCTCTTCAGCGCGAGCGTGCGCGACAACGTGCTGCTCGGCCGCCCCGAGCTCGCAGGCGACGACCCCGCAGTGCGGGCGGAGGCCGAACGCGTGCTCGATGAGGCACTGCGCATCGCGCAGGCCGGCTTCGCGTACGACCTGCCGGAGGGCGTCGACACGACCGTCGGGGAAGAGGGCATGAGCCTCTCGGGCGGGCAGCGCCAGCGACTCGCGCTCGCGCGTGCGGTCGCGGCATCCCCTTCGGTGCTCGTGCTCGACGACCCGCTCTCGGCACTCGACGTAGCCACCGAAGCACTCGTGGAGGCAGCGCTTCGAGACGTGCTCGCCTCGACGACCGCCCTCATCGTGGCGCACCGGCCGTCGACCGTCATGCTCGCCGACCGGGTGGCGCTCCTCGAGGACGGCCGCATCACGGCGGTCGGCACGCACTCCGAGCTGCTCCGCACGTCGGCGCACTACGCCTTCGTGATCTCGAGCCTCGAAGACGAGGAGCGGCGCGAGGCGGCCGCGGCATCCGTCATCGATGTCACAACGGCCGCAGTCGACGTCGTGCCGAGTGCGACGACCGGCATCGAACCCATCGAACGAGAGGAGGCGACCCGATGAGCACCGTCACGGGTGTCGAAGGTGAGGAGCGCAACGACTTCACCAAGGCCGAGTCGAAGCAGATCAGGCAACGCTCGCTGCGGCTGCTCGGATCACTGCTGCACCCGGTGCGCGCGCGGCTCTGGATGACGATGGTCGTCGTCGTCGTCTCGACGGGTGCACAGGTCGCCGGGCCCGCGCTCATCGCGTACGGCATCGACCAGGGCCTGCCCGCGCTGCTCGACGGCGATTGGGTGCCGGTCGGCTTCGCCGGTGTCGCGTACCTGCTCACCGGAGCCGCGGGCGCCTTCCTGATGGCGTGGTACATCCGGCTGGCCGCGCGGATCAGCCAGGCGGTGCTGCTCGACCTGCGCACCCGGGTGTTCCTGCACACGCAGAAGCTCTCGCTCGAGTTCCACGAGTCGTACACGTCGGGTCGCATCATCTCGCGGCAGACCAGTGACCTCGACGCGATCAGGGAGCTGCTCGATGAGGGCATCAGTCAGCTGGTGCGGGGCGCGCTCTACATGGTATTCACGGCGATCGCGCTGGCCCTGCTCGACTGGGTGTCTGCGGTCGTGATCCTGGTCGCCCTCGTGCCGCTCGCCGTGCTGACGCGCTGGTTCCAGCTGCGCTCGCAGGCGCTCTTCCGACGGTCGCGGGTCGCGAGCGCCAAGCTCATCGTGCACTTTGTCGAGTCGATGACGGGCATTCGGGCTGTGCAGGCGTTCCGCAAGGAGAAGCGCAACGAGAAGGAGTTCGGCGACCTCGTCGAGGACTACCGCGA
>JALYWB010000065.1 GCA_030852935.1 Actinomycetota bacterium | reverse complement strand
GCCATGGCCGTCCGTGACGGCGGATGCCTCATGTGTGACCGACCGCCCTCCTGGTGCGAGGCACATCACATCGATCACTGGGAAGAACACCACGGCCGAACCGACATCGACGACGGTGTGCTCCTGTGCCGCCACTGCCACCTGCTGCTGCACAACCGGAACTGGCGCATCAGACGCGAGGGCAGCACCTACTCCCTCGAACACCCCGACGACGACGGCGTGCTGCGGCGCACCCCCCTGCCCAGCAGGAGCCGAGCGCTCGAGCGCCTCCGCGCCACCGCCTGAGCCGCGCGCTCGAGCGCGTGCGCCTGCACTCGTGCTGGTAGACGCGATCGGGAGCCGTGACCGCTCGGCCCGCCACTAGACTCGAGACACACGGCGCCGAGGGAAGCGGGTAACGGGGAAGTGTCCGGCATCAAGACCAGCGGTCAGAAGCGTCTCGTGCTCATCTCGGGGCGCGCACACCCCCGACTCGCTGAGGAGATCGCTCTCGAACTCGGCACGGAGCTCGTCGAAACGGATGCGCGCACCTTCGCGAACGGCGAGATCTATGCGCGCTTCGGCGAGTCGATCCGCGGCACGGACGTCTTCATCATCCAGTCGCACACCTCCCCCATCAACGAGTGGCTCATGGAGCAGCTCATCATGGTGGATGCCGCCAAGCGTGCCAGCGCGAAACGCATCACCGTCGTCGCCCCCTTCTACCCCTACGCCCGCCAAGACAAGAAGGGCCGCGGGCGCGAACCGATCTCGGCCCGCCTCGTCGCCGACCTGTTCAAGGCGGCCGGCGCCGACCGCATCATGAGCGTCGACCTGCACGCCGCGCAGATCCAGGGCTTCTTCGACGGCCCCGTCGACCACCTGTTCGCGATGCCCGTGCTGCTCGAACACTTCCAAGGCCACCTCGACCCGGCCACCCTCACCGTCGTCAGCCCCGACATGGGTCGTGTGCGTGTCGCCGACATCTGGAGCGACAAACTCGGCGCACCGCTCGCCATCATCCACAAGCGACGCGACCCGCTCGTGCCCAACCAGGTGAGCGTGCACGAGATCATCGGCCCCGTCGAAGGCCGCACCTGCCTCATCGTCGACGACCTCATCGACACCGGCCGCACCATCGTGAAGGCCGCAGAAGCGCTCAAGGCACACGGCGCCACCAACGTCGTCGTCGGAGCCACACACGCCGTGTTCTCGGACCCCGCCACCGAGATCCTGCAGTCCGACTTCATCGACCAGGTGGTCGTCACCGACACCCTGCCGCTTCCCGATGACAAGCACTGGGACCGCCTCACCGTGCTGCCGATCGCCCCGCTCATCGCGCGCGCCATCCACGAAGTCTTCGACGACGGATCGGTCACCTCGATGTTCGACGGCGCCGCCTGAGCCGCCGCGTCGGCTCAGGGGACTGACGTCGCCTGCGCAGCGGCCCGCGCATCCGCTGCCGAGCTCGCACCGAGCGCCGCCTGTGCCCGACGGGTTGCCTCCGCCGTCGTGACGGCCGCGAGTTCCTCGCGTACGTCTTCGAACGCAGCTGGTGACATCGAAAGGCTGCTCACGCCCAACCCGACGAGCACCGTCGCAAGCAGGGGATCCGCGGCCGCCTCGCCGCACACACCCACCGGCTTGGCCGCCCGAGCGCCCGCGTCCGCCGCCATCGCGATGAGTCGCAACACCGAGGGGTGCCAGGGGTCCTGGTAGCGCGCCACGTCGCCCAACTGCCGGTCGGCGGCGAGCGTGTACTGAGTGAGATCGTTCGTGCCGATGCTCAGAAAGTCGCAGTGTTCCAGTAGTTGATCGGCGAGCAGTGCCGCCGACGGCACCTCCACCATCGCGCCGACGGTGCGGATGCCGCTCGAGCGAGCGAGGTCCACAAAGTAACGTGCGTCCTCTACATCGGCGACCATAGGTGCCATCACCCAGAGCTCGGCCCCCGTGTCGGCCTGAGCATGAGCGAGAGCGGCGAGTTGGGTGCGCAGCACATCTTCCGTCTGTCGCAGTGCGCGCAACCCCCGCACGCCCAGCGCCGGATTCGGCTCGTCGCTCAGCCCGAGAAACGCGAGCGGCTTGTCCGCGCCCGCGTCCAGCACCCGCACGACAACCTTGCGACCGGAGAACGCGCGCAGCAATTCGGTGTAGCCCGCGCGCAGCTCATCGAGCTTGGGTGCGTGCTGCCGATCGAGGAACCCGAGTTCGGTGCGGTACAGGCCGACACCCTCCGCGCCCGCGGCGAGGGCATCCGTTGCCTCCGCAGGGCTTCCGAGATTCGCCAAGAGAGGCACTGCCACACCGTCCGCGGTTCGTCCCGGATGCGCTGTGCCGCGTTCCCGCGCCGCACGCTGGGCGATTCGTTCACGCGCGTCGGCAGCCTCCCGCTCGGACGGATTGGCCCGCACTTGGCCTGACGCCGCGTCGACGATGACGACCTGGCCATCCCGTAGGTCCGCGGCATCGGCCGCGCCGACCACCGCGGGCAACCCCTTGGCCCGCGCGATGATCGCGGTGTGCGAGGTGGGCCCGCCCTGCTCGGTCACGATCGCGAGCACCTTCGACACATCAAGCAGCGCCGTGTCGGCCGGCGCGAGGTCGTGGGCAACAAGCACGAAAGGCTCGGCCGAGGTCGGAATGCCCGGCGAGGGCACGCCGCGCAACCGCGCGCGAACCCGGTTGTCGAGGTCGGCGAGATCGCCGGCACGTTCCGCGTGATAGCCGCCAACCCGCTCGAGGATGCTGCGGAAGGCGGCAAACGCCTCCCACACCGCGCGTTCGGTGCTGCGCCCTGCCCGCAGACGCTCGCTGACGTCATCGATGAGCGCGGGATCGGCGACCTGGTCCGCGAGCGCTTCAAGCACGTCGCGGGTCGTCTCATCGACGGCCTCGGCTCGCGCATGCAGTTCAGCGGCGACCCATGCGGTGGCCTGTTCAACCTGAGCCAGCGCGAGGCGCAGTTCCGCGACGGGCCCCTCGTCGACGGGCTCCGGCAGCGGAGCCGACATCCGCATCACCGGACCGAGCGCAGCACCGCGCCCGATCCCCGTGCCGTGGATGGTGGCCGTGTCGAGGGTGTCGTTCACGCGTCGAGCTCGCTCTCGAGCAGGCGCGCGAGGTCGTTCAGGTGGGCGTCAGCGTCGGCCGCATCCGATTCGAGTACGACCTCATCCCCGTGGGCGACGCCGAGCGACATCACAAGGAGGGGGCTCGCTGCGTTCACCCCCTCCTCGCCGGGACGCGCGATGGTCACGCTGATCCCGGTGGCGCGCACCGCTCGGGTGAAGACGCTGACGGGGCGGGCGTGCAGGCCGATGCGTGACGCGACGACGGCGGTGGCACGAGTGGGCATAGTGAGGCGACTCCAGGGTGAAGGAAGGGGATGCGGGATGCGGATGCGGGTCAGGCAGTGACGGCCGGGGCGGCGGGGCGCGCGAGCGCATCGCGCACGAGTTCGTCCAGCGGGAGGAGCCCGGGCAGGGTCGCCGCACTCGCCCGACGGGGCCACAACCCCCAGCGGCCCGCGACCAGAGCACCTTCACCGGCTTCACGCACGACGTTCGTCCAGTCGAGGCGTGCCAGGAGCGTGGAACGCACGTGGGGTGAACGCGCAGCCTGACCGGGAGCGCGGCGCACCACGTCGAGGCTCCAGAGGATGCGCGAAACCTCGCGCACCGCGGCACGACGGTACGGCCGGAGCCGGAGGTGCCATGCAACGAGGGCGACCCCGTAGGCCACCACGACAAGGTTGATGGGCAGGGCGTACTCGAGATAGAACTCGACGGCCGGGCGGCCCCAGGAGCCGAGGAGGTTGTCGACGATCCAGTCGATCATGCCGCCGTCTCCTCGGTCGTGAGCGCAGCGATGAGCGCCTCGGGCGTGCGAGCCTCTAGCGCTGCGGCGACAAGCGCGCCGTCCTGCAAGAGGGTACTGAGCGATCGCAGGGTCTGAAGTTGCGAGGCGCCGTCGGTGAGCGCGAGGAACACGACGAGCCGCACAGGGATCTGCTCGTCGGGGTCGTCCATGCGGCGGAAAAGCACCGGTTCGGTGAACGTGGCGATTGCAACCGCAGGCGTTTGCGCGAACTCCGGGTCGGCATGCGGGATGGCGACGTTGGCTGGTCCCGTGAGGACGAGTCCGGTGGGGAAGTCCGCCTCACGAACGAGCGCGGCCGCGATGAGACCCTCGTGCGCGAGTCCGGCGTCGACGAGCGACTGGGCGAGAGACTCGATGGTCTCGTCGGCGGTGCGCGCCGGCGGGTCGATCACCACGAGTTCGGGGCGGATGAGGTGGGACAGGCCGCTCATGCGGCTCCTTTCGAGATGCGGGCGACGAGAGCCGGCAGGTCGGCGGACGCGAACAACGCCCGTCCGACCACGACGGCGTCCGCTCCGGCGAGGGCGATCGCGTCGGCGTTTTCGGCGGAGACGCCGCCGTCCACGACGACGCTCGCCCCCCATGCGCGAGCTCGCTCGACGGTGGTCGAGATATTGGGAAGGGTTGCGTGCAGGAAGGAGGCGGAGCTCCCCTCGGGCTCGGTCGTCAGTACGAGCACCTCATCGACGTGCGGGGCCAGCCGGGCCAGTTCGGGTGCGCCGCTCGCGGGATTGACGGCGAGGGCTGCCCGCCATCCGCGTTCCTTCACGAGAGCCAGTACGCGGCGGGGATACCGTGTCGATTCGAGGTGCACGGCCACGGTGCGCAGCCGCAGCGGCTCAAGCATTTCGAGTACGCCCTCCGGGTCGGACACCATGAGGTGCACGTCCACGGGAAGGCGCCCCCAGCGTGCCACGGCGTCTGCGATCCGGATGCCGAGGTTCAACTCGGGAACGAAGACGCCATCCTCGAGGTCGACGTGGATGCTCTCGACGCCCGCGGCGAGCAGACGGTCGAGCTCGCCTTCGAGCCGCAGCAGATCTGCAGTCACGATGGAGGCGCTCACGTGGAGCGGCGGCCGGGTCGGCATGGTGTGAAGACTTTCGTGTGTGGGAGGTGAGGAGGGGCGCCGGCGTTGCGGCGCCCCTCCGGGAATCACTTCGAAGTATCGGATCGATCGTCTGACGCGTCAGACGACACGTCCGAGCCACGACCGGCCGGCACCGCGACCAGGCTGTCGCCTGCCGCGTTGACGAGCACCGGCAGCAGCCTCTCGCCCAGCGGGAACTTCTGCTTCAGGAAGAAGAGAAGGCCGAGGAACGCGAGGCTCACGATGATGGCGAGGATGACGGGCGTCTGGAAGAGGTAGAACGCCCCGTAGGAGAGCGGCACCGACCCGTCACTCATGACCGTGAACGAGCTGTACTCGCTCGGGAAGTCGATCGAGGTCGATGCAGTCACCATCTGCGTGACGGCCGGCGCGATCTGCGTGCAGAACCAGAGCCCAACACCCATGACGATCGCGCCGAGAATGACCGTCAGGATCACGTCGCCGCCCACGAGCGGCACGAGTAGCGCCGCCACGAACACGCCGTCGGCGAGGTCGACGAACGGCAGCGTCTCGTTCCCAAGCGGTACGAGGGCGATCGCCAGCAGGATCTCGACCGGCACCATGAGCAGGCCTGCGGCGATCACCGCGGGGCTCCCCACGAGCACGGCGGCATCCAGCCCGATGTAGATCTCTCGACCCGAGAAGCGCTTGCTCATGAACTTGCGCGCGGCGACGGCGATGGGGGTGAGGCCCTCCATCAGGATCGCGACCATACGCGGAATGAGCAGCATGACCGCAGCGATCGTGATCGCCGTTCCGAGCGCCGTACCGGCGTCCTGTCCGGCGACAATGCCGAGGATGAGACCGATGATGAAGCCGAGCACCATGGGCTCACCGAGCAGGCCCAGCTTGCGGCGGGTCGTGTCGGGGTTGAGCTTCATCTGGCGCAGGCCCGGGATCTTGCGCAGCAGGATCGCGAACGGCACGGCAAGAAGCATGTATCCGGCCGACTGCAGGTGCGGAATCGAGATGCCCGGCATGCCGTAGTACTTCTCGACGAGCGGGGCCGACCAGTCGGCCAGGAACAGTGCCGCAACGAAGGCCACGATGGCCGCGAACAGGGCGATCCAGAAGTTGCCCGTGATGAACTGCACGAGGGCACCCACGAATGCGATGTGCCAGAAGTTCCACAGGTCGACGTCGAGCGTCTTCGTCGCACGCACGAGCAGCAGGATCACGTTGAGCACGAGACCGATCGGAATGATGAGGTAGCCGATCGGCGAACCGAAGGCGAGCGACGACGCCGCGGGCCATCCGATGTCGATGACGTGCAGGCCCGTGCCGGTGTTCTTGGCGAAGGCCTCTCCGATGGCCGAGACGGTGGAGCCAAGCAGCCCCACGGTCAGGAAGATGCCGACGAAGCCGACAGCGACCGTCAGGCCGCTGCGGATCGCGGCGCCGATCTTCATCCCGAGGATGAGGCCGAGGATGATGATGATGACGGGGAGGACCACGGTCGGGCCGAGTCCGTTGAGGAAGTCACCGACAGCGGTGAGTATCGTCTGAATGTCTGGCATGGTGGACTTTCTGTTGATGGATGCAGGGGCTAACGGGGTTCGGTCAGCGCCTTTTTGATCTGCTCGAGAGCGGCTTCTTCGCCGATCCCGGTCAGAAAGGGAACCCCGCTGACGACCGGCACAACCTTCGAGAACTCCGGCGGCATGCCGGTGGTCGCGACGATCAGGTCGGCGTCGATGCGGTCGGCGGAGAGTTCACCGACGCGCGCTTGGGAGAAGGCGGCCCGGATGCCTTGTGAGCTCAAGTACTCCTCCACACGCATGCGCACCATGGTCGAGGTGGCGATTCCGGTTGCGCAGACGATGTAGACCTTCTTCACGGTTGTGATCCTGTTCCTTGTGGGTGGTTGGCGGTCGGGTGTTCAGTCGCCGGCGACGACGTGGACTTCGTGTCCCCGCTCAGCGAGTCCAGCGACGACATCGGGCGGTGCGCTGCGGTCGGTGACGAACGCCGCAACGTGGTCGAGCGGTCCGACTGCTGCGAACCTCGTGCGCCCGAACTTCGCGCCGTGGGCGAGCACGAAGACGTTCTTGGCCGACTTCAGGAGCTCGCGCTTCACGAGCGCGTCTTCGACGTTGTAGTCGGTGAGGCCGTCGTCGAGGCTGACGCCGCCGATGCCGAGGAAGGCCTTGTCGACGTGGAATTCGCGGTAGGTGCGCTGGGCAAGGTCGCCGACCATGGAGAGTTCGCCGGCGCGGGTTTCGCCGCCGGTGATGATGAGGCGGCAGTCCCGGCCGACGGTGAGCGCGTCGATGACGTGCTGCGCCACCGGGAGGCTCGCGGTGACGATCGTCAGGCCACGCCGCTGCGCCAGCAGGGGCGCGAGAGCCAGCACGGTGCTCCCGACATCGAGGGCGACGCTGTCCCCGTCGTCGATGAACGACAGGGCCCGCGCCGCGATCGCTTCCTTGGCGGAACGCTCTTGCGTCGAGCGCAGGGAGAACGGCGGCTCGTAGGAGCGCCCTTCCGCCGCGATCGCCCCGCCGTGCACACGGCGCAACAGCCCGGCGCGGTCCATGTCTGCGAGGTCGCGGCGGATCGTCATCTCGGACGTCTCGAACCGCTTGCAGAGGTCGGCGACGGTCACCTCGCCGTGTGCGGCGAGGTGTTCGACGATCAGGGCCTGGCGTTGGAGCCGATTCATCTCTTCAACCTCGTTGTTCGAATGTGTGCGACCAAACATATACCGTGTTTGGTTTTCCCCGCAATCCTGCTAGTTTCTGTTCGCATGCGCCGACATTTGACCGACACACCATGAAATGAGGACCCGATCGACATGAGCGATTGGATGCGAGAAATGTTCACCGACGCGAAGCCGGTGATCGCGATGCTTCACCTGACGCCGCTGCCCGGAGACCCCGGATTCGACAGCCGATCCGGGGTCCGTGCCATCGTTGACCGCGCTCGGCGCGAGCTCGATGACCTGCAAGCCGGTGGTGTTGACGGCGTGCTCATCTCGAACGAATTCAGCCTTCCGTATCTGACGAAGACCGAACCGATTACCGCGATCTCGATGGCGCGCGTCATCGGCGAACTGCGGGAGGACATCCGCGTGCCGTTCGGCGTCAACGTGTTGTGGGACGGCACGGCTTCGATTGATCTGGCCGCCGCCACGGGCGCCTCGTTCGTGCGCGAGATCTTCACCGGCGTGTATGCGAGCGACTTCGGCCTCTGGGACACGAACGTCGGCGCCGCAGCCCGTCACCGCCGCCGGATCGATGCGTCCGATGTGAAGCTATTCTTCAATATCGTTCCCGAGTCGGCACGCTACCTCGCCGACCGCGACCTGACCTCACTGACCGAGACAACAGTGTTCGCCACTCGGCCCGACGCGATCTGCGTGTCGGGTCTCACCGCGGGTGCCCCCACCGACACCCAGGCACTCGGCCTCGTGAAGGAGGCCGCCCGCGATACACCGGTGTTCGTCAACACGGGTGTGCGAGCGCACAATGTGGCCGATCAGCTCTCGGTCGCCGATGGTGCGATCGTCGGCACCTACTTCAAGAAGGATGGGGTCTTCGAGAACGCGGTCGATCCTGCCCGCGTGGTCGAGCTCATGTCGGCTGCACGAGACTTCCGGTCGGCACTCGCGTAACAGCTGCCTCGTCGTCGTCGTCGGCGCGTGGCGGCGAGGCGACCCGGCCCCGGGTGAACACCGTGTTCGCTCGGGGTCGGGTCACACCCCAACGCCCGGCGTCGACACCACCTTCACCTCGGGGATGAACCCGAGGAACCGCAACTGCACCTCGCGTCCGCCGAACGCGGTCGCGTAGCAGTACCAGCCGGGCCCCTCCGCGCCGGTCAGCTCGAAACGCGCCTCAGAGGCGGAACCCGGGGCCTCGTTCGAGCCGACGATGGTGCACGCCAGCTCAGCGGTGCGGCTCGCCGTCGAGACGCCGATCAGCACGCCCGGCAGCACCAGCGCCACAATCGCCACCACCACGACGACGCGTCGCATCCGCTGCATGCGCTCACCGGGGGGTGTGCGCACCTCGCCCGGCTCGTAGTCGGCGAGCTCGCGGGGCATCTCGTCGTCGCTCACCCGCCCAGTCTCGCACCCTGCAGGTGACGGCGGCTGAGAGACACCACGCCCGCGTCGCGTCTCAGCAATCGCGCGAAACGGGCGTCGAGCAGCGTCGAGCGCGGCGTGCAGAAGCCGCGGCTGCCGGTGCGGCCCCTATGCCGCACGTCGCGCCCCGGGTAGCGTCGGGCCATGGCTGCTTCAGCGGATGCGCACCTTCGGCAGCAGATGACCGACGCGCTGGGCGTCGACGTCACGAACGTCAACGTCACCGGGCGGGCGAGTCTCGAGTCGGCCTACCCGGTGTCTGATCTGGCGGCTGCATCCGTCGCCGCCGCCGGTGCCGCGCTCACCGCGCTCATGGCGGCGGGCGGCATCCCGGGCGTGATCGCGACCGTGCCGCGCGAACGTGCCGACGCCTGGTTCCGTGCCGGTGTGCGCCCCGTCGGATGGGTGGCGCCACCCGCGTGGGACGACATCGCGGGCGACTACGAAGCATCCGACGCCTGGATCCGACTGCACACGAACGCGCAACACCACCGCAACGCCGTGCTGCGCGTGCTCGGCGTGGAGGCCGAGCGCGGGGTCGTGGCGCGCGCCGTATCAATCTGGAGCGCCGACGAGCTCGAGGCCGCCGTCGTGGCCGAGGGGGGATGCGCCGCCACGATGCGGCGTCCCGAGGAGTGGCGTCGGCATCCGCAGGGCGCCGCGGTGGCCCAGGAGCCGCTCGTGGCGCGCGAGGCGACCGACCCCGATCGCGTCGAGTCGGCCTGGCGTCCCACCCACGAGCGTCCGCTCGCGGGGCTGCGCGTGCTCGACCTCACGCGGGTGCTCGCCGGCCCCGTGTCGACCCGGTTGCTCGCGGGGCTCGGCGCGCAGGTGCTGCGCATCGACCCGCCCTCGTGGGACGAACCCGCCCTCGCCCCCGAGATGACCCTCGGCAAACGCACCGCCCGTCTCGACGGTCACGACCCTGCGGGGCTTGCGCACCTGAAGCGCCTGCTCGCCGAGGCCGACGTGGTCGTGCACGGCTACCGCGGTGACGCGCTCGAACGTCTCGGCCTCGGGGCGGAGGTGCGCCGCGGCACCCGGCCGGGCCTCGTCGACGTGTCGCTCGACGCCTACGGATTCACCGGACCGTGGGCGGGGCGCCGGGGTTTCGACAGCCTCGTGCAGATGTCGTCGGGCATCGCGGATGCCGGCATGCGCGCCGCCGCCGGCGATCGTCCCGTGCCGCTCCCCGTGCAGGCCCTCGATCAGGCCACCGGCTACCTGATGGCGGCCGCCGTGCTCACCGGCCTGCGCGACAGGCTCGAGCAGGGCACCGGTTCGACCGCCCGGCTCTCACTGGCGCGCACCGCAGCCATGCTTGAGGACGCCCGTGGCCTACCGCGAGCCGCCCGCTTCGTCGGCGATGAGCCTGACGAGGGCGAACTGCTGCAGACCGAGTGGGGTCCGGTGCGGGTGCTGCCGGCACCGCTCGAGGTGCCCGGGGTGCGTATCGGGTGGGAGCGGGCGCCGCGCGCGTTCGGCAGCGACAACCCCACCTGGTGACGGTTCGCGCGCGTGGCGCGAGTGGCGAAGGCGTCGACAACCCGCGTCTGGGTCATCCGGGCGGAGAAAGCGTCAGGCGGCGCGAGCAACTGCTCCCGCCGCCTGAC
>JALYWB010000064.1 GCA_030852935.1 Actinomycetota bacterium | reverse complement strand
CCGCGGGCCCGCTCGGCGAGGTCCGCGACGGTGGATGCCACCTCGCTGAGGCTGAGGCGTTCGACTCCCCGAACCACCGGCGTGACAAGGCCGCCCTCGATCGTCACGGCGACGGCGATGTCGACGGCGTGATGACGGTGGATGACCGTGTCGCCCCACGTGGCGTTCGCCTCGGGCACGTCGGTGAACGCACCGGCGCACGCCTTGAGCACGAAGTCGTTCACTGAGATGCGCACCGCCGAAGCCTCGTTCACGCGACGCCGCAGCTCGAGCAACTCGTCGACGCGGCAGTCGGCCGTGAGGAAGAAATGCGGAACCGTCGACGTGCTCTCGGTGACCCGCCGGGCGATGGCGCGCCGCATCGGCGTGATCGGCACGTCCTCGGTCTCACCCGCCGGCGTGGCCGCAGGTGCCGTGGTCGCCGGTGCGCCATCCCGTGGCGGGGCCGACGGCGCAGGCCGGGTGGGGGCGGCTTGGCCGGATGCCTGGGTCTCGAGGTCTCGACGAACGATACGGCTATTCGGACCCGTGCCGACGATGCGCGACAGGTCGACGCCCTGCTCGCGCGCGAGCCGCCGAACAATGGGGCTCGCGAAGCGGCGCCCGTCGTCGGCGACTGGTGAGGCTCCTGGTCCGATGCCCATCGCGCGACCTGCCCGTTCGTCCTCCACGGTAGCCGGGGCTGCCGGTTCCGCATCTCGATCGGCAACCGGCGCGCCCGATTCGGGGTCGGCGATCGTGCCGGTGGCCGGAATCGAGGCCTCGGCTGCGGCCGTCATGGGCGCGTCGGGCTCTGCGGCATCCGGCGACTGGGGCCCTGCGGCATCCGGCAACTCCGGCCCCGCGGCATCCGGAACGTCGACCGAGTCGACCGACTCGCCCGCCGCACCGATGATCGCGATCGGGTCACCGATCGACACCGACGCGCCCGCCTCGACCAACAACTGCAGCACCGTGCCGGCAGATTCTGCCGCATACTCCACGACCGCCTTCTCGGTCTCGACCTCGGCGAGCGGCGTGCCAACGCCAACATCCTGACCCGGCTCGACGAGCCAGGCCTGGATGGCGGCCTCGGTGATACCGGTGAGCACCTCGGGCATCCGCACGACGGTGGCCATCACGCACCGCCCATTCCGGCGCGGAGCCGTTCGATGCCGGCGACGACCTCCTCGGTTCGGGCGATCGCCGCACGCTCGAGCACCTTCGAGATGCTCGGGCTCGCGCCGCCGCCAGTGACCCGCTGCACCGGCTGGTCGAGCCAGTCGAACAGGCGACGCTGGATCTCGTCGGCGAGCCATCCGCCGTACGACGTGCCGATGGCGCCCTGCTCCACGATGAGCACCGCGTTGGTCTTCTTCACGGATGCCTCGATCGTGTCCCAGTCGATGGAGGCACGATCGAGCCAGCGCAGGTCGATCACCTCGGCATCGAAGCCGGTCTGCTCGACCGCCTCGAGCGAGTGCCGCACCATCGAGAGGTAGCTGATGATGGTGGCGTCATCGCCGGTGCGACGGATGCCGGCCTTGCCGAACGGCAACTGGTAGTCGAGATCGCCCTCGGGAATCTCGTCGGCCACGCCGTAGAGATCGATGTGCTCGATCACGAGCACCGGGTCATCCAGTGCGAGGGCCGCGTTCATGAGGCCCACGTAGTCGGCGGCCGTCGAGGGCGCCACGATGCGCCAGCCTGCGCTGGTGGCGAAGATCCCGGCTGGGTCCATGAGATGCTGCGACCCGTAGCCCGAGCCCATCGCCACCTTCGTGCGCAGCACGAGCGGCACGGGGTTGACGCCGCCGAACATGTGTCGTGCCTTGCCGATCTGGTTGAACACCTGGTCGGCGGCGACCCACATGAAGTCGGGATACATGAACTCGACCACCGGCCGGAATCGACCGTCGAGCGCCAGGCCTCCGCCGAGGCCGGCGAAGGCGTTCTCGCTGATCGGCGTGCCGAGCACCCGACCGGGGAACCGCGCCGCGAGCCCCTTGGTGGCCCCGTTCGTGCCGCCGGCGAGGCGGTGCACGTCTTCGCCGAGCACGACGATGCGCGGGTCCTCCTCCATGCGCCGACCCATGACGGCGGCGACCGCATCGACGAACTTCGTCGGCGCCATCGGCGCGTCGGCACCGATCGGCTCGAGCGTGCGCGCCCCATCGAGCTCACTCGTGTCACCGCGGACGCCCACGTCGGCGAAGGCGGGGTCGGGCCAGAGCTCGGGCCGGATGCGTCGCTTGCCGTCGGTGTCGGGATCAGCTTCGAGCAGCTGAGCGGATGCCGCGCGCATCGCCTCCTGGGCCTGTTCGCGCACCGCGGCGACCTCTTCGGGCGAGAGCTGCCCGAGCGATTCCATCTCGCTTGCGACGCGGAGCAGCGGATCCCGTGCCCGCCACTCGGCCTCCTCCTCCTTCGTGCGATACCCGAACGCGCTGCCCGGGTACGGCCCGTTCTGGTGGAAGTAGCGGTAGACCTCGGCCTCGATGACCGCGGGACCTTCGCCCGCGCGCATCCGCTCCTCGGCCTCGCGCATCGCGAGGTGCACGGCGAGGGGGTCCATGCCGTCGACGCGCCACGCCGGGATCGAGAAGCCCTGGCCGCGTACCGACAAGCGGGTGTCGGCGCTGATCTCCGACACGTGCGTCGAGACACCGTAGAGGTTGTTCTCGATGAAGAAGGCGACCGGCAGCTTCCAGACTGAGGCGAGGTTCATGCTCTCGAGCACCGAGCCGATCTGACTCGCACCGTCGCCGAAGTAGTTCACCGTCACGTCGGTGGTGTCCGAATGCTTCTGCGCCCACGCGTTGCCGGTCGCCATCGGTGCGCCACCGCCGACGATCGCGTTCGTGCCGAGCGCACCGGCGTCGAACCACTGCAGGTGCATCGACCCGCCCCTGCCACTGCAGTAGCCCTGTGCGAGACCGAGGATCTCGGCGAGCGTCTTCTGCAGCACCTCCTGCACTGCAGGCGTGACGATGGCCGAGAGATCATGCCGGCCCCCCTCGACATGCGTGAGCGCCTTGGCGAGGAACTGGTGATGGCCGCGATGCGACCCGTTGACGGCGTCACTCGAGCGCAGCCCGATGATCGATCCGACGGCGCCGCCCTCCTGGCCGATGCTCGAGTGCGCCGGCCCGTGCACGAGGCCCTCTGCCGCGAGTTCGAGCACCGTCTCCTCGAAGGCGCGGATGAGGTGCAGCTGGGCGAGCATGCCCGAGAGCAGAGCCGGATCGGCGGCGCTCCAGTCGGCGGTGGTCGTCGTGAGCTCGACCCACGGCGCGAGCCCTTCGAGGCGGGTGCGTTCCGGCATCGTCCCTCATTCTCCGTTGACAGGGTGCGTCCCAGCGGACGGCGATACGGCCGACACTACTCACGATTGCATCCAATCACAAGAGAACGGATGCCACGACTCGACAAATCGGGACATCCGGCGCATGCTTGTATCCAATCAAGGAGGATCGCATGCCACTGCCAGGGATGCGCGGTACCGACCACATCGGCTTCACCGTGCCCGACCTCGAGGAGGCGGATGAGTTCCTCGTCGGGATCCTCGGGGCGGAGCGCTTCTACGACCTGGGGCCGTTCGCGTTCGACGAGGGCGACTGGATGCGCGAGCACCTGAACGTGCACTCGCGCACCGTCATGCGGCGCCTGCGGTTCTACCGGCTCGGCAATGGCACGAACCTCGAGGTGTTCGAGTACGAGCCCGCAGACGGTCAGGCGGGCCAGCCGCGCAACAGCGACCTCGGCGGCCACCATCTCGCCCTCTACGTCGACGACCTCGACGAAGCCGTCGAGTACCTGCGGTCGGCCGGCATCCGGGTACTCGGCGATCCCACGGCGAGCCGCAACGCGAGCGAGGGGCAGCGCTGGGTCTACTTCCTCAGCCCATGGGGCATGCAGTTCGAACTGGTGAGCTTCCCGCAGGGCAAGGCATATGAGCAGGGACTCGAGCGCACCCTCTGGCACCCCGCGAACCCGAGCCGCTGACGGTCACGGCACAATGTCGACCATGGAATCCAAGCGGGCGACCCGCGACGGCGACGCCGGAGCACGCATCGCAGAGGGCATCCGTCAGGGCATCCTCGAGGGCGTGTATCCACCGGGCACCCGCATCCGACAGGAGGACGTCGCCGAGCGATTCGGCGCCAGCCGCGTGCCGGTGCGCGAGGCGCTGCGCATGCTCGAGCACGACGGGCTCGTCACCCTCGTCGCCAACACCGGCGCGTGGGTGGCCGAGCTCACGCTCGCCGAGTGCGAGGAGATCTACCAGATGCGCGAGCGGCTCGAGCCGCTGCTCCTCCGCCTCAGCGCGCCGACGCTGGCGACGGAGGACGTCGATCGGTTGCAGGATCTCGCCGAGCGCATGGCCGCGACATCCGACGTCGACGACTTCCTCGCGCTCGATCGCGAGTTCCACCTGGGCGGCTACGCCGGCGCGACGACGACGCAGCTCGGCGAGCTCGTGGTGAAGTTGTGGAACACCACCCAGCCCTATCGCCGCGCGTACAGCAAGTCGATCGACGACGACGCCCGCCGCATCGTGCACGACGAGCACCACCTGATCGTCGCGGCCCTGCGCGACGGCGACATCGACGATGCCGAGCGCGTGCTCGCCGGCCACATCCGCCGCACCAGGCGCCGCCTTGCGCATCACCCCGAGTTGTTCGAGGCGATCCGCGCCGGACGGTGACCGCGCAGGCTCACTCCCGGGCGCCGAGCATCGGGCCGAGAAGCTCGATGCCCGGCACCAGCTCGCGTCGCTCGATGCGATGCGCGAGCTCGACCACCACGCGATTCACGGGGGTCGGCACGCCGAGCTCCGCGCCTCGCGCGGCCACGTGCCCGTTGAGGTCGTCGACCTCGCTGTGCCGCCCCTTGCCCCAATCCTGCAGCACCGTGGTCGTGGCACCCGGCACCACGAAGCCCGCGAAGAGCTTGTCAGTCATGATCTCGACGATCTCGTCAGGGTTCGCGAGCTCGTCGCCCGAGAGTCCGAAGATCGGCAGCGGCGGATGCCCCAGCGCGGCGCCAACGGCGAGCGCCTCGTTGCCCGCTGCGACCATCACGCCCCGGAACCCGGGCGTGTGCAGCGCGTCGAGCATCGGCAGGCCGAGGATCGCGGAGGTCACCAGCAGCGTGCAGTTGCTCACGAGCTTCATCCATTTGGCCGCCTGGATGTCGTCGAAGAGCTGCACCGTGCCCGAGTGGCGCAACAACCCGGCGATCTCGTCAGCTCGCCCGACCGGCCCGTTCGGCAGGGCACCGACGGCGAACCACGACCGCGAAATCCCGGTGTGCCGATGCACGACGCCGGGTTCGGTCATGGTCGCCGAGCACTCGATCACCGCGCCCATCGTGCGCTGCGGCCCGACCACTTGCTCGATGGCGCCGGCCGTCATACCGTTCTGCACGCCGACCAGGAGCCCGTCCGCTGCGAGGTACGGCTCGATCAGCTGGGCCGCCCACCTGGAGTCGTAGGCCTTCATGACCATGAGCACCACGTCGAAGTCGTGGGTCAGCTCGGCGACCTCGTAGAGGTGCATCGTGCGCGGACGCACGTGCAACTCGCCCTCGGGCGAGAGAATGCGCAGGCCCTCGGCACGCATCCGCTCGACGTGCGCCGGCCACTGCTCGACGAGCACGACATCGCGCCCGGCCGCGGTGAGGTCTGCGCCGATCGAGGCACCGTTCGCCCCGGCTCCGAGCACCGCGATGCGTGGGTCGCCCATTCCGGCTCCTTCGTCGACAATTCGGCCCAAGAATACAGCAGTGATGTACACGGATGTCGAGACCGCCTGATAATTTGGGGGAAGCAGGCACCTCTGTACATCAGAACTGAACAATCTCGACGAGGAGAGCAGAACCCATGATCCTCCACATCGCCACCTTCCGCTGGAAGGACGAGATCACCGAGGCCGATGTCACCGCGCTCACCGACGCGCTGACGGAGATGGCGGGAGGCATTCCCGAGATCCGCTCGTACGCAGCAGGTCCGAACCTGCACCTGCGTCCGGGCGGCGCCGACTACGGCGTCGCTGCGATCGTCGAGGATGCAGCCGGGCTCGACGCGTACCTCGATCACCCGGCGCACAAGGCGGTGTACGAGAAGCACCTCGGCTGGATGATCGCCGAGCGTTCCGCCGTGCAGCTGCCCGTCGCCGACGGCGGATTCAGATGACCACGATGCGCGCCTCGGTGCTGCACGGGGTCGGCGATCTCCGGGTCGACGAGAAGCCGGTTCCGGAGCCTGGACCCGGCGAAGTGCTCATCAGGGTCGCCGTGTGCGGCGTGTGCGGCAGCGACGCGACCGAGTTCGGGCGCGGCCTCGTGCTCGCGAGTCCGCCCGTCACGCTCGGTCATGAGTTCACGGGAACCGTCGCAGCCGTCGGCGCCGGCGTGAGCTCGCCCACCGTCGGCGCCACCGTCGTGTGCGGTGCGGGAGTCGCGTGCGGCGAGTGCAAGCCGTGCCGCGAGGGCCGCACGAACCTCTGCCGCAGTTACACCACCCTCGGCTTCCACCATGACGGCGGTCTCGCGGGCTACGTCACCGCACCGGCGAACATCGTGCTGGACGTCACCGACTCCGGCCTTCCGCTCGACACGCTCGGGCTGACGCAGCCGATGGCGATCGGCGTGCACGCCGTGCGCCGCAGCGGACTGCGCGCGGGCCAGGACGCCGTGATCGTCGGCGTCGGCGGCATCGGCGCCTTCGTCACGTTCGCAGCGGCGGCCACCGGCGCCCGCGTGCTGGTGGTCGACCTCAACGACGACCGGCTCGAGCTCGCGACACGGCTCGGTGCGGCCGCCACCCTGAAGGCCGGCTCGGCCACCCTGACCGAGCGTCTCGACGAACTCGGCATGGATGCCGATGTCTTCTTCGAGGTGAGTGGATCAGCACCGGGCCTGGCCTCGGTGCTCGATGCGGCGAAGCCCGGCGCGACGATCGTGCCGATCGGCATCCAACGCGGCGAGCCGGCATTGCCGCTCGGTCGGTGGACGCTCAGCGAGTACACGATCATCGGCACCGTGGCGCACGTCTTCGCGGATGACTTCCCCGAGGCGGTGCGCCTGCTCGGCACGAGGCCCGACTGGTCCGACCTCGCGCACGAGGTGATCCCGCTCGACCTCGTGGTCGACGAAGCGCTGCAACCGTTGCTCGAAGGACGCTCGTCGCAGATCAAGACACTCGTCGATCCGTGGATCGATGAGCCGCGTCAGGCAGTTCACGCCCGCGGATGAGCCATGCACGCCGCGCTGTCCGCAGCGGCGTGGTCACGCCCCGAGGTCATCCATCGCGCGGAGCACATCGACCGCCGATCCGACCGTGGCGCCCGGCTCGGCGAGCTCGCCGCCCGGAGCATTCCGCATCGCCTGGTTCTGCTGTCGTCGACCGAACACGAACCACACGCCCTTCGCGGGCGTCGCGCCCTCGTTCGAATAGAGGTGCGGACGCACCGAATCGAATTGCAACGAGTCGCCCGGCCGCAGCACGTGCGTGTCGAACTCGAGGTGCAACGTGAGCTCGCCCTCGAGCAGGTAGGCGTACTCGACGCCCGCGTGCCGCATCAGCTTCCCCTCGATCGAACTGCTCGCTCCGGGCTCGTACGTCACGAGCAGCGCATCGGCCGGACCGCCCGAGCCGGCGGCCAGGCGCTCCCAGCGCACGCCATTCTCCATCTCGATCACGGGGTTGTCGGCGGCGTGCTGCACATCGGGGAAGACAGAACTGCCGTTGCCGAGCAACGGCGACGGCTGGCTGCCCCCTGCCGGGATGCCGAGCAGTTCGTCGAGCGACGCACCGAGATGGTTGGCCAGCGCATAGAGGGTCGCGACCGATGGCTGCGTCTTGCCGATCTCCACCTGTGAGATGAGACTCGCCGAGACGCCGAGCGATTGCGCGACGCTGCGCAGGCTGAGCCCCCGCTTCGTCCTGGCTTCTCGAAGACGTTCCCCAAGGCTGTCCGGCATTTCCGCTCCCAATCCGCATGCATCCGTGGAGCCGCCAACATCCTCGCCCGCCACGCCCCTGTATGCCGCCATTGTAAAGGGCGACACCATTTTCGGACGTGACCCGCAGGTTCATCGGCTTTTCCTGTTAAGCTGTACTGTACGCGCGTACAGCTCGCGCCGAACAACTGTACGCAACAGGAGGACTCGATGAAGAGCACGGGCACCACCGGCACCAACGCCGTCGACTGGGAGGAGCGGGTCGACTTCGAGCGATTGCGCGATGCCCGGCTCGCCCGCTTGAAGGTGCAGCTCGACGCATCCGACCTGGGCGCCGTGCTCGCGTTCGACTTCTCGAACATCCGCTACATGAGCGCCACGCACATCGGCACGTGGGCGATGGACAAGCTCATTCGATTCGCCCTGCT
>JALYWB010000053.1 GCA_030852935.1 Actinomycetota bacterium | reverse complement strand
TGCCGGCGATCGAGGTGACCGTGCGCGCGGCGCTTCCCGTCGTCGGGCTCCTCGGTCCGCCACGCGGATTGGAGGTCGCCGGCCATGCCGCGATCGAAACGCTCGAGTGAGCCCGCAACGGTGAAGCGTCGGTATACCGAAGCACTTGCCACCACCGCAGGCGAACGCGGGTCGGCATCCCTCGAGTTCCTCACCGTCGGAATCATCCTCCTGGTGCCGCTGGTCTACCTCGTGCTTGCGCTCGCGGCGATCCAGGCCGGTGCCCTCGGGGTCGAGGGCGCGGCACGACAAGCGGCCCGAGTCGCGGTGGCGGCGACCGCAGCGTCGGAATCGGATGCCGCGGTGGCTCGTGCGGTGCAGGTCGCGCTCGCCGACTACGGGATCGATGCGGCCGCGGCATCCGTCACCGTACGTTGCGATCGCGCCGACTGCAGTGAGGCGGGAGCCCGGGTGAGTGTCTCGGTGGCGGCGCGCGTGGAACTGCCGCTCGTTCCCGATTTCCTGGCACTGAGCGCGGTGGGAACCGTGCCCGTCGAGGCGAGCGCGACGCAGACGGTTTCGCGTTTCGTCGGAGCCGTTCGATGATTCGCAACATCGGCCGGCGGTTGATGCGTGATGAAGACGGGTCGACCCTGCTGCTGGCGATCTTCTACTGCTTCCTCGGCCTTTCGATCGTGATGGTGGTGGCCTCGGCGACGACCCTGTACCTCGAACGCAAGCGCCTGTTCACGGTGGCCGACGGCGCGGCGCTCGCTGCGGCCGAGGCCTGGGCACTCGATGCCGTGCGCATCGACGGCGACCGCCTCGCGATCACGCTCGACGACCCGGAGGTGCGTCGTGCCGCCGCCGATTACCTCGCGGATGCCGCGACAGATCTCGATGGCCTCGAACTCGTGCGAGCGGCATCCGACGACGGGCGAAGCGCCACCGTCACCGTGCGCGCGGTCTGGCGGGCGCCCATCCATACCGAGCTGGTGCCCGTCGCGGTTCCGATCGAGGTCACGGTGACGGCACGGTCGGTGTTCCACTGATCGCAGCTCGCTCAGCGCAGGCGCTCGAACAGTTGCATCTTCCGCTGCAGGGCCGTCGCGTCGGTCGGGAGGTCCCAGATGAACACCGACTCCGACGGCGAGTAGGAGTACGCCTGTGACGAGGTGACGACCTCGATGGTGGCCTGCTCGGCACCACCGCGGTCGTCGTGGGGCTGCCGAGCCGCCGAGATGATGGTGCCGAGTGAACCACCGCTCTCCGTCGACAGCACGTGGCCGACGTGATGCGAGCGAAGGCCCCGCGCCTTCAGGCGACGAACCGGGTGAGGGTCAGTGCCGTGCACGTTCGGCCAGCACACCTTGCAACTCCGCACCCCGCTGAGGCCGCGTGCCGATTCACGGGTGAGGAGGGTCGGAAGTTCGAGTCGATAGCGGTGATCGGCCACCAGCCGCCTGCGGTGCTGCTCGGACCAGCGGGCACGGCGGTCGAGGTGCGGTTCGAGCACCGAGCATTCGAGCCGATGCAGCACGCGAGGCTGCGACGACCGACCGCGGGTGACCGCGTACTCCGCCCCATCGCCGAACACGGCGCGCAAGACGCTGAGTTCTTCAGCGATGACCTCCTCGAGGAGCGGATCCACCTCGGCGCGCGACGTAACGGCTCGCCCGGGCATGCGGCCCTCGAACGACGAGAACTCCAGGAAGCCGAACTGCGCCGCCTCGAACCGGTCCATCTTCCCTCCGTCCAGTGCGCACGCCGATCGAACGAGATGCTGAGGCCGAATGTACCGGCACGCCGCCGGTGCATCGCACGGACGCGCCGTGCGGTTGACTGGGAGCATGACCGCAGAGCTCGATGACCACTTCGCCCGAATCCTCGCCGCACCCGTCTTCGGACACCTGGCCACGGTGCGGCCGCACGGAAGCGTGCAGGTGAATCCGATGTGGTTCGAGTTCGACGGCGAAGCCGGCGTCATCCGGTTCACGCACACCACCACGCGCGCCAAGTTCAGGAATCTCCAGAAGAACCCGCACATGACGCTGGAAGCGCTGGACCCGGATCGACCGCAGAAGTACGTCGAGGTGCGCGGGCGCCTGGCCGAGGTCATTCCCGACCCAGAGGGGGCGTTCTACGTGCACCTCGCACGTCGCTACGGCGAGAGCGGCGCGCAGGCACCAGCCGACAAGGCCGATCGCGTCATCCTCGTGATGCAGGTCGAGAAGGTCACGGGGCGCTGAGCATGAGCTTCGAACGCTTCAACGGCGCGACCCGGCCACCACGGCGCACGTCGCTGGTGGCCATCATTGCGCTCGTGCTCGCGGTCGGTTCGATCTTCCTCCCGGCCATCTTCGCGCTCGTCGTCGCGGCCGGCGCGGTCGTGCTGGCGCTCATCGCACGGCGCCAACTGAAGCGCGATCCGGCGACCGGCCCATCGTGGGTGTCGCTCACCGCACTCGTGCTGGGCGGCTTCGTGTTCGTCAGCCAGGGTGTGCTGCTCGCGCTGTTCGCCTTCTCGGGGTGAGACAGGCGGGCCATGATGGAGCGCATGGCGTCCGATCCGATCACCGCCGTGGCCGATGAGCTCTACGCCCTCGTGCCAGAGGAGTTCACCGCTGCGCGCAACGTACGCGCGAAGGAGGCGAAGGCCGACGATCGCGAGCTGGGTGCTCGCATCGGCGAGCTGAAGAAGCCGTCACCGAGTGCCTGGATCCTGAACCAGCTCGTGCGCACGCACGCCGACACGATCGATGAGCTCCTTGGCCTCGGCGCCGAGCTTCGCGAGGCGCAGGCGGCCGGCGACGGCAAGACGCTCGCGAGCATCGGTTCTGAACGACGAAAGCTCGTCTCGGCGGCGCTCGCGAGCGCGACCGAGATCGCGGATGCCGCAGACCGCCCGCCCTCGCGCGCCGTGCTCGACGACGTCGAGCAAACCCTCATCGCCGCGACGGTCGACGAGGCGGCGGGGGAGGCCCTGCGCACCGGGCGCCTCGTGCGGAGCCTGCAGGCGGTCGGGTTCGAAGACGTCGACCTCGACGGCGCGGTAGCGGGGGAGGCATTCGGTGCCGGTCCCGGCCGGAAGGCCAAGAAGGCGGAGCGGTCGTCGGGCGCGACACGCGCGGCACGAACGAAGGGGTCGGCGCGTGCACCGACACGTGAGCAGGGCGGCGGGTCGGGGCGAGGTGAGGCAGCGGGGCAGGCCGAACAGGACCGCGCCGAACGGGAGCAGGCGGAACGTGCCGAACGCCAGCGCGCCGAGCGCGAACAGGCAGAGGCCGACCTACGCGAGGCCAGCGACCGAGCCGATGCGGCGCAGCGCGCGCTCGAAGAGGCACAGGACCTGCTGCACGCGGCGGAGTGGAATGCCGACGAACTGCGCGACGAACGACACGACCTCGAGACCCGGTTGAAGGAGTTGCGCACCGAGATCGCGGACGCCGAGCGCGACGAGCGAGAGGCCGAGCGAGTGCGGGCGAAAGCGGCGACCGCGGCGGATCGCGCCCGCGACGACGTCGAGGCGGCGCAAGCCGCGCTCGACGCACTCGAGGAGCACGGCGAGTCGAAGTGACCGCCGTGCGTCAACGCCGGCCGTGCGTCATCATCAGTCGGGGTGCGGCGGATGCCGTGGCACGTAGCGCGGCACGTATCGCCACAGGATCGCAGCTCCCACGAAGCCGAGCACGCCCATGGCTGCCGTCGCCACCATGATCGACACGGCCGACGTGATGGCCGCGAGCGCGAGCGGCGCGGCCGCCTGTCCGGCATCGGCCATGGTGCGGAACGCCCCGAGGAATGGCGCGGGATCGGCCTTCGGCGCCAGATCGGCGCCGAGCGTCAGGATGACGCCGCTCGAGAGTCCGTTCGCCACACCGAAGAGCACCGCGACCGCCGTGAACCACGCCTCGTTACCGGGGGCGTCATGCGTGAACGCGAGCACGAGGTGCCCGGTGCCGAGACCGACGAGTCCGGGGATGGCGCTCCAGAGTCGCCCGAACCGATCCATCACCTGGCCGCTGACGTAGAAGAGCGCGAAGTCGATCGTCGCCGAGATGCCGATCACGAGGGCGGCGGTCTCGGGCGGCATCCCGATCGACACCGCCCACAGCGGCAGGATGACGGTGCGGCTGGCGCGGATCGCCGAGAGCAGTCCGACCCCGCTTCCGATGCGCAGCAGCACCGCGCGGTGCGTCACGATCGCCCGGAACACGCCGTGCGATGCGGCATCCGCCTGGGCCTGGCCTGCCGTGCGCACCTCATCGGCGACGGATGCCGCGCGGGCGAGTCGCGCGGCGCCGAACACCCGTTCGGGGTCGGGCAGCACGATCAGCACGACGACGACCGCGAAGCACGCGGCGACGAGCACCCAGAACACCGGTTCCGACGAACCCGTCCACGCGATGATCGCGGCGGCGACGAAGGGTCCGACGGCCCATCCGCCCCGGAACACGCCGGCGAGCGTCGAGAGTGCGCGGGCGCGCACCCGGCCGGGCACGTAGCTCGTGAGGAACGCGTGTCGTGCGAGGCCGAACACGGCGGTCGCGAGGCCGAGCAGGAACACGCCGATGCCGAGGGCGGTCACCGACGGCGACACGAGCGCGATCAGGATGCCGATCACGGCGAGCAGCGACGCGCCGATCATGGCGTTGCGCTCGCCGATGCGCGCGACGAGCCATCCGGCCGGAAGGTCGCCGACGAGCTCGCCGACCATGAGCATCGCGGCGATGAGGCCCGCGAGGGCGATCGAGGCGCCGCGGTCGGTCGCGACGACGGGGATGACCGGGATGATCGCGCCCTCGCCGAACGAGAACAGGAACGTCGGAAGGTATGCCGGGAGAACGATCGAGCGCCACGAGAACGGGGGCGGCGATTCGGTCATCGAATCGACGGTACACCGGCGCGCGCAACGACGAGGTCACGCGCGACTAGGCTGGGAAGGCCATGTTGGACCTTGACCTCACGCAGGAGATCGCCGCGCTGCGCTCCACATTCCGAGACATCCGTTCCGTCGTCGATGTCGACGCCCTCGAGGCTGAGATCGCCCGTCTCTCAGAACAGGCAGGTGCCCCAGACCTCTGGGACGACACCGAGAATGCGCAGAAGGTCACGAGCGCACTCAGCCACCGGCAGTCCGAGCTCGCCCGGGTGAAGGGCATCGACTCCCGTCTCGACGACCTGGAGGTGCTCGTCGAGATGGCGCAGGAGGCCGCCGACGAAGAGACCGCCGCCGAGGCACGAACCGAGCTCGTCGCCCTGCAGAAGGCGATCGGAGACCTCGAGGTGCAGACACTCCTCGACGGGGAGTGGGACGATCGTCCTGCTGTCATCACGATCCGCGCCGGCGCGGGTGGCGTCGACGCCGCCGACTTCGCCGAGATGCTCATGCGCATGTACCTGCGCTGGGCCGAGAAGCACGGCTACTCCTCGACCGTGATGGACACGAGCTACGCCGAAGAGGCGGGCATCAAGTCGGCGACCTTCGAAATCGACGCGCCGTACGCGTTCGGCACCCTGAGCGTGGAGGCGGGCACCCACCGACTCGTGCGCATGAGCCCGTTCGGCGCTGCCGGCAAGCGGCAGACGAGCTTCGCCGCGGTTGAGGTCATCCCGCTCATGGAGGAGGCGCAGGAGGTCGAGATCCCCGAGAACGACATCCGCGTCGACGTCTTCCGGTCGTCGGGCCCCGGCGGCCAGTCGGTGAACACGACCGATTCCGCGGTGCGCATCACCCACATCCCGACGGGCACGGTCGTGTCGATGCAGAACGAGAAGTCGCAGATCCAGAACCGCGCTGCGGCGATGCGCGTGCTCCAGGCACGGTTGCTGCTCCTCCAGCGCGAGCAGGAGGCGGCTCAGAAGAAGGAACTGGCAGGCAACATCACCGCCAGCTGGGGCGACCAGATGCGCTCGTACGTGCTTGCGCCGTACCAGATGGTGAAAGACCTCCGCACTGACTTCGAGGTCGGCAACCCGAGCCATGTCTTCGACGGCGACCTCGACGGCTTCATCGCTGCCGGCATCAAGTGGCGCAAGCGCAAGCAGGAATAGGCCGACCACACGGCCCTGTCCATCGAGTCGTTCGCTGGGAGTTGGGCGAGTCGCGGGTGCCGATCGGCGCTGCGCTGCTTAGGCTCGATCCGAAATGATCCGATTCGACGCCGTCACCAAGACCTACGCGGGTCAGGCCAGACCCGCCCTGAACGACATCGGGGTGGAGATCCTCCGCGGCGAGTTCGTCTTCCTCGTCGGGGCCTCCGGCTCCGGTAAGTCGAGCTTCCTCCGACTGATCCTCAAGGAGGAGAAGCCGAGCAAGGGCAGGATCCATGTGCTCGGGCAGGATCTCGGCTCGATCTCGAGCCGCAAGGTGCCCTACTTCAGACGTGATCTCGGCGTCGTGTTCCAGGACTTCCGGCTGCTGCCGAACAAGAACGTCTACGAGAACGTCGCGTTCACGCTGCGGGTCATCGGCAAGTCCCGCGGCTTCGTCCAGTCGGCCGTGCCCGAGACGCTGAAGCTCGTCGGCCTCGACGGCAAGGGAAAGCGGATGCCGCACGAGCTCTCGGGTGGCGAGCAGCAGCGGGTCGCGATCGCCCGCGCCATCGTGAACAAGCCGCAGATCCTGCTCGCCGACGAGCCGACGGGAAACCTCGACCCCGTCACGAGCGCCGGCATCATGACGCTCCTCGAGCGGATCAACGCGAGCGGCACCACGGTCGTCATGGCGACTCATGAGGCGGGCATCGTCGACCAGATGCAACGCCGTGTCATCGAGCTCTCGGCTGGCGATATCGTCCGTGATGAGCGTGCAGCCGGCTATGGCTCGGAGGTCGACGATGCCGACGCCGCCGCCGAGGCTGAACGCGACGAGGTCGGAGTGGTCGCAGTCGCCTCGGACGGCAGTTCCGCCTCCGACCGAGCCCGTGCCGCCGACGAGGACGCCGTTGCGGTCGCGCTGGCTGGTGGCGCAGGCACGGCGAACGCGAAACGATCGACGCCGGCGAAGACGACCACGCCCGCCACCCCGCGACACGACGCCACGCCCAACGTCTCTGCACCGAGATCCGCCGCCCCGAAAGCCAGCGCGCCGAAGGTCGGGCGCAAGGTCATGGACGAGAAGCGCCCGCTCTACGTCGAGCCTGAAGAGCGGGATGAGGTGACGGATGCCGCGGCGGCGATCACCGCGGCCGCAACCGCGTCGTTGCCGGTCACGCCGGCAGGCGATGGTGCCGAACCGGCGGCCGAGTCGAACGCCGGTGCGGCGGCGTCGAAACCCGACCCTGCGGCATCCGAGCACCTGACCCTCGCGGAACGGCTGGGACTGCGCGCGCCCGGCGGGCCGCGCGAGGGCGACGACGAGCAGGAAGTGGGCCCGACGCGATGAGGTTCGGACTCGTGCTCTCCGAGGCGGCGAACGGGCTGCGCCGCAACGCCTCGATGGTGGTCTCCGTCGTGCTCGTGACGTTCATCTCGCTCACGTTCGTCGGCACTGCGGCGCTGATGCAGCTGCAGATCGCGCAGATGAAGAACTACTGGTACGACCGCGCCCAGGTGGCGGTGTACCTGTGCACCTCGGTGTCGACCGCCGCCGGCTGCACCGACGGCGAGGCGACCGAGGAGCAGAAGGCGGCCGTCGAGTCGCAGCTCGGCTCCGACACCCTCGCCCCGTTCATCGACGAGTTCTACTTCGAGGACCACCAGCAGGCGTTCGAGAACTTCCAGCAGCAGTTCGAGGGCACCCCGGCCGCCGACTACGTGACGCCCGAGGTGCTCAACGAGACATTCTGGGTGAACCTCGTCGATCCATCACAGGCGGAGGTGATCGTCGAGAGCCTGGCGGGCCTTGCGGGCGTCGAGGGCGTGGTCGACCAACGTCGGTACCTCGACCAGATCTTCGACGTGTTGAACGCCGCGAGCTACACCGCCATCGCCATCGCCGCCATCATGCTCGTCGCCGCGGCGCTGCTCATCGCGACGACGATCAGGCTCTCGGCGTTCTCGCGGCGGCGCGAACTCGGCATCATGCGACTGGTCGGGGCGTCCAACCGCTTCATCCAGACACCGTTCGTGCTCGAGGGCGTGTTCGCCGGGTTGCTCGGATCGCTTCTGGCAGGCGGGGCCGTGGTCGCGATCGTGCACTTCTTCGTGCAGGGGTACCTCGCCTCGAACCTGTCGTTCACGTTCGTCGGCCTCACCGACGCGTTCATCGTCGTGCCGCTGCTCATCGTCGTCGGCGTGCTGCTCGCGGCGGTGTCGGCCGGCATCGCGATCACGAGGTACCTGAAGGTCTGAGTCGAGTCGGCGGCGCTCCCCGGGCCTGTCGAAGGGGCGGCATCCGCTAGACTGGCACGCTGCCTCGGCGTCTGCCGGCGGCATCCATCATCGAGTCGAGGAGTTCGCCGTGCCCAGGGAACGCGGTCAGAAGGTCGTGGCGACCAACCGCAAGGCACGCCACGACTACACCGTCGAAGACACCTATGAGGCGGGCATCGTGCTGACCGGCACCGAGGTGAAGTCGCTTCGTGAGGGGCGTGCGTCGCTCGTCGACGGCTACGCCTTCATCGACGGCGGCGAGATGTGGCTCGATGCGGTGCACATCCCCGAGTACACCGAGGGCACCTGGAACAACCATGCGCCGCGCCGCAAACGCAAGCTCCTGCTGCACAAACAGGAGATCGTGAAGATCAGCCACAAGACGAAAGAGGGCGGCTACACGCTGGTGCCGCTCAAGATCTACTTCACCGATGGACGCGCGAAAGTCGAGATCGCCGTCGCAAAGGGCAAGCGCGAGTACGACAAGCGGCAGGCCCTGCGTGAACGCCAGGACAAGCGCGAGGCCGACCGGGCCATGGCGAGCCGGCGGAATCTGGGCGACTAGTTCGCCGACGTCGCAGGTAGGCTCTTCGCGATGACGACCTCGATGCGCATCCCGGTGCCCGGCACCTACAACTTCCGCGACGTCGGTGGGCTCCCGGCGCAGAACGGCACGGTGCGCGGGGGCGTCCTGTTCCGCTCTGACGGACTGCACGCGCTGGGCGAGGCCGGTCGCGCCGAACTCCGTAACCTCGGCGTCGGCATCATCATCGACCTGCGCGACGAGAACGAGGCGGCGGTCATGCCAGACGACCTCGACGGGCTCGACGTCGAGGTGTTGCGGCTCCCCGTGTTCGAGGGTTCGGGCGCTTCGCAGGGGGCACGCGGAATCTCGCTCGATGCGCTCTACGAACGCATCGTGACCCAGCATCGGTCGGTCGTGGTGAGCGCACTTCGCGAGATCGCGAGTGCGGGAGAGCGCTCAGTGGTGGTGCACTGCACCGCAGGGAAGGACCGCACCGGCATCGTCATCGCGCTCGCCCTCTTGGCTGTGGGTGTCGATCGGGACGCGGTCGTCGACGACTACGTGCGCACCGAGCAGAACCTCGCGGGCGAATGGCTCGAGCAGATGATCACGATGGTCGGGCGCTACGGGGTGCCCGATACGCCTGAGCTGCGAGTGCTCATGGGCGGCAGTCCTCGCGAGGCGATCGAGGGCGTGATCGACACGGTCGAACGCGCGCACGGGTCGACCCGCGAATACCTGCTGGCCGCAGGGCTCGAACTCCATGAGCTCGCGGCGCTCGAACGCCTGCTCGTCGTCGTCGACGGCTGATGCGCTCCCGCGCCTAAGCAACGATCAGGCGGACTCCGCCGTGAACCGTGCGTCGACGGATGCCTCGATCACGAGTTGCGCCGGTGCGAACTCAGTCGCGGGGGCGCCGCCGACATCGGCGGCGGTACGCATCATCATGGGCGCGTGTGCGATCGGCATCGGCGTCACGCTCAGCAGGCCGTGGTCGGCGAGCTCCGTCACGACGGGCGTGCCCAAGTCGAGCGCGGAGGCGTACACGCGCGCCTTCGCGAGGGCGTCGGCGACGGCGCCCCGCTGGGCGGCCTCCTGCACACGTCGGCGCGTGGCATCCGTCAGTCTCCAGTCGATGCCGCCGATCGTCACCTCGGCGGACGCGGCCGACTGGCCCACCCACTCGCCGAGCCTCGCGAGGTCGGCGAAGATCACCTCGACGTCAGCGCTCGCCTGGTGCACGACGGGAAGTTGTCGGCCCTCGGCGTTCCAGGGGCGGTACGACCACACCCTGAGCTGACCGGCCGACCAGGTGTCGAGGGCGCCGGATGCCTCGAGCTCGCGGACCGCGGCCAGCAACCGCTCGTGCTCCGTACTCGTGCGCGCGGCCACTTCGTCGCGGCCGGGGCCCTGTGCACCGACCGAGAGGGAGACGACGCCGAGCTCGGGCGCGATGCGCTCCTCCGCGCGGCCGGTGACGGCGATCGTGGTCGGCATGCGCTCAGCATACGTCCTGGCGCAGATTCGAACGGCCGAAGGGAATGACACCGCCACTTCGTCTGTTGTAGTCTGTAAGGCCGCGCTGCCCTCGGGCGTGCGCGGATTGGAAATTCCACAGCGTGTGACAACGGCCCTCCGAACCGGTCTCGACCGGCGAGGTGATTCATGGGGATGATCGGTTTCGACATCGCCTGCGAACCCACGAGAAGCGGGCCGAGGATTCAGGGTTATCTCGTTAACGATCTCTGAAAAACAATAACTGCCAATAAGACGCAGTCTGACTTCGCCCTCGCTGCTTAAGCGAGTCCGATAGTCCGTCAGCCCGGGTGTGTTCCCGCCCCGGTCGCTGGCGTCATCTAGGGAACTTGCTGCGCGTCGTCGCCTGAGCGACGTGCGGGACTTTCTTCAGGCTGGGCCTGTCGACTTAGGTGCCTATGGCAAAGGTCGGGGCCGAGTAGAACGCTTGCATAGGCTGCGCCCGGAGAAGGCGTGGAATCACAGCGATGGACGGGGGTTCAATTCCCCCCATCTCCACATAGTGCTGTCGGGGCGTCGCCTCCGGCGGCCGAGCCGTTGTCGCACGTCGTGGAATCGAAGGCCGCCCTGTGGGCGGCCTTCGCCATTTCAGGGCCGCATTGCGTGCGCATGCATACGATCGATAGCGTGCCAGCAGCGCCCTCGGCCGGAATGATCCGCTCCCGAACGCGACACGACACGAAGGAGTGGCAGTGGATGACCTCGCATTCGCCCGCGCCGCGCACCTGCGGCCCATCCAGGAGGTCGCCGACCGGGTCGGCATTCCGCCGGAAGCCATCGAGCCCTACGGGCGATACATGGCGAAGGTGGATGTCGCGAAGCTGACGTCACGGGCACGGGGCAGGCTCGTGCTCGTGAGCGGCATGAGTCCCACGCCTGCGGGGGAGGGCAAGACGACCATGTCGATCGGGCTCGCCGACGCGATCGCCCGAGCCGGACGCCGCACGATCGTCGCGTTGCGTGAGCCGTCGCTCGGACCGATGCTCGGCATGAAGGGCACCGGCGCCGGAGGAGGCCAGTCCCAGGTGCTGCCGATGGAGGACGTCAACCTGCACTTCACCGGCGACTTCCACGCGATCACCTCGGCGAACAACACACTCGTCGCGCTCGTCGACAACCACCTGCACCACGGCAACCGGCTCGGGATCGACCCCAGGCGGGTGACGTTCCGGCGCGTGCTCGATGTCAACGACCGCGCGCTTCGCAACATCGTGATCGGCCTCGGCGGCCCGTCCCAGGGTGTGCCGCGCGAGGCCGGCTTCGACATCACGGCCGCTTCGGAGATCATGGCGGTGCTGTGCCTCGCGACCGACATCTTCGACCTGAAGCGGCGGCTCGCCGCGATCACCGTCGCGTTCACGAACGATCGCGTGCCCGTCACGGCAGGCGATCTCGGCGCCGAGGGCGCCCTCGCCGCGCTGTTGCTGCACGCGATCAAGCCCAACCTCGTGCAGACCATCGCGGGCACGCCGGCGTTCGTGCATGGCGGCCCCTTCGGCAACATCGCACACGGGTGCAACTCGGTCATCGCCACCACGACCGCTCGCTCCCTCGCCGAGGTCGTCGTCACCGAGGCCGGCTTCGGCACCGATCTGGGCATGGAGAAGTACCTCGACATCACGACCCGCGTGGCCGACACGGTGCCCGACGCTGTGGTGGTCGTCGCGACGCTTCGTGCGCTCAAGATGCAGGGCGGCATCGCGCTGGCTGACGTCGATCGGCCCGACGCCGACGCTGTCGAGGCCGGACTCCCGAACCTCATGCGCCACGTCGAGAACGTGCGCCGCTTCGGACTCGAGCCGATCGTCGGGATCAATTCGTTCCCGACTGACACCGACGAGGAGCGTGAACGCGTGCTCGCCTGGGCACGCGAGGCCGGCATTCCGGCTGCGGTGTCCGATGTCTGGGCGCGCGGCGGTGGGGGAGACGGCGCCGACGAGCTCGCTGCGCTGGTGCTCGACACGGTCGACCGTTCCGAGGCATCCACGTCGTTCACGCGACTGCACGACGCGGCCGCGACGATCGAGGAGCAGATCCGCACCATCGCGCGCGAGATCTACCGCGCCGCCGACGTCGAGTTCGCACCGGCGGCCCGACGGCGCTTGGCCGAGATCGAGCGCAACGGCTGGAATGACCTTGCCGTCTGCATCGCCAAGACGCAGTACTCGTTCTCGGACGACGCGAGCCTGCTCGGTGCCCCCGAAGGCTTCACGATCCAGGTACGCGACCTCGTGCCGCGCACGGGAGCCGGCTTCGTCGTCGCACTCACGGGCACGATCATGACGATGCCGGGGCTGCCGAAGGTGCCCGCGAGTGAGCGCTTCGACGTCGACGAGGAGGGGCGCATCGTCGGGCTGTCATGAGTGGATGATGCGACGCCGCGGCGGGTCAGCGTAGGTGCGGCACCACCTCGGCGGCGATCAACTCGAGGTGTTCGAGGTCGCGCAGGTCGACGAGTTGCAGGTACACGCGGTCGGCCCCGAGCTCGCGGAGGCGGAGGAGCTTCTCGACCGCGGCATCCGGAGACCCAGCGATGTTCACGTCGGCGAACGTGTCGACGTCTGCGTCGATCGCGGCGAGCCGGCGAAGGTAGTCGGCGTCGCTCGTTGCGACGACCGTGGGCAACGCGACCGTCGTCCGCAGCGTCGCCGGATCGCGGCCGATCTGCTCGCAGGCACGGCGGACCCGGTCGAACGCGAGCACGATCGCGTCCTCAGAACGGAAGCCGAGGTTGAACTCGGCGGCGAAGCGCGCGGCGACCGCGGGGGTCCGCTCGGGGCCGCCGCCGCCGATGATCACGGGCACCCGATCCTGCACGGGTTTCGGGAGAGCGGGGGAGTGCGCCAGCGTGTAGTGCTCGCCCGCGAAGTCGTAGTGTTCGCCCACCGGAGTCGACCAGAGCCCGGTCACGATCTCGAGCTGTTCCTCGAGCAGGCCGAATCGCTTCGTCGGGAACGGGATGCCGTAGGCCTCGTGCTCCTCGGCGAACCACCCGGTGCCGAGCCCGAGCTCGACGCGTCCGCCAGACATCGCATCGACCTGCGCCGCCTGGATCGCGAGCAGCGACGGGTGCCGGAACGTCGCCGATGAGACGAGCGTGCCGAGCCGGACACGGCTCGTCTCTCGGGCGAGGCCGGCGAGCGTGACCCAGGCGTCAGTGGGCCCGGGCAGCGGATCGGTGTCGCCCATGGCCAGGAAGTGGTCGGAACGGAACCAGCCGTCGAAGCCGAGGCGCTCGGTGGCCTGTGCTTGGGCGAGCTGGTCGTCGTAACTCGCGCCCTGCTGGGGCTCGGTGAAGATACAGAGTTCCACGTGGTCGACTCCTCAGTGCTCGGGGTTCAGCACGGCGAGCACCTCGTCGTGCAGCCGACCATTGGTGGCGAGCGCGTTGCCGTGCCAGGGCCCGGGCTCGCCGGTCATCGAGGTCAATCGCCCGCCCGCCTCCTCGACGATCGGCACGAGCGCGGCCAGGTCGTAGACCTTCACATCGAACTCGCCGGTGAGGTCGATGACACCCTCGGCAAGGAGCATGTACGACCACAGGTCGCCGTACGCCCGGTCGCGCCACACCCGCTGCGAGAGCTCGAGCAGCCGGTCGAGGGCGCCCGCGTCGCGCCACTGTCCGAGACTCTGGAAGCTCAGCGATGCGTCCGCCAGTCGTTCGATACCCGAGACGCGCAGACGGCGAGCGCCAGGGAAGCGCGCGGATGCCGCATCCGGCCCGTGCTCCATCTGGCCGAGCTCCCCAGCCGTCGCCGTCGTCCACGCACCCGCGCCGCGCGCGGCCCACCAGCGCCGGCCCATCGCGGGCGAGGACGCAACCCCGATCACCGGAACGCCGTCGATCGCGAGGGCGATCAACGTACCCCACACCGGCACCCCACGCAGGAAATTCGCGGTGCCGTCGATGGGATCGATGATCCACTGGCGCGTCGAGTCGCCCTCGATGCCGAACTCCTCGCCGAGGATGCTGTCGCCGGGCCGTGCCTCGGCGATTCGGTCGCGGATCGTCCGTTCGACGGCCAGGTCGGCCTCGGTCACCGGCGTACGGTCGGGCTTGGACTGCACGTCGAGGTCGACGGCTCGGAACCGTGAGAGCGAGACGGCATCGGCGAGATCGGCGAGTTCGAGGGCGAGGGCGAGGTCTTCGGCGAGGTCGACGGGCACGCATCCAGCCTATCGACGCGCGTGGCCCGTGCCGCTGACGTGCGGCCGTGTTCGATTGGCGCATGGGGGCGTTCTCCTGATAACGTGGTCCCTCGGTTCGGGTTGTCGAGGCATCCTGAATTCGATGTCGGATCGACACGCACCTCTAGCTCAATCGGCAGAGCAACTGACTCTTAATCAGTGGGTTCAGGGTTCAAGTCCCTGGGGGTGCACTGAAGCCCCGAACCTCTCGCCAGGTTCGGGGCTTTTTCACGTTCCGCGTCATGAATCCGCCCGAGTCATCAGCGCTGCAGGACGCCGATCTCCTCGCCGTCGGTCCCGTTCACCACGAGGCGATCACCATCGACGACCGCAGTGGCGAATCCCGAAAGCCAGGTGTCGACACCGTCGCACGCCATGAGCGTGGTGGCGAGATTATCGGTGACGATCTTGTCTCCGGACAGGTTCCAGCTGCCGGCGAGCCGGTTGCAGCCGTCACTTCCCGACACACTCCCGTCCTCGGCGAAGGTGAGGTGCGGTTCGCCCTCCTCCTCGACCCCCCACGTCGTCATGAAAGTGTCTTCCGTGATCGGGGCGTTCTCTTCACTGGCGCAGCTCGCCATCGTGAAGGCGAGGGCCACGACTGCAGTGGCGAAGAGTGAACGGAACATCACCGTTCTGCGGGCTCGGCTGGTCGTCATCGGCTCAGGTCCTTCGGTCGGGTGCACCAAGCATACGTGTGCGGTACCTCGGATTCGATGCAGCGATGGGGGACCACGGTGTCCCCCAATTCGGGGTTCATTAATTGAGAGTCCCTTGTAATGGACTTATGTCGACCAGTACAACTTAGGGTCAATACTTCGGCTGCCCGGCCGGAGTATGGCAGGGGCAACGGTGCCCCGGTCTCACAACCCGAGATGGTCGACGGAGCAATCCGTCGACGATGGAGACTGCCATGAGCGCAACACCCGTATCTAATCCGCTCACCGTACGACAGCCCCAGTCGAGATTGGTGCGAGTATTCATCGCCCTCCTCGCGCTGATCGGCTTAATCGGCACGATATCCCTCGCGAGTGTTGCGCCACCCGCGCACGCGGTCACCGACGAGGAGCCGGCGTTCGTTCTCAACCAGAACGACCTGGAGTTCATCCTCCGCCAGATCCAGATCTCTGAGGCGCAGGCGGCCGCCTCACTCAACCCGGAGTCGAATTACTCGCTGCTCTGCGCCGACCCCGATGACTCGAGCGGCAAGTGCGTGCCGAACACTATGAACACGTTCGGCGTGCGCACTGTGGATGGCAGCCACAACAACCTTGTCCTCGAACAGGAGGAGTACGGGGCCTCCGACCACGTCTTCCCACGACTGCTCGATCCCGTCTGGCGGGAGGGCGAAGCGGTGCCGACCGGCGCTCCCGCCAACAACCCGGCCGACACCGCCCTCTGCGGAGACACCGGACCGCCGTCGCCCTTCAGCCAGACCTGCTACTCGCAGACGCAGGGCTTCGTCTACGACTCCGAACCGCGAACCATCTCGAACCTGATCGTCGACCAGACGACGGACAACCCGGCGATCCTCAACCAACTCGACGCCGGCACGGCGTACCTCGTCGAGGGCAGCGACAGCGTATTCACGCCCAACACCACCGCCGATGAGGAACTGTCCGCACCCTTCAACACGTTCATGGGCTTCTTCGGCCAGTTCTTCGACCACGGGCTCGACCTCATCGCCAAGGGCGGCCACGGGACGCTCGTCGTTCCGCTCCACGAGGACGACGCGCTGTACGACCCGGAGTCCAACTCCAACTTCCTGGTGCTCACGCGGGCCGACCGCGTTGAGGATGCGGGGGGCAACTCGACGGGTGAGTACACGAACCTCACCACGCCCTTCATCGACCAGAACCAGACGTACTCATCGCACCCGGCGCACCAGGTGTTCCTGCGGCAGTACGACGCGAACGGCGCGGCAACCGGTCGCCTCATCGAGGGCGACGTCGGAGGCGGGGAGCGCGGCGGCATGGCGACGTGGAATGACGTCAAGGCGCAGGCCCGCGACATCTTGGGCATCGACCTCACCGACGACGACGTGCTCGCAGTTCCGCAGGTGCTCGTCGACCCGTACGGCAACTACGTCCCGGGTCCCGAGCGGGGACTCCCGCAGCTGATCGTCGCCAACGGTGACACCGTCGAAGACGTGGAGTTCATCGAGGGAAACCCTGGGGCTCCGGTCTCGACGGCGAACGCCCTCTCGACGGGGCATGCGTTCCTCGACGACATCGCGCACGGCGCGACGCCGCTCTTCGACGGCGAGGGCAACCTCGTGCCGATGCAGTTCGGTGAGGACGGCAACGTCATCGACCCGGGAATTCCGCTGTTCGACGCGAGTGGAGCCCCGGTCAACGACCCAACCCTCGCGGGGTACGACAACGTCTCGCTGGGTGAGCACTTCATCGCCGGTGACGGCCGTGTCAATGAGAACATCGGCCTCACAGCAGTGCACGCCGTGTTCCACGCGGAGCACAACCGCATGGCCGACCAAATCGAGACCCTGCTCGCGGGCGCCATGCCCGAGCTTCTGAACGACCAGACGGTTGCCGATCCCACGCAGCTGGCGGAATTCGCAAAGGCATTCCGCGGCGAAGACCACACCTACCGGTCGGCGAAGCCCGAGGAAGTCCTCCCCGGTGCAGAAGCAGACGACTGGTCGTACGAGGAGCGCCTCTTCCAGGCCGCGAAGTTCGCGACGGAGATGCAATATCAGCACCTCGTGTTCGAGGAGTTCGCGCGGAAGGTCGCACCTACGATCGACGCGGTGGTCTTCAACGAGAACAGCTACAACGCCGGCGTCAACGCGGCCATCACCGCGGAGTTCTCGCAGGTGGTCTACCGTTTCGGCCACTCCATGATGACCGAACAGATCGGCCGTGAGGATGTCGCTTCGACCAGCGGCCTCGCGGACATCCCACTCCTCGAGGGCTTCCTGAACCCGAGCGCCTTCAACGATGACGGCAACCTCACTCCCGAAGAGGCGGCGGGTTCGCTCGTCAACGGCATGACGTCCCGAATCGGCAGCCAGATCGACGAGCACATTGTCGACACGCTTCGCAACAGCCTGCTGGGCCTCCCGCTCGACCTCGCGACGATCAACCTGCTGCGCGGTCGGGATATCGGGATCCCCGGACTCCAGGCGGCGCGCAAGAAGTTCTTCGCCGCAACCGGCGACGCCGCACTGAAGCCGTACACAAATTGGACCGACTTCGGCTTCAACCTCAAGAATGGCAACAACTTCGGTCGCGGCGGCAGCAACGCGTCGCTGGTGAACTTCGTCGCCGCCTACGGTGATCACCCGAGCATCGCTGCGGCAGAGACCGTCGAGGAGAAGCGGGACGCGGCGTCCCTGCTCGTGAACGGCGTGCTGCCGGGCGACGAGTTCTTCGCCCGGATGAGCGGCACGGATCGGTTCGCAGCCGCGGCGAGCATCAGTCGGGCGACCTTCACGGGAGTGCCGGACGTCGGTCTCCCGGTCGTCTACATCTCGAGCGGGCTGAAGTTCCCCGACGCGCTCGCGGGCGGCGCGGCCGCCGCGGCTGCCGGTGGGCCGATCCTCCTGACGGCAGCAGACGGTGAGGTTCCGCTCGCGACCGCGCAGGAGCTCGAGCGACTGAGGCCCCAGCGGATCATCATCCTCGGCGGCCCGGCTACAGTTGGTGAGGCCACTGCGGTGCGCCTTGCCGAGTACACGGAGGGCCCGGTCGAACGGATCGGCGGCGCCGACCGGTTCGAGGTAGCAGCGAACATCGCGCTCGGTCTTGTCGAGCCAGGAGTCGACCGCGTCTTCATCGCCGATGGGCTGAACTTCCCTGACGCGCTGGCGGGCTCGGCGGTCGCAGCGAGAGACGGCGTACCGATCCTCCTCACGAGATCGGGCGACTTGCCGAAGGTGACGGCCGACGCACTCGCGTCGCTCAACCCGGACGAGATCATCATCCTGGGTGGTCCGGCTTCGGTCAGCCCCGGCGTCGCAGCCCGGCTGGACGATTTCGCACCCATCCGTCGCATGACGGGTGCCGACCGATACGAGGTCGCGGTCAACATCAGCAGGACGTTCTTCCCGGACGGTGCGGATCGTGTCTACATCGCGACGGGTGCGAACTACCCCGATGCACTCGCCGGGAGCGTTGCGGCCGGCCTTGCAGGAGCACCCCTCCTCTTGGTCTCGCCGGCGGGTATCCCCGACTCCGTGATGGCTGAGATCGCGCGACTCGGTGCGACCGAGATCCGGATCCTCGGTGGACCTGGCTCCGTCTCGCCTGCGATCGAGGACGCGCTCTTCGAGGCATTCCAACCACCGGCAGTCCAACCGCCGGAGGACCGATTCGACTTCATGTTGGGAACGGGCGCCTACGCGGATGTCGACGGTGAGACCATCACTGGTCTCGAGGATGTGGAGTTCTGGGTCGGCGGACTCGCGGAGCGGCTGGATCCGTTCGGTGGCATGCTCGGCTCGACCTTCAACTTCGTGTTCGAGGCTCAGCTCGAGGCGCTGCAGTTCGGCGACAGGTTCTACTACCTGTTCCGCAACCAGGGCGAGCAGCTGTTCGCCGCGCTCGAGGGCAATACGTTCTCGGACATGATCCAGCGGAACACGGATGCGTCGAACCTCCCGGCCGACATCTTCGCCATCCAGGATCCGGTCATCGATATCGATGACCTGCCCGACCCCCGTCCTGCCGGACTCATCGAAGACGTGGACGGAACGTGGCGCTGGAGCGGTGATGAGCACATCGCACTGCACGGTGGGATCGGCAACGACCGCCTCCGTGGTGACGAAGGCGACGACGCCATCTGGGGCTACCAGGGTGACGACCGCATCGAGGGCGGCTCCGGTAACGACGCACTCGTGGGCGGAACCGGCGACGACATCATCACGGACTCGTTCGGCGACGACAACATCAAGGGCATGCAGGGCAACGACGCGATCCACATCGGTCCCGGCGTCGACCTCGGGCTCGGTGGACTCGGCGACGACTTCATCGTCAACGGCGGTGGAGATGGATCGGTGTTCTTCGCCGGTATGGGTGATGACATCGTCCTCGGAACGTCCGGACGCACGACCGTCATCGGCGGCGAGCACGAGGACTGGGTCGAGGGTTCGGGTCACGCCGACCTGCTGCAGGGCGACAACGCCGACCAGTTCCAGAACGACGTGATCGGCGGCAACGACGTCGTGATCGGCCGACTCGGCAACGACGACATCGAAGGTGAGGGCGGCGATGACATCCTCGTCGGCGCAGCGGTCGGCACCGACCGGCACCTCGGCAACATCGGCTTCGACTGGCTGACCTACTATGGCCAGACCCTGCCGGTGACGTCGGACTGGTCGTTCACCCGAACGGTGGATCCGAACAACCCGCTGCCTTCGCGATTCGACCAGCTCGAGGCGCTCTCGGGTGGTGCCGGAAACGACACCCTCCGCGGCCCGCTCGTCGAGGCTGACGACATCGCACCGAGCGAGATCCCGCTGAACAAGGCGACGGATGAGACGCTCGCCATGGTCGACGGTCTGACAGAGATGCTGCGTCCGACGATCGAGCTCAATGGTGTGCAGGTCGCACTCGGCGACTTCGCACTGCCGATCATGCGCAGCACGCCCGAGCTCGACGCAGACGGCGTGCACAAGGTGATGATCGGCGGTCCGGGCAGTGACACCATCGAGGGTCGTGGTGGAAACGACTACCTCGACGGCGACGCGATGCTCAGGGTCCAACTGGAGGATGAGACCACCGGTCAGCGCTTCGACAGCGCGTCGCAGCTGCAGGCGGCGGTGTTCGCCGGAACGCTGAACCCGGGTGACATCGGCATCGTCCGTGAGATCGTCTACGACGAGAGCACGACGGCCGTCGACACCGCGTTCTACCGCAACGCGTTCGACTCCTACACGATCACCCAGATCGGACCGGCCAATTCTGGCTACTGGCGAATCGAGCACACCGAGGTCGACGAGGCTGAGGAGAGCGATGGCGTGGACGTGATCCGCGGGTTCGAGCGTCTTCAGTTCGCTGACGGTTGCGCGACGATCGACCCGGCGTCCAACACCTGGGTGTCGTGTGAGCCGAGCGCCGTGGTGACGCTCACCACCGAGGACCCGTTCCTCGAGGGGACCACCGCCACAGCGAACCTTCTGGAAACCGACGGTGAGACGCCGTTCGACACCTCCGATGTGACTGCACTCCGGTACACCTGGTGGGTCGGCGAGGGTGGCACGCCCGAGACGATCAGCGAGTGGGAGGAAGTCATCAACCCGGCCGGGTCCGGATCGAACGCGTTCGTCCTGACCAATGAGACGGTCGGTATGTTCATCCGCGTCACGGTCAGTTACGTTGACGCCGACGGACTCTTCCGCACGGCGACGTCAGCGGTATCGCCGACCACGGTGGTGAACGTGAACCAGCCGGGTGCGCTGACCCTCGGGTCGGAAGTTCCGCAGGTCGGGGTCGCGCTCGCGGCCGGCTCGCCAACCGACGGCGATGGCTTCAGTGAAGACGGGCAGGTGTTCGAGTACCAGTGGGCCATCACCACAGATGACCCGACGGTCGAGGGCGCCACGCCAACGTGGACGCCGATCGCGGAGGCGACAGGAAACACCTACAGCCCGCTCGCGGAACAGGTGGGCAGCTGGCTCCAGGTCACGATCACCTACACCGATCTGAATGGTACGCCGGAGGCAGTCTCCGCGACCACGACGACACCGGTGCAGGCTGCTGTGACGCCGTAGAGCCGGCGCACTGCACGGAGTGGGGGTCGGCCTGAAAGGGCCGGCCCCCACGCTGCGGTCGGGCGCACCGGCGATTCAGCCCGATGCCCGGCCGATGGTGAGCAACTCGTCGATCGAGGCGAGTGTGACGACGACCTCTGCCTTGCGGGCGAGGTCTTCGTCGAGCGTGATGAATGCGTCGCCCTGCAGCTGGGTGAGTGCGAGGTACTCGGCATCGTAGGTCGACGCCCAGCCCAGCTCGGTGGCGAGCTTCCAGGCGACGCGTCGGAGCACGGCATCGCCGAGTAACCGCATCGGGATGCGTGAGATCCGCGCGAGGCGATCGGTCGCCTCGGCCTCTGAGAGCTCGCCACGATGGACCGACTCGTGCAGCCGGCTGAGCACCTGCGAACGGATCAGCGTTGGAGCGAGCAGCTCGTGATCGCCCGGACCTTCGAACTCCTCTGCGGCAAGATGCAGCGCGGCGCTGGCGTCGAGCACGAATTTCGTCATCGTGTCATCTCATTTCCGAGTGCGAGGAGCGCCCGCTGGGCGGAGCCACCAAGGTTCCACTCTTCAGCCAACCGCTCGACCTCGCCGCGCTGAGCGGCATCGAGTGGGCGGACGCGCGCATCGAACTCGCCGACGTCGAGGTCGCGCACGACCTCGACCACCGTCGGGGCGACCTCGAGGTAATCGGCGGCCGCGCCGATCTTCGCGCGCATGGTCGCCGACAAGGGCGCGGTAGGATCGGCCGCCGCCGCGACGATCCCGTCGAGATCGACGAACTGCTGCAGCAGGCTCGCCGCGGTCTTCTCGCCGATGCCGGCGACGCCGGGCAGGCCGTCGGAGGAGTCGCCGCGCATCACCGCGAAGTCGGCGTACTGCGATGGCAGTACGCCGTACCTCGACACCACGGAGACATCGGTGAGCACCTCGAGCTTCGACATGCCGCGGGCGGTGTAGATGACGCGTACGTCGCGCGCGTCGTCGATGAGTTGGAACAGGTCGCGATCGCCGGTGACCACGTCCACCGGCAGCTCGGCCTGGGTCGAGAGGCTGCCGATCACGTCGTCGGCCTCGTGGTCGGCGGCGCCGATCACCGTGATGCCGAGCGCCGCGAGCAGCTCGCGGATCATCGGAACCTGCGCGTCGAGGGGGTCGGGCGTCACCTCGACGTCGGGACCGCCCGGCACGACCTCGGCGACGCGGTGCGCCTTGTAGCTCGGAATCAGCTCCACCCGCCAGTGGGGGCGCCAGTCGTCGTCCCAGCAGGCCACCAGACGGGTGGGCTCATAGTCGGTCACCAGCCGCGCGATGATGTCGAGCAGACCGCGCACGGCGTTGACGGGTGTGCCGTCGGCGCGCTTGATCGAATCGGGCACGCCGTAGAAGGCGCGAAAGTAGAGCGAGGCGGTATCCAACAGCATGAGGCGTTCGGTCACGGGACCATCCTGACAGGCGGGCGTGAAGTGTGAGGTTTTGTTCTTCGTCAAGCGCCGAAGGATATATCTCCCGGTTCGGGGAACTCCGCAACGCAGTTGTCGCTACTCGTTGCCAACTCCAGATAACTGAGTGTGTCGTCATCGATGAAGAGGAACAGCCAGCCGTCTGCAGCCGCTGCCTCCAGAACCGTTCGGCTTGTCCCCATGTCTGGAGTCCGTCCACGCGCGTCAGTCAAGTTGATCGAGGGGCACGTTCCGCACGCGCAAGGCGCTCCGGCCCAAGTCTTCGTCAGCTGATCAGCCCATCGGGTGCGATCAGCTGACGAGACGGATGCGTCAGATCCGACGGGCGTCGCCCGATCGAGCATGGCGGCGATGACGTCGTTCTCGCGACGAGTGAGTGGGCGCACGGAATCAGCGTACGGCGAGGTTGCCGCCGATCGGGCGGCGGGACGAGGTCAAGGACGTGTCGATGGTGCAGTAGACCGAAGCGGTATCAAACAGCATGAGGCGATCAGGCACGGTGTCAGTCTCTCAGTACCGGGTGACGATTACGCGCTCGGCGAGATGACTTCGCGAGCTTTGAGGATTCATCGCGAGGTCGGGAATCCATACTCCGCAGAGTTCGCGAGTGTCGTATCGACGATCGCCGCCGCTTGGCTCGCGAGATCCACACGGCCCAGCAGGTCGATCGCGACCTCGCGGTCGCCTGCAAGGATTGCTGCATCCCACTCGTAAAGGAGCCCCGCCCAGTAGAGCCGTTCGTTGACCGACATTCCGATGTATCGGGGGTCGCGCGAGGTCATGTTCCGGAGCCTATAGGTCGCCACATGCCCGTGATGCGGCGCGCATCAGAAAGAGGTGTCGGCATTGGTGAAGTACAGCGAGGCGGTGTCGAGGAGCATCAGTCGGTCAGCCACAAGGCGATCCTGTCATGAACCACGCGCGCTCACCGATCGCCGGCATGGAGGTCTTTTCGATAGATCTCGAGGTCGCACGCGGTGGCAAGAAGCAGAGACAGCTCGGGGTAGAGCTCGCCGAGCTCGCTCGTGCGAACGTGCCGGTAGCCGATGCGCGTGTACCACGCGCGAAGGAACTCCTTGGAGGGATGGCTCCACGTCGCTGGCACGAGGAGCTCCAACTGCATCTCGCGACATCCGCCCTCACCGGCCAGGTGCTCCGCGAAGGCGACGAGGTCGCGCCCGATTCCAAGTCCACGGCGCTCGGGATCGGCGGCGAGCATGCCGAACTCCGCGAGCTCCTCACCGAGGCGCTGCACCCGCACGACTCCGACCAGTCGGTCGCCGGTTCGCGCCGTCACGAGTTCCTGCAGGCGAACGAGCTCGGCGACCTCCTCAGAGCTCGTTCGGCGCGCACCGACCGTCCAGAGCCCCGCCTCCGCCTCGTCGTACACGTCGTTGATCAGCTCCGCGATGGCGACGACGAGCCCGCGATCATCGGCCGATGCGACGGGCTCGACACCGACGTTGATCCTGGGAAGCGGGAAGGAGTCCACCGGTCCATTGTGACGGCGTCGGCAGGCCCAGTCGAGCGCCGGGTCAGTCGTCGAAGCCGCGGGCAACGAGGGCTTCGCCCATGGCGTCGGCCGTCTGCAAGGAGCGCACGACCACGGGCACCGCGACCGCGCGCAGGGATCCCTCTGCGCCGCGCGCCCGTCGCGCTTCGAGCACTGCCGTCACGATCTCGGCCATGAGCGGCACGGCACGGATCGTCATCGCGAGCACGATGCCGATGCGCTCGGCATCGACGCGGTCTCCGAACGGCCGGAGGGCGGCCCGAATCGCGTCGAGCATGGCCGACACCCGCGTGGTCAGGGTCACCAGCGCGGCAAGCGCGACGAACGTCGCCACGCGCAGCGCCATGACGAGCGCCGACTCCCACCCCGAGAAGAGTGCGTTCAGGGGCGCGGCGATCGCCAGGATCCACAGCACGGGCACGAGTTGGGTGAGCGCGACGCGCGGCCCGATGCCGGCCATCGCGAAGCCGGCACCTGCGACGCAGAGGGCCGTGAGGAGCATCCGCCACTCGGGCAGCATCGCGACGACGATGACGGATGCCGCGAGCCCGGCGAGCTTCCACCCGGCACCCACCCGGTGCAGCGGCGACCGTCCGGGCCGGTACATGCCGATCATCGAATGAGGCTCCGGTAGGCGCCGAGCGCCTCGGCGGGCGCCGCATCGGCGACGATGCGGCCCTCCTCGACGACGAGCACCCGGTCGAAGGACTCGACCGAGTCGAGCCGGTGCGTCACCAGGACCACCTGTTCGTCGAGCGCCGCGAAGTGCCGCTCGACCAGGTCGGAGTTTCGCGCATCGAGTAGCGTGGTCGGCTCATCGGCCACGAGCACGGCTGGTTCGGCGACGAGCACCGCCGCCAGCGCCAGCAACTGCTTCTGTCCGCCCGAGAGCCGGTGTGCTGGGCGGTCGGCGAGTTCGGTGAGCCCGAACCGCTCGAGCGTGCGATCCACGCGCGCCGCGGCATCCGTCGCGTCGAGCTTGAACCGGCGCAGTGAGAAGGCGACGTCCTCGCGCACGGTGGGCATCACGATCTGGTTGTCGGGGTTCGTGAAGACGAAGCCCACGCGTCGGCGCACCTCGCGCCCGTTGCGTGAGACGTCGAGCCCGTCGACGAGCACGCGTCCTGCGGTGGGGTGGACGAGCCCATTGATGAGCCGGGCGAGGGTGGACTTTCCGGAACCGTTCGCCCCGACGATGCCGATGCGGCGTTCGGTGAGCACGAGTGAGACGTCGGTGAGCACGTCATCGCCGTCGTAGCGATGCGTGACGTGCTCGAAGACGATCTCGCTCATCGGTCCCCGTCGCCCGCGCCCGTTTCGATGCCCGGGACCGCGTCACGCCGAGCCCACGGCCAGCGGCGGGGGACGATGAGGCCGGGCCAGGCGCGATGCACGGCGCGCGCCACGACGACGGTGACGACGACCTTCACGATGTCGCCGGGCAGGTACGGTGCGTTCACGACGAGCGCAGTCCAGAGCGGAAGGTCGAGGACGAGCGCGAGCCACGGTACGCCGACCAGGTAGACCACGAGGATGCCGCCGGCCGCCACGCCACCCAGGTATGCCCAGAACGGAAGCTTCGGCAGGAGCCTGGCGGTGAACCACCCGACGACGAACGCGCCAGGGATGAAGCCGAGCAGGAAACCGCCACTGGGGCCGGCGAGCACACCAAGGCCGGCGCTGCCACCCGCGAGGATCGGCAGGCCGATGAGTCCGAGCAGCACGTAGACGGTGACGGCGAGCGCCCCCTTGCGAGCACCGAGGATCGCGCCGGCGAGCATCACGCCGAGCGTCTGCAGGGTGATCGGCACGCCCACTCCAGTCGGGATCGCGCCCGGCAGCGTGAGCGCCGCGATGAGTGCGGCGAAGACGGCGATCTGGGCGAGGTCACGCGCTGAATTGCGCGCAGCGGAGCGCTTGGCGGGGGCCTGGGCGAGCGTCATCGTGTGCCTCTCGAGTAGAGCATCGCGAGCCGGGTGGCTCGGCATTCACGCTACGAGGAACGATGGTGCGGATTCGCGACCTCGCCGTACAAGAAACGGCCGTCGTTTTTGGAAGCGGATGCCGCGGGCTCAGGCGGCGCGGGACTCGGTGCCGTTGGCGTGGCCGATCGACGGCAGTGAGTCGGAGTCGCGCCCGGCTTCGCTCTCGGCCTCTGGCAGCGCCACCGGATCGGCCCACATCACGAGCGGGGCGGGCTGCCAGGTGAGGGCGAGCGGTTCGTCTCCTGCGGGTACGACGACCGCGACGGAGTCTCGTTCGTCGAGCACCGCGCGAGTGAGATCTGCGGCGATCTGGTGCGTGAGCATCGCATCGAAGATCTGGTCGGTGTCGCCTTCGGTGCGACGCACGAGCGACCAGGTTCCACCGGGGCCGATGAAGTCCGAGAGCTTGGCGTTCAGCAGCTCGAAGAGGTGTTCGCCACGCAGGTCGGCCGCGGTCGGACGCGGCGTCGGGGCGGCAGCGTGGGCTGAGGCTTGTGCTGCGAGCCTCGCTCTGCGCCAGCGGCGGAACATCGGTGGCCCCTCTCGGTGGGTCGGGCCGCTTGGTACGGGCGGTACGGCGGTACTCAACCCAGTTTCGGGCCTCGATCGGCGGATCGGGCGTGACACGCCGCGCACTGCGGCTTGCGTGCGAGAACTCCGTGGTCGGGTCGAGCAGACTATTCGGTGAGTTCGGCTCGCTTCGACTCGTCGGCGACCGTACCGATGGCGATCGCGAGGCTCGCGGCCCACGACACCCACATCAGCAGGAGACGCCAGTCGCGTGGACCGGCGAGTGTCGCCCGAGTCACCGCGATCGCGCCGAAGATCGAACTGATCACTGCTCCGCTGAAGAGGTACTTGCGCATGCGGCAACGCTACCGGCTCGCCGGGGGCGCTGGGAGTCCTCCGTGAATCTGACCGATCGTGCAGGATCTGACCGATCGGTCAGGTACCGTCGATGGCATGCCAACCGATGCCCCACCGACGTCTCGCGTGCGCGCAGCTGACGAACTGAAGCAGGTCGCACTCGAGCAGTTCGCGACCGTCGGGTTCGCCGGCACTTCGCTGCAGCACATCGCCGATCACGCCGGGTATTCCAAGTCCAGTGTGCTCTATCACTTCGCATCCAAAGAGGCACTGCTCGAGGCCGCGATCGAACCCGCCATCGCCGAGTTCGAGGCGGTGCTCGACGACTTCATCGCCGGCCGCCACAGCGAGCGTCGGCGTCGGCTCGTCGACCGCATCGTCGACCTCCTGCTGGCGAACCGGCAGGCCGTTCACGTCTTCATCATCCAGGGCCCGAGCCTGTCCGATCTGCCCATCATCGACCGGGCGAACGCCGCCGTGCGCCGGCTCGCCGAGGCCATCGGCGAGCAGCGCGAGAGCGTGACCGACCAAGTGCGTTTCGGCGTGGCCCTCGGCGGCGCGGCGTTCCTCCTCACCGCCGGCCGTTCGTTCGTCGACGACGCTCGACTTCCCGCCGATGACGAGACCGCGACGGCTCTGCGCGAGGTTCTCGCCGAACTGCTCGCTCCGGCCGACCGCCGCCCGCTCCGCACCACCGACTGAGAGACATCCATGGCACTGCTCCTCCACCGCATCGGACGATTCTCCTTCAGGCGGGGATGGCTCGTCATCGCCGCCTGGGTGCTCGCGCTCGGCGCCCTGCTCGGCGCCGGCCTCGGGCTCGGCGGCACCCTTCAGGAGTCCTACGCGATCCCCGGCACGGAGTCACAGGAGGCGATCGACACGCTCGCTGCCGTGTTCCCGCAGACTTCGGGCGCCTCGGCGAAAGCCGTCGTCGAGGCGCCCGAGGGGGCATCCGTCGAGTCCGAGTCCTTCCGCAGCGCCATCACGGCCATGGAGGCGGAGCTCGAGCGCGTTGACGGCGTGGCCAACGTGCTCGGCCCCTTCGACGAGTACGCGGGCGACCAGGTCTCGGGCGACTTCCGCACCGCGTACATCCAAGTGCAGTTCGACGGCCAGACGACCGATGTGACCGCCGAGTCCATCGACGCCGTCACCGCCACCGGCGAGATCGGTCGCGACGCGGGGCTCATCGTCGCCTTCGGCGGGGAGGTCTTCCAGGACACCACGTTCGGCCTCACGATCACCGAGGTGTTCGGCGTGCTCTTCGCGGGCGTCGTGCTGCTGATCACCTTCGGTTCGCTGCTCTCGGCCGGGATGCCGCTGCTCACCGCACTCGTCGGCGTCGGCGCCACCTTCGGCGGTATCTCACTGGTCGCCGCGTTCGCCACCGTGTCGAGCACCGCACCGATGCTCGCCGTCATGATCGGCCTCGCGGTCGGCATCGACTATGCGCTCTTCATCCTGTCCCGCCACCGCACGCAGCTCGCGCGCGGTCAGGACCCTGCCGAGAGCGCCGCAGAAGCGGTCGCAACCGCCGGCGGCGCGGTGGTCTTCGCCGGTCTCACCGTGATCATCGCGCTGCTCGGGCTGCTGGTCGTGGGGATTCCGTTCCTCAGCGTCATGGGCGTCGCGGCCGCCTTCGCCGTGCTCATCGCGGTGGTGGGCGCGGTGACGCTCCTGCCAGCACTGCTCGGCGTCTTCGGCAGACGTCTCGTGCCGAAGCCGGGCAGCCGCGCGCACCGTCGTGCCAACGCCGACGACGACAACGGCACCCGAACCCTCGGTCGGCGTTGGGTCGACCTCGTGCTGAAGGCGCCCGTCGTGTTCGTGGTGCTCGTCGTCGGCCTGCTCGGTGCGGCGGCGATCCCGGCTGCGAGCCTCGACCTCAACCTGCCGAGCGGCGCGTCCGAGCCAGAGGGGTCCACCCAGCGCGAAGCGTTCGAGATGATCGAGAACGGATTCGGCCCTGGGTACAACGGGCCGCTCGTCGTCACGGTCGACATCACGCAGACGACCGACATCTTCGGCGATCTCGACGCGGTCGGCGCGCGCATCGCCGAACTCGACGACGTCGCGTACGTGGGCGAGGGACTGCCGAACGAGACCGCCGACACGGCGATCATCCAGGTCATCCCCGAGAGCGCCCCCGATTCGCCAGCCACGAAAGACGTCGTCGAACGCATCCGCGAGCTGGCGCCCGATATCGCGGCCGATTACGGTACGCCGATCGCCGTCACCGGATACACGGCCGTGACCATCGACATCTCGAACCGCCTGAACGACGCGCTCGTGCCGTTCTCGCTCATCGTCGTGGGGCTGTCGATCGTGCTGCTGCTGCTGGTGTTCCGATCGGTCTTCATACCCATCAAGGCCGCCGTGGGGTTCCTGCTCTCCGCATTCGCCGCGATCGGCGCGACCGTCGCGATCTTCCAGTGGGGCTGGTTCGCCGATCTGCTGCACATCCAGCCCGGCCCGATCCTGAGCTTCCTGCCGATCCTGCTCCTCGCCGTGCTCTTCGGCCTGGCCATGGACTACCAGGTGTTCCTCGTCTCGGGCATGCGCGAGGAGTACGTGAAAACCCGCGACCCCCGAAAGTCGATCGTGCACGGCTTCCAGCACGCAGCACGCGTCGTGACCGCTGCCGCGCTCATCATGTTCTTCGTCTTCTTCGCCTTCGTGCCGGAAGGGTCAGGCGTCATCAAGGGCATCGCGTTCGCGCTCGCCGTCGGCGTCGCCTTCGACGCGTTCCTCGTACGCATGACGTTCGTGCCCGCTGCGATGGCCCTCGCGGGCAAGGCAGCATGGTGGCTGCCGAGGTGGCTCGAGAAGCGGCTTCCCGATGTCGATATCGAGGGGGAGGGGCTGCGCGCCCACCTCGAACAGGAGCGCTGGGCCGCCGCTCGACCCGCTGCCGTGAATGCCGACGAAGCCGTCTTCGGACTGCCCGAACGCCCGATCGGCCCGCACTCGGTCGAGGTCCCGGGCGGCGGTGTGCTCGTCATTCGCGGCGACGCCGTCGACCGCCGGGTCGTTGCGGCGACCCTCGCCGGTCGTCTTGCGCCCGTGTCGGGGCGCGTCGCAGTACTCGGCACACCGCTGCCGTCGGGTTCGGGTTCGGTCATGCGCCGGGTCGCGATCGCCGAGATGGCGACGGATGCCGCAGCCGGCGGCACCGTGGGCGAACTCATCGCCCGACGACTCGACGCCACCCGCCCGTGGTATCGGCTCGCGCCGTCGAACTCGCTCGTGCGCACGTGGGTCTCGCGAGCGGCCGATGCAGCCGGCCGTGGACCCGACGGCCCGCGCTTCGGCGCCGACACCCCGCTGGCCGCGCTCGGCGTGGAGGCCCGCACCCTGGTGGCGGTGGCCGCCGCGCTCGCCGAACGCCCAGAGGCCGTCGTGCTCGACCTCGACGACGATCCCGGTTCTTCGAGTGTGGCGCTCTGGCAGGCGCTCGCCGCCCTGGTGCCGACACCGGTCACGATCATCGTCGGCGTCGGTCTCGCCGCCATGGCGCCCGACGGCTCGGCCGAACTCGCCGCACGCGGCATCCGCACCATCGAACCCGCCTCGACCACGAAGGAGGTCACCCGATGAACCCCAGGCTCGCCAGGCTCTTCGGCACCACCCCCGCCCAGCGCCGCACCCGCTACGGTGCGTTGATCGCCACGGTCATTGCCGTGCCACTCGCCATCGCCGGCCTCGTCTCGGGCGCGTTCGCGGGTGCCGAGAACAACGTCGAGGCGATTCCGGCGGTCGTCGTGAACAACGACGAGATGGTCTCGATGACCATGCCCGACGGCACGGATCAGGCGGTGCTCGCCGGTCGCCTGCTCGTCACCGAGCTCACCGATCCCGACACCGCTGGGTTCCAGTGGACGATCTCGAACGACGAGGAGGCAGCCGACCTCCTCGCGTCGGGCGACGCGTACGCCGTGCTCACGATCCCTGCGGACTTCTCGGCCTCCGTCACCTCGCTCTCGGGCGAGGCGCCGACCAAGGCGAACCTCGACATCCACACCGATGACGCGCACGGCTACCTCGCCGGTTCCGTCGCCCAGTCGGTCGGCGACGCGATGACCACGACGTTCGGACGCGAACTCACCACGCAATACCTCGAGGGCTTCTACGGCAATCTCGCCGCGCTCGGCGGCTCGCTCGGCGACGCCGCCGACGGCGCGACGCAGGTCTCGTCGGGCGTCGGCTCGCTTGCGGGCGGGCTCGGCGAGCTCTCTGTCGGCGTCGGGTCGGCGGCATCCGGAGCGACGGATGCCG
>JALYWB010000048.1 GCA_030852935.1 Actinomycetota bacterium | reverse complement strand
GGGCGTGCCCACCGACGCGTTCTGGCCGGCCTATTGGGCGCACCGCGAGGGGCTCGACCAGGGCACGACGTCCATCGCCGACTACTGGGCACTCGTCGGGCGTGACCTCGGCAGGCAGTGGGATCCGGTCGACGTGCACGAGCTGTGGGCCATCGACCACCGCAGCTGGCTCAGTGTCGACCCCGGCACCCTTCGCGTGCTGCATGCGCTCACCGCGGGCGGTACCCGCCTCGCGCTGCTCTCGAATGCCGGCGCGGACTTCTCGGGCTGGCTGCGCTCGGGTTCGTTCGCGCCGCTCTTCGAGCGCGTATTCGTGAGCGGCGAGCTCGGCCTCGTGAAACCGCACGCCCCGATCTACGAGCACGTCATCGGCGAGCTCGGCATCGCGGCATCCGACTTCGTGTTCATCGACAACAGGTCCGAGAACGTCGAGGGCGCCAGGGCCGTAGGTGGCGAAGGTCACGTGTTCACGGATGCCGCGGCGCTCGAGTCGTGGCTGCGGGCCCTCGCCGCTTGACGAAACCCGCTGGGGGGCGCGCTCAGACCCCGTCAGGCCCGCGACGACCGCAACGCCCTGGCTCGCTCGAGGGTGTCGCCTTCCGGCTGGGCGATCGCGATGATGTTCCCCTCGGTGTCGTCGAACCAGGCGCCTCGTTCGCCGCCGAGGTCGGCCACGCCGTCAACGGTCTTGAGGTCGCCGAAGTCGTAGTCGTTGAACGTCACGCCCCGTTCGCGGAGTGCGGCCATATCGCGGTCGAGGTCATCGGTCAGGATCGAGAGCGTCGTGCTCTTCGCCGTGCCCGCGAACTGCGATTCGTACACGAGCACCGGGATGCCGCCGATGACGTAGGTCGCGGCATCCTCTTCGGTCATCACGGGATCGAGTCCGAATACGTCGTGCCAGAACCTCTGTGCGCGTGACAGGTCGGAAGCGGCGAGCACCGCCATGCCGATAGCGTCCTCAAACATGAGTAGACCTCAATTCTCTTGACGCGCGAAGTCTACGCGCGCCCGGGAGTGCACACACGACCCCCGTCCGGGCCGATTTCCGCGGACGCCCGGCCAGGTTCCCGTCAGCTCCGCCTCGTGGCGTCCTGGACCTCGCCGACGAGCTCTTCGATGATGTCCTCGAGGAAGATCACGCCGGTCGTCGTGCCGTCCTGGTCGAAGGCGCGAGCCACATGCGTCCCGAGTCGACGCATCGTCGCGAGCGCATCCTCGAGGTCGGTGCCGTCGTAGATCGACACGAGCCGGCGCACCCGCTTCGCGGGCAGCGGTTCATCGAACTCGTCGGCGTCGAGGTCGATGACATCCTTGAGGTGCACGTAGCCGACGGGCTCGCCGTCGTCGTCGTTCACGACGTACCGGGAGAACCCGTGCCGTGCGACTCCGCGCTCGACGTCGCGCGGCGTTGCGGTCGAGGGCAGGCTCACGATGCCGGTCAGCGGCACCGCCACGTCGCGCACCTTCTTGGTCGTGAACTCGAACGCCAGTGTCAGGGTGCCGCTCGCGTCGTCGAGCACGCCTTCGCGGCGCGATTGGCGCACGATCGTCTGCACCTCGTCGAGCGTGAACGTCGAGTTCGCCTCGTTCTTGGGCTCGACTCCGAAGAGCCGGAGCACGCCGTTCGCGGTGGCGTTCAGTGCCACGATCACCGGGCGGAACACGCGCGCGAACAGCACGAGCGGCGGCGCGAGGAGCAGCACGGCCCGGTCGGGGATCGAGAACGAGAGGTTCTTCGGCACCATCTCGCCGAACACGACGTGCAGGTACGAGACCAGCAGGAGCGTGATGATGAACGCGATCGTCGAGACGACCGCCTCCGACCAGCCGGTGAGTTGCAGCGGCACCTCGAGCAGGTGGTGGATCGCCGGCTCGGACACGTTCAGAATGAGCAGCGAGCAGATCGTGATGCCGAGCTGACTCATCGCCAGCATGAGCGTCGCGTGTTCCATCGCCCAGAGCGCCGTCTTCGCACTGCGGCTGCCCGCCTCGGCGAGCGGCTCGATCTGCGAGCGACGTGCCGAGATGACGGCGAATTCGGCGCCGACGAAGAACGCGTTCGCGATCAGGAGCAGGAACAGCCAGATGATGCCGGCCCAGTCGCTCATCGTGCCTCCCTCTCATCGTCAGCGTGCGCGGGCGTCGGGCTCGGCACGAACCGCACCCGGTCGATCCGCCGGCCGTCGAGTCGTTGCACGACGAGCGTGCCGTCCTCGACCGGCACCTCGTCGCCGACGACGGGCAGCCGGCCGAGCTCGGCCATCACGAACCCGCCGACGGTCTCGTAGTCCCCGTTCTCGGGCACTCGGATGCCGGTGCGTTCGAGCAGTTCGTCGGGCCGCAGGATGCCCGGGAAACTCACGTTGTCGTCCTTGCGCACGATGCCCGCGCGGGTGCGGTCGTGCTCGTCGGCGACCTCGCCGACGAGTTCCTCGACGAGGTCTTCGAGGGTGGTGACCCCTGCCGTGCCGCCGTACTCATCGACGACGACCGCCATCTGGAATCCGCGCCCGCGCAGCTCACCCAGCAGCAGGTCGAGTTTCATGGTCTCTGGCACGCGCAGCGCCTCGGACTGCAGTGCCGACGCCGGCACATCCGCTCGCCGCTCACGCGGCACCGCAACGGCCTGCTTCACGTGCACGACGCCCACGATGTCGTCGAGGTTCTCGTCGTAGACCGGGAATCGGGAGAACCCGGTCTGGCGCGCGAGTTCGAGCACCGACTCGGCCGGTTCCTGCCGCTGCACTGCCGCAACAGAGGGCCGAGGGGTCATCACATCGGATGCGTCGTGGTCAGCGAAGCGGAGGGTGCGGCCGAGGAGCGTGGCGGTGTCCTGCTCGAGGAGCCCGGCACTCGCCGACCGGCGCACGAGCGACGAGAGCTCCTCGGCCGACCGCGCACCCGAGAGTTCCTCCTTCGGCTCGATTCCCACGGCGCGCAGCAGCGCGTTGGCGCTCCCGTTGAGCACGGCGATGGCCGGGCGGAAGACCCAGGTGAAGGCGGCCTGGAAGGGGATCACGAGTTTCGCCGTGGCGATCGGCAACGCGAGCGCGAAGTTCTTCGGCACGAGTTCACCGAGCACCATCGACAGCAGCGTGGCGATGACGATCGCCGTGGTCGCGCCGACGGGCCGGAGTGCCGCTTCGGGCAGCCCGAGCGCCGCGAGCGGGCCGGCGAGGAGCGAGCTGATCGCCGGCTCCATCGTGTAGCCCGTGAGCAGCGTCGTGAGCGTGATGCCGAGCTGGGCGCTCGACAGGTGCGTCGACGTGATCTTCAGCGCCGAGATGGTGAGGCCGAGCCGAGTCTCACCCCGTGCGCGACGCGCCTCGAGGTCGGCCCGATCGAGGTTGACGAGCGCGAACTCACTGGCGACGAACAAGCCCGTGCCGATCGTGAGGAGGAGTCCGATGCCGAGGAGAATCCACTCAGACATCCGCGCCTCCCCGTTCGGTCACGGGCGATGGTCTATGACTGGGCGCTTTCGCAGAGGGAGGATCGTCCATTATCAGCCCAGTATATCGGCGGCCCGCCGCGGGGATTCTGCCCCGAAGCCATGACGACCCACCGGCACACCGGGCGGGCGCCGCCGAACCGCCGGTCAGCAGTCGGCGCCTACCAGCTGACGGGCAGCGCCTTGCCCTCCTCGTAGCCCGCGGCCGACTGGATGCCCACCAGCGCCCGCTCCCGGAACTCCTCGATCGAACGCGCACCCGCGTACGTGAAAGAGCTGCGCACTCCCGAGGTGATCATGTCGATCAGGTCTTCGAGCGACGGACGCAGCGGGTCCAGGTAGATCGACGACGACGAGATGCCCTCGGCGAAGAGCTCCTTGCGGGCGAGCTCGTACGGCGACAGCCGGTCGAAACGCTCGCGGACCGCCTTCGTCGACGCCATGCCCCAGCTCTCCTTGTAGAGGCGGCCGGATGCGTCGTGCCGCAGCGTCCCGGGCGCTTCGATGGTGCCGGCGAACCACGAGCCGATCATGACGGATGCCGCGCCGGCGGCGAGTGCGAGCGCCACGTCGCGCGGGTAGCGCACCCCGCCGTCGGCCCAGACCTTGGCGCCGAGTTCGCGCGCCGCCTCCGCGGTCTCGAGCACCGCGGAGAACTGCGGACGCCCGACCGCGGTCATCATGCGCGTCGTGCACATCGCGCCAGGGCCGACGCCCACCTTCAGCACGTCGGCACCGGCCTCGACGAGGTCGGCGACCGCGTCGGCCGTGACGATGTTCCCGGCGACGATCGGCACGCCGAGGCCCAGATCCCGCACGACGCGCACTGCGCGGATCATCCCCTCCTGATGGCCGTGCGCGGTGTCGATCACGAGCATGTCGACGCCGGCGGCCACGAGCGCGCTCGCCTTCGCGCCGACATCCCCGTTGATGCCGACGGCCGCGGCGACGCGCAGGCGGCCCGACGGATCGAGGTTCGGCTCGTAGAGCGTGCCTCGCAGTGCACTGCGCCGGCTGAGCGTGCCCACGACGCGGCCGTGCTCGATCACGGGCGCGAAGTCGAGGCCCGCGTCCACCATGAGGTCGAAGGCGCGCCGCGGGGAGTCGACGTCGTCGGCGTCGATGGACGCGAGGTCGCCGTGCACGAGGTCGCCCAGCCGCGCGTCGGCGAGCGCCGTCGCCAAGCGCTCGGCGCCGATGCATCCCACGTACTCGCCGCGCCCGTCGTGCAGCACGATGCCGTGCCCGGCGACGGGCGGCAGCACGGCGAGCGCATCCGCTGCCGTGTCGTCGGGGCGGAAGTCGTGCGGCGTGTCGAATCGCGGCGACTGCGCCTTGACCCAGCGGATGGCCTCGTCGATGTCCTGCAGGTGGAGATCCTGTGGGAGCACCCCGATGCCGCCCCGGCGAGCCAGGGTGGCGGCCAGCCTCGGGCCGGTGATCGAGTTCATGTTCGCCGAGACGAGCGGCACGGATGCCCCTGAGCCGTCGTCGGGGGCGAGCGAGACGTCGAGGCGACTCGTCACTGCGGAACGGCTCGGAACCAGGAAAACGTCGGAGTACGTGAGGTCGTGGCTCGGGGTCGTCCGGTAGAACTCCATACCGTCCACGGTACCGCCGCAAGGGGGCGCCGAGTACGCGTGGGGGGTTTAGGCTTGTGTGGGTGATCGGGCACGGAATGCGTGCGCGCACGTGCCGATCGCCGGCAGGAATCCAGCATCAACGGAGAGAGTGGGCGAAGAGGCTGTGTCGAGCCAATTGACCGGGTCGGGGTCCGAAGAGACGACGGCGGGCGAATACGGAGCCAACGAGTGGCTCGTCGACGAGATGTACCAGAAGTACCTCGCCGACCCCGATTCCGTCGACAAGACCTGGTGGCCGGTGCTCGAGCACTACCGTCGAGCCCAGACGTCCGACGTGAACACGACGGCGGCACCCGCGCAGGCGACGGCGGAGCCGGCAGCGGCAGCCCCCGCGGCGCCCGCGCCCGAAGCCGCGGCATCCCAAGCGCCGGCATCCCAAGCGCCCGCTGTGCCCGCACCCCAAGCGCCGGCATCCCAAGCCCCCGCTGCGCCCGCACCCCAAGCGCCTGCAGCCGAAGCACCGGCCACCGCGGCATCCGGGCCCGCATCGAATGGGACGCCGATCACCTCCTCGATCCCCGTGATGGGGCAGGCGCCAGAGGCGCGCACCACCTCGGTGGCACCGCGCACCGCACCGGTGCCCGCCGACGTGCCGGTCACGAGCCCGCAGCCCGTCATCGCAGACGGCGTGCACGAAGACGAGGTCGTCACCCTCAAGGGCCTTCCCAAGACCCTCGCGGCGAACATGGACCAGAGCCTCACGGTTCCCACCGCGACGAGCGTCCGCACCATCCCGGCGAAGCTCATGATCGACAACCGCATCGTGATCAACAACCACCTGCGCCGCTCCCGCGGTGGCAAGATCTCGTTCACGCACCTCATCGGGTGGGCGATCATCCAAGCGCTGAAGGACTTCCCGACCCAGAACGTGTACTACACCGAGGTCGACGGCAAGCCGAGCATGGTGAAGCCCGCGCACATCGGCCTCGGCATCGCGATCGACCTCCCGAAGCCCGACGGCACGCGCGCCCTGCTGGTGCCGGCCATCAAGCGGGCCGAGACGATGACGTTCAACGAGTACCTCACGGCCTACGAAGACCTCGTGCAGCGCGCACGCCAGAACAAGCTCAAGGCCGACGATTTCTCGGGAGCGACGATCTCGCTGACGAACCCCGGCGGCATCGGCACGGTGCACTCGGTCCCCCGCCTCATGAAGGGCCAGGGCTGCATCATCGGCGCGGGCGCCCTCGAGTATCCGGCCGAGTTCCAGGGCTCCTCCGAGAAGACCCTCGCGAACCTCGCGATCGGCAAGACCATCACGCTCACCTCGACCTATGATCACCGCGTCATCCAGGGCGCGGGTTCTGGCGAGTTCCTGAAGAAGGTGCACGAGCTCCTCATCGGGCAGCGCAATTTCTACGAAGACCTCTTCGCCGCGCTGCGCCTGCCCTACGAACCCATCCGTTGGGCGCCCGACATCTCGGTCGACATCGCGAGCGCGATCGACAAGACGGCCCGTGTGCAGGAGCTCATCAACTCGTTCCGCGTACGCGGGCACCTGATGGCCGACACCGACCCACTCGAGTACGTGCAGCGTTCGCACCCCGACCTCGACATCGCCACCCACGGCCTGACCTTCTGGGACCTCGACCGCGAGTTCGTCACCGGTGGCTTCGGCAACACCCGCAAGATGCAGCTGCGCGACATCCTCGGCGTGCTGCGCGACTCGTACTGCCGCACCATCGGCATCGAGTACATGCACATCCAGGACCCCGTGCAGCGCAAGTGGATCCAGAACGAGGTCGAGCGCAAGTACGAGAAGCCCACCCACGACGAACAGATGCGCATCCTCGGCAAGCTCAACGAGGCCGAGGCGTTCGAGACCTTCCTGCAGACCAAGTACGTCGGCCAGAAGCGCTTCAGCCTCGAGGGCAGTGAATCCGTCATCCCGCTGCTCGACGAGATTCTCCAGGGCGCCGCGAAGCAGGGTCTCGACGAGGTCGCGATCGGCATGGCGCACCGCGGCCGGCTCAACGTGCTGACCAACATCGCCGGAAAGACCTACGGTCAGGTGTTCCGCGAGTTCGAGGGCACGCAAGACCCGAAGACCTTCTCCGGCTCGGGCGACGTGAAGTACCACCTCGGCACCGAGGGCACCTTCACCGCCGACGACGGCCGCCAGATCCCGGTGTCGCTCGCCGCGAACCCCTCCCACCTCGAGGCGGTCGACGGCGTGCTCGAGGGCATCGTGCGCGCCAAGCAGGACCGTAAGCCCATCGGCACCTTTAGCACGGTGCCGATCCTCATCCACGGCGACGCGGCGATGGCCGGGCAGGGCGTCGTGTTCGAGACGATGCAGATGTCGCAGTTGCGCGGCTACCGCACGGGCGGCACCATCCACATCGTCGTCAACAACCAGGTCGGCTTCACCACCGTGCCTGGCGACGCACGCTCGTCGATCTACTCGACGGATGTCGCGAAGACGATCCAGGCTCCGATCTTCCACGTGAACGGCGACGACCCCGAGTCCGTCGTGCGGGTGGCGGAGCTCGCCTTCCGCTACCGCCAGGAGTTCAAGCGCGACGTGGTCGTCGACCTCGTCTGCTACCGCCGCCGCGGACACAACGAGGGCGACGACCCCTCGATGACGCAGCCGCTCATGTACAACCTCATCGAGGCCAAGCGCTCGGTGCGAAAGCTCTACACCGAGGCGCTCGTCGGTCGTGGCGACATCACCGAGGAGGAGTACGAGGAGGCGCATCGCGACTTCCAGGACCGCCTGGAGCGCGCCTTCGCCGAGACGCATGCCGCCCAGACGGGAGCGATCCCCATCGTCGGTGCCACCGACTCGAACCACGTCGAGGAGCCCGCCACCGGCGAGCTCGAGACCACCGGGGTCTCGACCGAGGTCGTGCAGGCGATCGGCGATGCGTTCAACAACAAGCCCGCCGGCTTCACGGTGCACCCGAAGATCCAGCAACTGCTCACCAAGCGTCTCGACATGAGCCGCAACGGCAAGATCGACTGGGGCTTCGGCGAACTGCTCGCGCTCGGATCGCTCCTGATCGAGGGTACGCCGGTGCGGATGGCCGGCCAAGACGCGCGACGCGGCACGTTCGTGCAGCGGCATGCCGTGCTCCACGACCGCACCAACGGGCAGGAATGGCTGCCACTGCAGAACCTCTCCGACAACCAGGCCCGGTTCTGGATCTACGACTCGCTCCTGAGCGAGTACGCCGCGATGGGCTTCGAATACGGCTACTCGGTCGAGCGCGCCGACGCCCTCGTGCTCTGGGAGGCGCAGTTCGGCGACTTCGCGAACGGTGCGCAGATCATCATCGATGAGTTCGTGTCGTCGGCCGAGCAGAAGTGGGGCCAGCGCTCGAGCGTCGTGCTGCTGCTTCCCCACGGCTACGAGGGGCAGGGACCCGACCATTCGAGCGCCCGCATGGAGCGCTACCTGCAGATGTGCGCGGAGAACAACATGACCGTCGCCCGCCCGTCGACCCCGGCGTCGTACTTCCATCTCCTGCGCCGCCAGGCGTACGCTCGTCCCCGCCGGCCGCTGGTCGTGTTCACCCCGAAGGCCATGCTTCGCCTGCGCGGGGCAACGAGCGAGGTCGCCGACTTCACGAGCGGACGCTTCGAGCCCGTGATCGACGACGCTCGCATCACCGACAAGTCGGCGGTCAAGCGCGTGGTCTTCCTCTCGGGCAAGTTCTACTACGATCTCGTCGCCGAGCTCGAGAAGAACCCGAACCCCGAGATCGCGATCGTGCGCATCGAACAGCTCTACCCACTGCCTGCAGCCGAGCTGAAGGCGGTAGCCGACAGCTACCCCGATGCCGAGCTCATGTGGGCGCAGGAGGAGCCCGAGAACCAGGGCGCCTGGCCGTACTTCATCATCGAGACGAACAAGCTGGGGCCGCGCCCGGTCACGGTCGTCGCGCGCACCGCGGCGGCCTCGTCGGCCACCGGCTCGGCCAAGCGCCACGCCGCAGAACAGTCCGAGCTCATCCGCCGGGCACTCACCCTGTAGTCCGGCGCCGCTCGCTCGCTGAGCTCGTCGAAGCGGCGAATTCCGGCGGTGGATGCCACGCGGCATCCACCGCCGTCGTCGTCATGCTCTCCGGCGGGAGAGCTTCGACGGCCACCAGATGGCGGGACCGAGGTCGTACGAGAGCGCCGGGACGAGCAGCGTGCGGACGAGGAACGTGTCGAGCAGCACCCCGAACGCGACGATGAACGCCAGCTGGGCGAGGAACAGGATCGGCAGCACGCCGAGCGCCGCGAACGTCGCTGCGAGCACGAGCCCCGCCGAGGTGATGACTCCGCCGGTGAGCCGGAGTCCGCGGATGATTCCCGTTCTCGTGCCGTACCCGATGGACTCCTCGCGCACGCGCGTCATCAGGAAGATGTTGTAGTCGACGCCGAGGGCGACGAGGAAGACGAACCCGAACAGCGGGACAGACGGGTCGGCGCCTGGGAAGTGGAGGACATGCTCGAACACGAGGGCGGACACACCGAGGGCCGCGGCGAACGAGAGCACGACGGTGCCGATGAGCAGCAGCGGCGCGACGATCGACCTGAGCAGCAGCATCAGGATGAGCAGGATCGCGACGAGCACGAGCGGGATGATGAGTGTCCGATCGGCGATCGCGGCCTGCTGCGTGTCGTAGGCCACCGCGGTCTCTCCACCGACGAGCACATCGGTGCCCACCTCGTCGAGCGCGCTCCGGAGATCGACCACGACCGCCTCGGCCTCCGCCGAGTCCGCCGGTTCGTCGAGTGTCGCCTGGAGCATGACTCGGCCGTCGACGACAGTCGGTTCGGCCGCGGGGGTGCCCGGTGGGCCGAACGCCTCGATCCCGTCCTCCGTCACCGGAGCGGATCCCGCCTCGGTGTCCGCGATCACGGTGACGGAGTCGACACCGTTCGTGCTGAGTGCGATGCCGGCCATCTCCTCGAGTGCCGACTCAGGTCCGATGATCAGCGCCGGCGCCCCTGATCCGGCGGGGAAGTGCTCGCCCAGCAGCTCCTGGCCGTCGCGGGCCTGGGACTCGCCGAGCACGAACTCACTCGAGGGCACGCCGTCGGCCTTCAACTGCAGGAGGCCCAACGACATCACCCCGAGCACCACGATCGATGCGATCCACACGATCCGCGGTCGACGGGAGATGAGACGGCCGGTGGCGGCCCAGACGCCCTTCTCCTCGGCGCGATGGTGGCCATCACCGGGCGCCGCGGCATCCACGATGGACGCGTCGGCCGCGCGCTCGTCTGCGCCGCTGATCGCATGCTCGGGCGTGTACCGTTGCTCGATGCGACGCGGCCAGAACGCCGCCCGACCCGCCCAGAACAGGAGCGCTGGCAGGAGCGTGAGGGCCGCGAGGATGGCGAAGGCGATCCCGATCGCGGCGACGGGTCCGAGCGTCTGGTTCGACACGAGCTGGCTCGCGAGCAGGATGAGCAGTCCGACGATCACCGTGCCGCCGGATGCCACGATCGGCTCCCACGCACCGCGGAGCGCCGCCCACGTGGCATCCCACTTGCGCTCGTACTGGCCGAGCGTCTCGCGGTACCGCGCGATGTAGAGCAGCGCGTAGTCGGTCGCCGCCCCGATGACGAGGATGAACAGGATGCCCTGGGTCTGCCCTGAGAGCAGCAGCACCTCGGCGGCGGCGAGGTTGATGACGGTGAAGACGGCGCCGCAGAGCGCTGACATGCTCGTGAAGAGCACGATCAGCGGCAACAGCGGTGAGCGGTAGACGATGACCAGGATGATGAAGACCGCGGCCAGGGCGACGGCGAGGAGGAGCCCGTCGATACCGCTGAAGGCACCGGCGAGGTCGGCGGTGAATCCGGCCGGCCCCGTCACCGCCACCTCGGTATTCTCGACCGGGAACTCCTCGGCGACCGCGCGCAGTTCGGCCACGACATCGGCTGGCGGCGCCGCGCCCTCCGAGGCGTCGATCGGCACGAAGACCTGCACCGCCAGTCCGTCATCGGACGGGAGCGCGGGCGACGCATCGTCGGCGAGCACGCCCGGCACCTCGAGCATCTGATCGCGCAACTGCTCGATCTCGTCGAGTTGGGCCTCGTCGAGCTCGCGGTCGCCCGCGACCACGACGGTGGCAGGGATCACATCGGACCCGCGGAACCCGGCCTGCAGTTCATTGACCTCGGTGGCCTCGGCCGACGAGGGCAGGAACTGTGCCTGGTCGTTGGTCGAGACGTCGCTGATCCGCGCGAACGAAGCTCCGCCCGCGCCGAATGCGGCGAACCAGACGATGATCAGGACGGTCGGAATGAGGACGCGGAGCCACGCAGGCACCCGCTCGGGTCGAGGTGGATCGGTCGTGTTCATCACCCTCGACGCTAGTGTGCCGGGCGTGCGATCATGCACCCCCTTGCGCGC
>JALYWB010000035.1 GCA_030852935.1 Actinomycetota bacterium | reverse complement strand
GTGGCCGGTGTGCTCTTCACGCTCAACGTGAATGCCGCCAACCTCGGGATCGGCCATGCGGTCGAGCTCAAGGCCCTCGCCGTGATCATCGTCGGGGGGCTCGGATCCCTGCCGGGCGCCCTCATCGGAGGCCTCATCCTGGGACTCGCCGAGGTCTACGCGGTGAACACTGTTGGCAGCTCGTGGCGCGACATGGTCGCGTTCGGCCTGCTGTTCCTCGTGCTCATCATCCGGCCGCAAGGCATCTTCGGCGCTCGCAAGGTGCGTGAGGTCTAGGCATGTTCGAATACTCCTCACTGCTCACCTTCATCGCACTGACGGCGATCCTCGCGTACAGCTTCTACGCGGTGCTCATTGCGGGCCAGCTGAGCCTCGCCCAGGTCGGCCTCGCTTCCCTCGCCGCCTTCACGTCATCGCTCGTCGTTCCGAGTGAGCCGCTGTTCGGGTTCATCCCTCCGCTCGCGGTCGGCATCGTGTTCGGCATGGTGGTCGGCATCATCGCGGCCTTCGTGCTGGGACTGCCCGTCATGCGGCTTCGTGGCGTGTTCCTTGCGATCGCCACGCTCGCATTCGGCGAGATGGTGCGCATCTTCCTCATCAACCAGTCATGGACGAACGGGGCACAGGGGCTCAGCTTCCCGAAGCTCGTCGGCATGGAAATCGCCTGGATCGCGCTCGCCGTGGTCGCGTTCTGGTTCTGGCGGCTGTCGGGTTCGCGCATGGGGCGGGCGTTCGCCGCGATCCGTGAAGACGAGCTCGCGGCGACCACGATGGGCATCAACGTTCCTCGCTATCGCATGGCCTCGTTCGTCATCGCGGGCGCAGTGGCCGGGCTCTACGGGGTGCTCTTCGCGCACTTCACGAGGTTCGCCGACCCGAACCAGTTCTCGTTCGAGGCCGCCGTCGACGGGCTCGTCACGGCAGTCGTCGGCGGCACGACCTTCTTCGTCGGGCCGCTGCTCGGCTCGGTCTTCCTCTCAGCGCTTCCCGAGCTGCAGCGCACGCTCGGCATCGACGCCGGCTGGATCCGCCCCGCGATCTCGGGGCTCCTGCTGCTCGTCGTGATCCTGTTCCTGCCGGGCGGGCTCGCCGGACTCATCCCGCGCCGCAGGTCGTCGACCCGGCTGGTGAGCGACCCGGCCGCCCTGCCGCAGTTGGAAGCGCTCCCAGCCAGGGGCACCGAGGTCATGGTGCTTCGGGGTCTCGGCAAGTCGTACGGCGGCGTGCGCGCAGTGCACGACGTCGACCTCCGGCTTGCGACAGGTGAGATCCTCGGCCTGATCGGACCGAACGGCGCAGGCAAGACGACGCTCGTGAACATGGTCACCGGCCTGACCGTTCCGACGGCCGGTTCGGGAACGGTTCTGGGTATCGAGCTCACCGCGAAGGCACGGGCGCACCAGCTCGCGAGGGCCGGGATCGCGCGCACCTTCCAGCAGATCAAGCTCTTCAACCGACTGTCCGCGCTCGACAACGTACTCGTCGGCGGGTACCGCGTCAGTCGGGACACCCTGCTCAGGCGACTGGTGTTCCTCCCTTCAGCTCGGCGGTTCGAACGGCAGGCGGCGGCCGTGGCATCCGCACAGTTGATTCGAGTCGGCCTGGGAGACAAGGCGACCACCGCGGCCGGCGACCTCTCGTACGGCGACCAGCGCCGGTTGGAGATCGCTCGCGCGCTCGCCTCGCATCCGAGCCTGTTGGTACTCGACGAGCCGGCGGCTGGCATGAATCACGTCGAGGCCGAGCGGCTGTCGGAACTCATCCGCTCCTTGGCCGCCGACGGCGTCGCGGTGCTCATCATCGAGCACAACGTGCGGATGATGCTCGCCCTCTGTGATCGCATCACGGTGCTGAACTTCGGTGAGGTCATCGCCGCGGGCACCCCCGACGAGGTCGCGAGAGACCCGAAAGTCCTCGAGGCCTACCTCGGTGCCGAGGAGGATGCCACGGCCGAGGCCGCAGCGGAAGAGCTCGCCGAGGTCGCAGCCGAAGCTTCACGGGACCACGACGGCGACGCGGCCGGAACGGAGGGCGCACGATGAGCGAGCCGATTCTCAGCGTCGAGGGCCTGCACGTGAGCTACGGCCGCGTCGACGCAGTTCGCGACGTCTCGTTCGCGGTCGAGCCGGGGGCCCTCATCGCCCTGATCGGCGCGAACGGCGCAGGCAAGACCTCGATCCTCAACGCGATCGCGGGGCTCGTGCGACCGAAGAGCGGCGCCGTGCGGTTCAAGGGCAGGGAGATCACCCGCAAGCCCGCGCACCACCTCGTGAAGGCCGGCCTCGTGCAGGTGCCCGAGGGTCGCGAGATCCTCGGCACGCTGACGGTCGACGAGAACCTCAGCCTCGGCGGCTGGCATCGCACTCGAACGATGACCGGCAGCATCGCCGAGGTCTACGATCGGTTCCCGATTCTGAACGAGCGCCGAAAGCTGCAGGCGGGCTCGCTCTCGGGCGGTGAGCAGCAGATGCTCGCGATCGCCAGGGCGCTCATCGCGAAGCCCGAGGTGCTGCTGCTCGACGAGCCGTCGATGGGGCTCGCCCCGAAGATCGTCGACGAGGTCTTCGCGGTCATCGCCGAGATCCGCGACACCGGAACGACCGTGGTGCTCGTCGAGCAGAACGCTCGGCGGGCGCTGGCGGCGGCCGATGTCGGCTACGTGCTCGAGACCGGTGAGATCACCCACTCGGGGCCGGCACGCGACCTGCTCTCCGACGAGCGGGTGATCGAGGCGTACCTCGGGCTGAGCTGACGCGACCCGAGCAACCCCGTTCGGGCCCGGTCGTTGACGGACGGGATACGCTGCGGCAGGGTGACGGGATGAGCGTGCCGGATGCCCCGACGGTCCTGTTCTGGCGCCGTACCGACGTCGTCGGCCTCGAACGGCTCGAACTCGAGGTCTCCCACGACGGAATCGTCGCGTCCTCGATCGTGCTCTGCATCGAGGACGGGGGATTCGAGCTGCGGCATCGGTGGCGGCTGACACCCGACTGGCGCGCGCAGTCGCTCGAGGTCGAACGGCGTGGCAGTGGCTTGGATTGGCGGCTTCTCGTCGAGCGGTCGGGCGACGGATGGTTCGTCGACGGACGGTCGCGACCAGATCTCGAGGGCGCAGAAGAACCCGATCTCTCGATCACCCCGTTCTGCAACACCTTCCCGATCCGGCGCACGCCGGGAACCATCGGCGCCGAGTTCACGCTCGAGACCTGCTACATCGACGCCGCCGCGATGACGGTGGAGCGCTCACGCCAGCGCTACGAGCGCCTCGGGGCGAATCGCGTACGGTACGTGGATCTCGGCGTCGCGGCCGGATTCGAAGCCGAACTCGAGGTCGACGACGACGGGCTCGTGCTGCGATACGACCAACTGTTCGAACGCGTGCGTGTGGATTCCTCGCTCACGTGACGGCGCGATTGCGCGTCAGCCGACCGAGCGCCGGCGAACGAGCAGCACCACGACGCCGACGAGGATCAACGCCAGTGCGATCCCACCACCGAGGAAGATCGGCCCGAGGTCGGTGCCGCTCTCGGCGAGTTGCGGAGCCGCTGCCGGGTCTGGCGCCGGCGTCGGGGTGTCGCCCCCGCCTCCACCGGTCGGCGGAGCGATGATCGTCGGTGCCGCCAGGCCCAGGAACGCGACGATCTGATGACCGCCGGGGTTCGTCTGGATCGGCACCTCGAGCCAGTTGTTGGTGACCCACACGTTGCCCGACTGGTCGACGGCGGTGGCAGTATTGCGGGTCAGGCCGTCGAAGAAGAAGCCCGCGACATCCGGTGAGATGGCGTCGCCGGTGGTGAGGCCCTCGGGGCAGGTCGACGGGTCGGTCCCGCAGAACGCCGAGAGGCGCTTGCCCGCGAAGTTCGCGACCCAGACGTTGCCGTCGCCATCGGTGGAGATGCCCCAGGCCACGGTCGTGCCGCCGCCCTCGAACTCCGTCGCGGTGCCGTCGGGGGTGACGAGGGCCACCGAGCCGAGCACCTCGTCGAGGCCGTCGACGTTGCCGTCGGCGAACGGTCCGGTGCCGCCGGGCGGGGTGGGGCACGGGAGGGTGATCAGGCTCGAGTTGGCGACCCACACGTTGCCCGCGGCATCCCGAGCGACGCCCATCGGATTGTCGAACGCCGGATTCGCGCCGGGGGAGCCCGGTAGCGGATTGCCGTCGTAGTCGACCATCGCGACCGAGCTGTTCACGATGCCCGAGATGACCAGGCCGTTTCCGTTGTCGACGACGTCGAAGGGCTGCTCGAGCCCGAGCCGGTCGTACGGAAGGTTCCACGCCTTGGCGGGGTCGGCGTCGGGGTAGACGGTCACCGAGTCGTTGCCGCAATTGGCGGTCCAGATCGAGCCGTCGCCCGCAAAGGTCATGCCCTGCGGCCAGAAGATGTCACCCTGGGTGAAGCCGGTGTCGGGCGAGAGGGGCGCGCCCTCAGGCGTGAACGCCGAGTTGCTGTTGTGCGGCGGCTGGTCTGCCTCTGGGCAACCCGGTACCGGTGCGGCGAAGCCGAAGTTCGACACCCAGATGTTGCCGTTCGCGGGGTCGCGCGCGATGCCGTACCCCACGCCGCTGAGGCCGCCGCCCGTGAAGGTCGTGAACTCGCCGGTCGGCGAGACTCGGAAGAGTTCTTCACCCTCGCACACGCCGACGTTCGGGTCGGCGTTGTAGGCGTAGTTGTTGTTGACCCAGATGTTGCCCTCGTGGTCGATGGCGAAGTTGCCCGGGCCGGCGAGGGACTCACCGTCGCCATCGAAGCGGAGTGCGATGGTCCAGGCTGCGGGCGGCGAATCGAGCACCGGCAGGTCGGCCGGCAATTCGACGATCTCGGTGAGTGCGAAGATTCGGAGCGGATCGCTACCGGGAGCGCGGGCGATCGACGCGAACGCCCGCAATGTGTCACCGGCGGTGGTCTCGCCCGGCGCGGTGGACGCGTCGAGGAGGGATTGGCAGGCAACGACCGCGGCGGGCGCCGGCAGGTTGACACATGCCGCGAGCGCGGCCGTCAGGGAGTCGAAGGCCGCCCAGGTCGAGGTGTCCGCACCGTTGGGTGACGTGGTCAGCACCTCGCTGAGCGCGCCTGTGACCGGGTCGGCGAGGTTGCCCGCCATCGCTGCGGAGTTGCGGATGCCGGGCGCGAGGCCCGTGATGCCGTCGGGCGTGATGAACTGCGCCATGGCGTACGCCATGGCGACGGTCGTGCGCTCATTGAGGGTGACTGCGCTGGTGGGCAGTTCGGCGGGCAGCGCCACTGCCATCGTCGCCGTCGGCTGGTCGGGCGAGGTCGCGTCGCCGCGGGACTCGGCGGTCAGGTATACGATGCCGTCGCTCGGCACGAGGTCGTCGAATGCGACCGAGAACGCGCCGTCGGGGCCGGCCGTGGCCGTGGCCACCGGCGCAGTACCGCCCGTCATCCAGGCCTCGACCGCCCAGCCCGTCCAGTCGGTGACGGTGCCGGCGCCTTCGTAGATGGTCTCGATCGTGCCCGAGACGGTGGTTGTCGCGATCGCCGCCGTGGCCGGCGGGAGGAGACCCACCGCGGCGGTCGCGGCCGTTCCACCCCCGAGCACCGCTGCGACGCTCATTCCGCCAACTACCGTCCACACCAGTGTTCTTCGCATACCCATCCCATGGTCGACGACTTCGTGTACCGGGTTGCGCGGTCAGCCTATCGTCATGCTGTCCCCCGGCGTCTAGCCCGAATACGGGGGACGTCCTCACTATCTGACGTAAATCGATTGACAAACGATAGAAACAACGCGAGAGTCGATGCATGCAGAAGATCGATCGAGTGGTCGTACCACTCAGGGTGTTGCTCGTGCTCGTCTTCATCGGCCTGGTCGTGGCACAGGTGATGAGCCTGCCCGGCGAGTTCTCGCAGATGGCACGGGAGAACCCCGAGGCAGGCTTCATCCCGTGGCTGCTGCTCGCATTCGCGATCGTCGAGATCCTGTGCTTCCAGGTCGTGATCGTGTGCACGTGGCGACTGCTCACCCTCGTCAGGTCTGACCGCATCTTCAGCACCGAGGCATTCGCATGGGTCGACGGGATCGTGTGGGCGATGGCGGTCGCGTGGGTGCTCCTGGCTGCGCTCGCCGCCTACCTCATCGGCATCATCTACTTCACGCCCGAACTGAGGGACCCCGGTACTCCGATCCTCCTGACCGGCATGGTGTTGATCGGCGGTGTCGTGCTGCTGACGGTCATCGTGTTGCGCGCGCTCCTGCGGCAGGCGACGGTGCTGCACAGCGACCTGGAAGAAGTGATCTGATGCCGATCGTCGTGCGCATCGACGTCCAACTCGCGCGGCGCAAGATGAGCGTCGGCGAGTTCGCCGAACGAGTCGGACTCACTCCGGCGAACGTCGCGGTGCTGAAGAACGGACGCGCCAAGGCCGTGCGGTTCAGCACGCTCGACGCCATGTGCCGGGTGCTCGAGTGCCAACCGGGCGACTTGCTCGAATGGGTCGACGAGGCGGATGTCGACGGCGCGGCCACCGACAGGGAAGCGTAGTCTTCGACCGAGGTGTTTCGCCTCGAGCCGTCGCACGGACGGAGCCTGCCATGGTCACGCAACGACGAGCGGATGACGCGAGAGCCATTGCGCGCGCGGGTATCGCAGTCGTCGCGCTGCTCCTTCCCGCCGCGATGCTGGCATGCGCCGGACCGAACGCAGCGACGCCGACGCCCACCTCCGCCGCAGCCGGCACGCCCGCGGCATCCGGAGTCTTCGAACCGGGGGCGGGTGACAGCGCCGGCTTGGTCCAGGTCGGCGACGGCCGCGAGATGTACCTCGAATGCAGCGGCAGCGGCGCTCCGACCGTCGTGCTCATCTCGGGCGCCGGGGTCGCGGCAGACAACTGGCGATACGTCGACCTCGCTTCGGACGAGCCCGACGACTCGGCCGTCTACTCGCAGACGGCGCGGTTCACGAGGGTATGCGCGTACGACCGGCCCGGAACCCAGCAGTGGCAAGGCGCCCCGAGCCGCTCGACGACGGTATCGCAACCGACGACGGCCCGAGCCGACGCAGCCGACCTGCACGCACTGCTGACGGCGGCGGAGGTCGCGGGCCCCTACGTGATCGTCGGGCACTCCTGGGGCGGACTGATCGCGACGACGTTCGCGAGAACATATCCCGACGAAGTCTCGGGCATCGTGCTCGTGGACCCAGGATCGCAGTACCTGCAGACGGTCTTGCCGCAGGAGGTGTGGACGCACTGGATGCAGCTCATCGCGGAGACCGGCCTCGAGCATCCCGATCTCGAAACTCCCGACTATCCCGCCAGCATCGCGGCGCTCGAGTCGACGCCGCCCCTGCCCACCATCCCCGCCGTCGTCCTGAGCGCCGACACCCCCTTCGACTATCTCGGCATCGGCGACGCCCAGGCGCACTGGCCTGAGTGGATCGAGGCCCATGCGCTTCTCGCCGCCTCGCTCGGGGCAACGCACGTCACGCAGACGCACAGCGGCCATTTCGTGGAGAACGAGAATCCAGCGCTGGTGCTGGAGCAGATCTGTTCGGTCGCCGGTCCGGCGCAAGGGTGTTGAATCCGCGAGCGTCGAGCGTCGAACCAGCACTCCGAGCCCGTCACCGTCCTGTTCCGCGAGCACGTCGACGCGGACTGCGTGGCGTATAACGTTTCAGTGCTTCCGCGTCACACGCTTGCCCTTTGGCCGAGCGGTCGCTACTCTCCGAAGAGATCCCATTATGAAACGTTCAAATCATCAACGAGGATGTGCCTGATGTTCTGGAAGGCTCGAGAGCTGTCCCGTCGCGCGGTGAAGCCGACGCTCGCAGCGTTACTCGCGATCTCACTCAGCGGAACCGGGGTGATCGGCCAGGCCGAGACCAGCGACGCCCCCGCCTCCGTCGGAATGCTGACCGTCAACCACCTCCAGGAATCGATCGGGATCCCCACGGCGCCGCCGGTCTTCTCCTGGCAGCTGGAGGGGCAGGAGCGCGGGCTCGTGCAGTCGGCGAGACAGATCCAGGTCGCGACGTCGGTCGACGGCCTCGATGATCCCGACGTCTGGGACAGCGGCCGAGTCGAGGGCCGTGATTCCGTGAACGTGCGGTACACCGGCGAGGATCTCCAAGCCAGAACGAGCTATCACTGGCGCGTGCGGGTATGGGACGGCGAGGGGGCGGCCACGGCGTGGAGCGAACCGAGCCGGTTCGAGACCGCGCTGCCCGCAGACGCCGCCACGGCCGAGTCGTGGGATGCGGAGTGGGTGGGCGGCCCACCGGACGGGACGCCAGGGGTCGGATGGAGCGATTACACGCTCCGCGTTCGTACGAGCAACATCACCGAGGCGCTCGGAATCGTCTTCTACGCCGATTCCGGGGCGGTGAACAACACGTACATGTGGCAGTTCTCTGCACGGGGGACACCCAGCCTGCGTCCGCACAGCCGCGTCAACGGGGCCTGGGCGGCGCTCGGTGACGTGCCGATCGCGGAGGAGTTGCTCGTGGGCGGCTTCGCTGCCGAGCATGAGATCACGATCGAGCTGAATGAGGGCACCGCAACCACGAGCATCGATGGGAGCGTCATCGACTCCCGGAACATCCCGTTGCGGTCGTCGGGCACGCTCGGATTCAGGACCGCGCAGGGCGAGTCTGGCGACGTCCACGAGGTGACGGTCGTCAAAGGGGAAGAGACGCTCTTCCACACGGACTTCTCGGACGGCGTGAATCCCTTCGCGATCGGCACCGTGAGCGACGGTCGCCTGAAGGTATCGGGCGTCGTGGAGAACGGCGTGTTCGCGACCGAGGACCGCCCGCTTCCGCTGCTGCGCAAGGACTTCGGCATCGACAAGCCCATCAGCTCTGCCCGGCTCTACGCCACCGCGCTGGGGGTCTACAGCGCAGAGATCAACGGTTCGCGCGTCGGAGATCACGAACTGGCACCCGGCTGGACCGACTACAGCCA
>JALYWB010000008.1 GCA_030852935.1 Actinomycetota bacterium | reverse complement strand
AATACGTGAAGGTTCTGGCAGCGATGAGCGGCGGCGTCGACAGCGCGGTCGCCGCTGCGCGCGCCGTAGAGGCGGGTCACGACGTGGTCGGCGTACACCTCGCGCTCAGCCGGATGCCCGGCACACTGCGCACCGGCAGCCGCGGCTGCTGCACCATCGAGGACTCGATGGACGCCCAGCGCGCCGCGAACGTGCTCGGCATCCCGTACTACGTGTGGGACTTCTCCGAGCGGTTCAAGGCCGACGTCGTCGACGACTTCATCGCCGAGTACTCCGCCGGGCGTACGCCCAACCCCTGCATGCGGTGCAACGAGCGCATCAAGTTCGCCGCGCTGCTCGAGAAGGCCCTCGCACTCGGCTTCGACGCCGTTGCGACCGGTCACTACGCAAAGATCGTGACGGATGCGGCTGGAAACCGTGAACTGCACCGCGCGAGCGCCGAGGCGAAAGACCAGTCATACGTGCTCGGCGTGCTCACGGCCGAGCAGCTCGCGCACGCGTACTTCCCGCTGGGCGACACCCCGTCGAAGCAGCTCGTGCGGGAGGAGGCGGCACGGCGCGGCCTGAGCGTCGCGCAGAAGCCCGACTCGTACGACATCTGCTTCATTCCCGACGGCGACACGAAGGGCTGGCTCGCCGAGCGTGTGGGCACCGAGACGGGCGACATCGTCGACCGCACGGGTGCCGTGGTGGGCTCGCACGAGGGTGCGCACGCCTATACCGTCGGCCAGCGCCGGGGGATGCGCCTCGGCACGCCGGCCGCAGACGGCAAACCACGGTTCGTGCTCGAGGTGCGTCCGAAGGAGAACACCGTCGTCGTGGGGCCGAAGGAGGCGCTCGCCACCGCCGAGATCGCCGGATCTCGCTTCTCGTGGGCCGGCGTTCCCCCGACGGATGCATCGACGCCGTTCGACTGCGAGGTGCAGATCCGTGCACACGCCGATCCGGTGCCGGCGATCGCGGTCATGCGCCGGGTCGAGGTTCCCGTGTTCGCCGAGTCCGGCGTCGCCGAACGCGACCGCGGCGCACCGGTCGAACTCGTCGTCACCCCCGAGCGTCCGCTCGACGGCGTCGCGCCCGGCCAGACCGCCGTCATCTACGTCGGAAGCCGCGTGCTCGGCCAGTTCACCATCGATCGCACGGTGAGCGCGGTTCCCGTCGGCTGAATCCGGCGGGTACGCCCGCCACCACGTGTCAAGGCCCCTGCGTCATCGCGCACCTGCGCGTAGATTCGCGCATGCGTCGCGAGACGAACCCACCGCGGCGCCGACGGGAGGGATGAACCATGACAACCCCACGTGAACCGGCCGACCGATACCCTGACCAGCCCACGCAGCGCATCCCCGAGCGGCACGTCGACGCTGATCGCGTCGACCGCCCGGTGGTGCCCGCTGACCGCGCGGATGTGCGGAGCGATGTCGTCGATCGCCAGCGCGATCAGTTCGGCGGCGTGAAGATCGGCGCCGCGTTCTTCGGCTGGCTCACCGCGATCGGCACCGCCGTACTCCTCACCGCGATCCTCGCTGCAACCGGGGCCGCACTCGGGCTCGGCATCGATGACGCCGAAGCCGCGGCGGACGACGTCGGCTTGAACGCCGAGGCGATCGGATGGATCGGCGCGATCGCGCTGCTCGTCATCCTGTTCGTCGCCTATTACTGCGGTGGCTACGTTGCCGGGCGGATGGCGCGGTTCAACGGCGTCAAGCAGGGCATCGCCGTGTGGGTCTGGGCCATCGTGATCGCGATCGTCGTCGCCGTTCTCGGCCTGCTGGTGGGAGACCGATTCGACGTGCTGGCGAACCTCAACGCCTTCCCGCGCATCCCGGTGAGCGAGGGGGAGCTCACCGTGACGGGCATCATCACCGCGATCCTCGTGGCCCTCGCGAGCCTCGGCGGCGCCATCCTCGGTGGGAAGGCCGGAACGCACTATCACCGCAAGGTCGACCGCGCCGGGCTCGAGTACGACCGCCGCTGAGGCGATCCGCCGCGATTCCCACAGCGTGCGACGCTGTGGGAGCGTCGGCGGTGCTCCCTAGACTGTCGATGTGGTGGACGACGATATCGACCAGGGCATCAGCCTCGCCGACGCGGCCGACGAGGTCGAGCGCCTCACGATCCGCATCAACGAGGCGCGTGACGCGTACTACGAGCGCGACACGACGATCATCTCCGACGCCGAGTACGACGGGCTCATGCACCGGCTCGAGGCGCTCGAGCGCACCTACCCCGAGCTGCAGAGCCAAGACAGTCCGACACTCACGGTCGGCGGTCGAGGCGAGACGACGCTCTTCGCCCCCGTTGAGCACGCCGAGCGCATGCTCAGCCTCGACAACGTGTTCTCGCTCGATGAACTCGGCGAGTGGGCTGCTCGCGCCCAGGCTGCCGCGGGCCGTCCGGTGCGGTGGCTGTGCGAGTTGAAGATCGACGGGCTGGCCCTCAACCTTCGCTATGAGCACGGCAGGCTCGTGAGTGCGGCGACCCGTGGCGACGGTCGGGTCGGCGAAGACGTGACCGAGACGGTCAGGTACCTGAAGCCGATCCCGACGAGGCTCGCCGGCTCGGGGCATCCGCCCCTCGTCGAAGTACGCGGCGAGGTGTTCTTCCCGACCGCGCTGTTCGACGAACTCAACGCCAACCAGGCCGCGGCGGGCGAGCGCGAGTTCGCCAACCCCCGGAATGCGGCGAGTGGTTCGCTCAGGCAGAAGTCCGAGGGCAAGAGTGCGGCCCAGCTCGCCCTCATGCGCGACCGCCTCGGTCGACTGCGTATGCTCGTGCACGGCATCGGCGCCTGGTCGAACCCTCCGGTGTCGTCGCAGTCCGAGGTCTACGCCATGCTCGCCGAGTGGGGGCTGCCGACGAGCACGCATTTCCGCGTGCTCGACTCCATCGCCGAGGTGCAGCGGTTCGTTGCCCACCACGGCGAACACCGCCACGAGGTCGAGCACGAGATCGACGGCATCGTCGTCAAGGTCGACGAGCTCGCCCTGCACGACGAACTCGGCGCGACGAGCCGCGCCCCGCGCTGGGCGATCGCCTACAAGTACCCGCCCGAGCAGGTGAACACCAAGCTTCTCGACATCGTGGTGAGCGTCGGGCGCACGGGTCGCGCCACCCCATACGCCGTCATGGAGCCCGTGCGGGTCGCGGGGTCGGTCGTACGGCAGGCCACGCTTCACAACCAAGACGTGGTGAAGGCCAAGGGCGTGCTCATCGGCGACACGATCGTGCTTCGCAAGGCGGGCGATGTCATCCCCGAAGTGCTCGGTCCGGTCGTCGAACTCCGCGACGGCAGCGAACGCGAATTCGTGATGCCGACCGAATGCCCCGAGTGCGGAACCCCGCTGCGACCGATGAAGGAGGGTGATATCGACCTGCGTTGCCCGAATGCCCGCAACTGCCCCGCCCAGGTGCGGGGCCGGGTGGAGCACATCGGGTCACGCGGGGCGCTCGATGTCGAGGCGCTCGGTGAGGTCAGCGCAGCAGCATTGACCCAGCCGCGGATGCCCGAGGTGCCGCCACTGCCGACGGAGGCGGGCCTCTTCGACCTCACGGTCGACGATCTGCTCCCCATCGAGGTCGTGGTGCGCGACGCCGAGACGGGTCTCGAGAAGCTCGAGGCCGACGGCACCTCGCGGGTGCGGGCACCGTTCCGCCGGGTGCAGCTGGAGTACCCGCCGGGCAGCGCCGATCTCGACCCTGCCGCCAGGCGGCGCGCGGGCATCAAAAAAGACCATCGTGCCGTGTACCCGTCGGCGATGGCGCTCACGCTCATCGACGAGCTCGCCAAGGCGAAGACCAAGCCCCTCTGGCGCATCCTGGTCGCGTTGAACATCCGCCACGTCGGGCCGGTCGCCGCGCGGGCGCTCGCTGACCACTTCGGCTCGCTCGATGCGATCCGCGCGGCATCCCGTGACGAGCTGGCAGAAGTCGAGGGCGTCGGATCGATCATCGCCGATGCGCTCATCGACTGGTTCGAGGTCGACTGGCACCGCGAGATCGTCGAGCGCTGGGCGGCAGCCGGCGTGCAGTTCACGACGCCGGGCCACCCCGGCCCCGGCCGCGCGGGCGACGGGGGCGGCGTACTGTCGGGGCTGACCATCGTGGCGACGGGCTCACTCGAGGGGTTCACGCGCGAGGGTGCGCAGGAGGCCATCATCGCCGCAGGCGGCAAGGCGGCCTCGAGCGTCTCGAAGAAGACCGACTTCGTCGCAGCGGGGCCCGGGGCAGGTTCGAAGCTCGCCAAGGCGGAGGAGCTCGGCATCCGAGTGCTCGATGCCGAGCAGTTCGCACGCCTCGTCACCGAGGGGCCCGATGCGCTCGACACCTGAGGCACGACGGAGGAAGCATGGCGGATGATGCGGAGCAGGGCGATGCGAGGGAAAGTGGCGCAAGGCAGGGTGATGACGACGCGCGCGGTGCGAGCCGCCGTGACTTCCTGAGGTTCGGCGGGGCCGCGGCGGCCGGTGCTGTCGTCGGCGGTGGAATCGGGGCGGCAGCCGGCGCCGCGATCGGTCACCAGGCCGGTTTCGATGAGGGGCTCGACGACTTCGTGCCGCTCACCCCGCGCCAGCAGGCGGGCTTCGACCACCTCGTCGTGCTCATGGGCGAGAACCGGTCGTTCGACAACCTGCTCGGCTACCTCTACACCCCCGACGACCTGCCCGACGGCCAGACCTTCGATGGGCTCGCGTTCGGCGACTATCGCAACACCTCGCCCGACGGTAGTGAGGTTGCCGCCCACGTCTACGATGGGCCGACCGACGAGATCATGGGGCGACCCAATCCCGACCCCGGCGAGGAGTTCCCGCACGTCAACACCCAGATCTTCGACACCGTCGATCCGGTCTCGAACGCCGAGCTGTTCGTCGAGAACATGAAGGCGCCCTACAACACGCCGCCGGGCAGCGTCGATGCGACGATGTCGGGCTTCGTAAGGGACTACTGGATCAACTTCCAGCGGCTGCGCAAGGGCGTGCCGCCGAGCGCCGATGAAGCGAAGCAGATCATGGGCTCGTTCTCGCCGCAGATGCTGCCCGTGCTCTCCACCCTCGCGAAGAACTTCGCGGTATACGACAACTGGTACTGCGCCGTACCCTCGCAGACGTTCTGCAACCGCTCGTTCTTCCACGCGTCGACCTCGCACGGCTTCGTCACGAACAAGCACGGCGGCGGCTACGACAAGTGGCTCGATGCGCCGCCAGCGCCCACGATCTTCAACCGACTCGAAGAGGCAGGGCTCAGCTGGCGCATCTACTTCGACGAACTCCAGCTCGTCTCGTTCACGGGAGTGCTGCACGCCCCGGTGCTCGAGGAGTACTGGCGCACCAAGCGCTTCGCGACCATGAGCGAGTTCTACGAAGACGTGAAGCTCGGCACCCTGCCGGCCTACTCGTTCATCGAGCCGCGCATGACCTACAACCACAACGACTTCCATCCGCCCTTCGGCAAGCTGAAAGAAGAGGTCGTCGAGGGGCGACCGGTCATCGACAGTGCCGTCTCCGACGTGCGCGCCGGCGAGGCGCTCGTGCACGAGATCTACGAGGCGATCAAGCACAGCACGGCCCCCGACGGCTCGAACGCCATGAACACGATGTTCCTGATCACCTTCGACGAGCACGGCGGCACCTACGACCACGTACCACCGCCGGCTGCCACGCCGCCGCACGACGACTCGACGGGTGAGATGGGCTTCGGATTCGACCGACTCGGATGCCGCGTGCCGGCCATCGCGGTCTCGGCCTACACCCGCGCCGGCACGGTCATCCACGACGAGATGCATCATGCAGCGGTCATCGCCACCCTGTCGCGCCTGCACGGCTTGAAGCCGCTCACCAGGCGCGACGCGGGCGCCAACGACCTCTTCAACGCGGTCAACCTCGACGAAGCGCGCGCGCCGATCACCTGGCCGTCCACCATGCCGCAGTACATCCCGCCGAATCCGCAGACCGCGGCCCCGCACCCGGCGCACGAGCACAAGGACAAGCCGCTGAGTCCACCGGCCCGCGGGCTGCTCGGCCTCCTCCTCGCGAAGTACGGCGCTCCCGACCAGGAGGAACCCGCCACCTATGCCGACGCGTACGAGGCGCTGCACCGCTACGGTGAGGGTTTGTTCGGCGCTCCCCGGTAGCTCTCCAGCGATCGCAGGCGGAGCGTGCCCCGGCAAGAGGCCGCCCCGATAGAATCGGTTGATCCCCACCCCGACACGACGGAGCAGCATGTCCGAAATCAGTGCGGAGCAGGTCGCGCACCTCGCGAACCTCGCCCGCATCGCGCTCACCGACGAAGAGATCGAGCACCTCACGGCGGAGCTCGGCCAGATCATGCAGGCGGTCGAGAAGGTGAGCGAGGTGGCCACACCCGACGTGCCGCCAACGAGCCACCCCATCCCCATGCACAACGTCTTCCGCGATGACGTCGTGGGCGCCACCCTCACGACCGAGCAGGCGCTCTCGGGTGCGCCCGAATCCGACGGGTCCCGGTTCGTGGTCTCGGCGATCCTGGGGGAAGAGCAGTGAGCGAGGACCTGATCCGGCTCTCGGCCGCAGAGCTCGGCGGCCGTCTTGCGGCCGGCGAGGTCTCCTCGGTCGAGGCGACCCGCGCACATCTCGATCGCATCGCGTCCGTCGACGGCGCCGTGCACGCATTCCTCCACGTCGCGGGCGAACGCGCCCTCGACGCCGCGGCCGACGTCGACCGACGCCGGGCAGCAGGTGAGGAGCTCGGGCCGCTTGCGGGCGTGCCGATCGCCATCAAAGACGTGCTGGTCACCGAGGGCATGCCCTCGACTGCGGGTTCGCGCATGCTCGAGGGCTGGGTGCCGCCCTACGACGCCACTCCGGTCCGCAGGGTGCGTGAGGCGGGCCTCATCCCGCTCGGCAAGACCAACATGGACGAGTTCGCCATGGGTTCCTCCACCGAGCACTCGGCATACGGGCCCACCTACAACCCATGGGACCTCGAACGCATTCCCGGCGGCTCCGGCGGCGGCTCCGCGGCATCCGTTGCGGCCTTCGAGGCACCGCTTGCGCTGGGCAGCGACACCGGCGGGTCGATCCGCCAGCCCGCCCATGTCACCGGCACGGTCGGCGTGAAGCCCACCTACGGTGGCGTGAGCCGGTACGGCTCGATCGCGCTCGCATCTTCCCTCGACCAGGTCGGGCCGGTCACCCGCACGGTGCTCGATGCCGCATTGCTGCACGACATCATCGCAGGGCACGACCCGCTCGACTCCACGTCGATCCCCGAGCCGTGGCCCTCAATGGCCGAAGCCGTGCGGCGGGCCGATGTCGCGGGTTTGCGCATCGGCGTCGTGAAGCAGCTCGACTCCGACGGATTCCAGGCCGGCGTGCGCTCGCGTTTCCACGAGGCGCTCGCGCTGCTGGAACGCAACGGCGCCGAGATCGTCGAGGTCGACGCACCGCATTTCGAGTATTCGATCGCCGCGTACTACCTGATCCTGCCTGCTGAGGCGTCGTCCAACCTGGCGAAGTTCGACTCCGTGCGCTTCGGTCTGCGCGTCACCCCCGACGGCGGCGGCACGGTCGAGCAGGTGATGGCCGCGACCCGCGAGGCGGGCTTCGGGCCCGAGGTCAAGCGCCGCATCATCCTCGGCACCTACGCCCTCTCGGCCGGATACTACGACGCCTACTACGGCAGTGCGCAGAAAGTGCGCACCCTCGTGCAGCGCGACTTCGATGCGGCGTTCGAGAAGGTCGACGTGCTCGCCACGCCCACTGCGCCGACCACCGCGTTCAAGCTCGGTGAGAAGCTCGACGACCCACTCGCGATGTACCTCAACGATGTCGCGACGATCCCGGCGAACCTGGCGGGCGTCCCAGGCATCTCGGTGCCGACCGGCCTGGCGCCTGAAGACGGCCTTCCCGTCGGCATCCAGTTCCTCGCACCGGCACGCGAGGACGCCCGCCTCTACAACGTGGGCGGCGCGCTCGAGCAGCTGCTCCTCGCCGAGTGGGGCGCACCGCTGCTCGACCGGGCGCCCGACCTCTCCCGCCACGAGCTCACCGCGACCGAGGAGGGTGCACTCTGATGGCCCGTGCAGAACTGATGGACTTCGACAAGGCCCTCGAACTCTTCGAACCGGTGATCGGCCTCGAGGTGCACGTCGAGCTGAACACCAAGACGAAGATGTTCTCGGCTGCGCCCAACCCGGCGAACTCCGAGTTCCACGTCGCCGAACCCAACACCCTGATCACCCCGGTGTGCCTCGGCCTGCCGGGCTCGCTTCCCGTCGTGAACGGCCAGGCCGTGCGTCACTCGATCTCGCTCGGCCTCGCGCTGGGCTGTTCGATCGCGCCGTCGAGCCGGTTCGCGCGCAAGAACTACTTCTATCCCGATCTCGCGAAGAACTACCAGATCTCGCAGTACGACGAGCCGATCGCCTTCGACGGCTCGGTCGAGGTCGAACTCGAGAACGGTCGCACCTTCACGGTGCCGATCGAACGCGCGCACATGGAGGAAGACGCAGGCAAGCTCACGCACGTCGGCGGCTCCACCGGTCGCATCCAGGGCGCGGAGTACTCCCTCGTCGACTACAACCGGGCCGGCGTACCCCTCGTCGAGATCGTGACCCGCCCGATCTTCGGTGGCGAGTCGGATGCCCCGGCGCTCGCGCGTGCGTACGTCGCGACGATCCGCGACATCGTGCTCTCGCTCGGCATTTCAGAGGCGCGCATGGAGCGCGGCAACCTCCGCTGCGACGCCAACGTGTCCCTTCGTCGACGCGTACCAGAAGGCGAGCCGGCAGAACCACTCGGCACGCGCACCGAGACGAAGAACGTGAACTCGATGCGGTCGATCGAGCGCGCGGTGCGCCACGAGATCCAGCGGCAGGCCGCCATTCTCGTCAAGGGTGGTTCGATCATCCAGGAGACCAGGCACTGGCACGAAGACACCGGCACCACGAGTGCCGGCCGTCCGAAGTCCGACGCCGACGACTACCGCTACTTCCCCGAGCCCGACCTGCTGCCCGTCGAGCCATCGAATGAGCTGATCGAGGAGCTGCGCGCAGCCCTCCCTGAGCCGCCCGCGGCCCGTCGCCGTCGACTCAAGGCCGAGTGGGGCTTCACCGACCTCGAATTCCAGGGCGTGGTGAACGGTGGGCTGCTCGTCGAGGTGACCAAGACCGTCGCGGCCGGCGCGTCGCCGGCGGCCGCCCGCAAGTGGTGGACCGGTGAACTCTCCCGGCTCGCGAACGCGCAGCAAGTGGATGCCGCATCGCTCGCCACACCCGAACAGGTCGCGGAGCTGGCGGCGCTCGTCGAAGCCGGCACCCTCACCGACCGCCTCGCCCGGCAGGTGCTCGAGGGCGTCATCGCGGGCGAGGGATCGCCGCAGCAGATCGTCGAGGCCCGCGGCCTTGCCGTCGTCTCCGACGACGGCGCGCTCATCGCGGCCATCGACGAGGCCCTCTCGTCGCAGCCCGATGTGCTCGCGAAGATCCGCGATGGCAAAGTGCAGGCCGCCGGCGCCGTCATCGGCGCGGTGATGAAGGCCATGCAGGGCAAGGCGGATGCCGCGCGCGTGCGCGAACTGGTGCTCGAACGTGCGGGCGAGGTCTCATAGCGGCTCCACCCGCTTCACAGCCGGTTCGGTGCTGGTGACCGGCGGACGGCGGTCGCAGACCCGTCGCGGCGACCTCCACGAGCGCAACGTGTGCGGCCGTGGGCTCCGATGACGGCGGCGCGGGTTAGGGTCGCTTCATGAGCAAGCAGGACGGCTCGTCGCGTCAGGTCTCGACGGGTCCTGTCGACGATTCTGCGACCCCGATCCTGCACGTCGACATGGATGCATTCTTCGTGTCGGTCGAGCTGCTCACGCGTCCAGAACTCCGCGGCCTGCCGGTGCTGGTCGGTGGCACCGCCGGGCGCGGTGTCGTGGCCGCGGCGAGTTACGAGGCCCGCCGGTTCGGGGTCAACTCCGCGATGCCCATGTCGATCGCGCTGCAGCGTTGCCCGAACGCGGTCGTGCTGCACGGCGACTACGCCAGTTACGCGAAGTACTCCAAGCAGGTCATGGGCATCTTCGAGCAGATCACCCCGCTCGTCGAGCCGCTGTCGATCGACGAGGCGTTCCTCGACGTATCGGGTGCGCGGCGCCTGCACGGCAGCCCGGCCGAGATCGCCTGGACGATCCGCGAGCGTGTCAGAGCCGAGACCGGGCTCACGTGTTCGATCGGGGTCGCGGCGACGAAGTACGTCGCGAAGGTCGCCTCGAGCAGTGCGAAGCCCGACGGCATGCTCGTCGTGCCGGCAGCTGACACCGTCGCTTTCCTGCATCCGCTCCCCGTCTCGGCCCTGTGGGGGGTCGGCCGGGTCACCGAGGAGTCGCTGCTCCGCCTCGGGCTACGTACCGTCGGCGACGTCGCCGCGATGCCGCACGACGCGCTCGAACGAGCGGTCGGGCCGGCGCTCGCGGCCCGCCTCGAACAGCTTGCGAACGGCATCGATCCGCGCGATGTGCACACGACCCGGATCGAGAAGAGCATCGGACACGAGAATACGTTCGGGCACGACCTCACCGACCCAGTCGAGATCCGCCGTGAACTGCTGCGACTCTCCGGCAACGTGGCGGTGCGGCTGCGCAAGGCTGGTCTGGTGGGCCGCACGGTCGTGCTGAAGCTCCGCTACGGCGACTTTCGCACGGTGACGAGATCGCGCACGCTGGGCGAGCCGACGGATGTCGCGCGCCGCATCTACGACGAGGTATCCGACGCACTCACCGAACTCATCGGCGACGGCGAACGGGTGCGCCTCATCGGCGTGCGCGCCGAGCAGCTACGTGCCTCCGGGAGCGGCGCGCTCCTGTGGGATCCCGACGAGGAGTGGCGCGACGCCGAGCGCACGATCGATGAGGTCACCGCGAAGTTCGGCAAGGGGACGGTGCGCCCCGCGGCGCTCGTGCACCGCGACGGGCGCGCGCGGGGGACAGCGGCGGCCCGACCCGACGACGACGACACGGCCGACGCCGCAGCCGGGTGGGGGTGGTAGGCCGCGCCATCCCCGAGTAGCGTTGCCCGCATGGCTGATCTCGTACTGGAACTCGCAGAGACCGTCGCCGGCGTCGGGGTGAAGACGTCCTATGGCGAAGCGGTCGACATCGACGGCACCAAGGTCGTTCCGGTGGCGCTCGGCTACTACGGATTCGGTGGCGGCGGTGGCAGCGACGAGAAGGGCGACCAGGGCAGCGGCGGCGGGGGTGGGGGCGTCTCCATACCGCTCGGCGCATATATCGGTCGCCAGGGAAACGTCCGCTTCGAGCCCAACCTCATCGGGTTGCTACTCGTCGCAACGCCGCTCGTCTGGGTCACCGGTAAGGCCCTGAAGGCCGTCATCCGCGCACTGAAACGCTGACGCTCGGGTCGCATCGGCGCCAGGCGCGACGCCGTCGTCGTATACTCGACGTGAACACGGGAGTCCGGTGAGCCGGGCTGAGAGGAAGGTTCTCAACCTTCGACCGTCGAACCTGATCTGGGTCATGCCAGCGCAGGGAGGGCAAACAATCTCGAATCCCGTGCCTCTTTCACCGAGAAGAAAGGGCACGTCAGTGCACGCAACCGTCACCTCCTCAGACTCCGCCGTCACCCCCGACTCGCGCCGATTCCGCTGGCGGGTCGTCGACATCGTCGTGGCAAGCGTGATCGGCGTCGCCACCGGGCTCGTCTTCTTATTCTGGAACAACGTCGGTTATGCCTGGTTCTCCGCGGCCGACGCCGTGACGCCGGGACTCGGCGGCGTCGCAGTGGGCATCTGGCTCATCGGCGGCGTACTCGGTGGGCTCATCATCCGCAAGCCGGGTGCCGCGCTCTACGTCGAACTGCTCGCGGCGATCGTGTCCGCCCTCATCGGCAACCAATGGGGCATCGAAACCATCTACGCGGGCCTCGCGCAGGGGCTCGGTGCCGAGGTCGTCTTCGCGGCGTTCGGTTACCGGCGCTTCGGCGTGCTGCAGGCCGCACTCGCGGGTGCAGCAGCCGGAGCCGCCGCGTGGACGCTCGAGTTGTTCACCTCCGCCAACCTGCAGAAGTCGGCGGAGTTCCTCGGGCTGTACTTCGCAGCTGTGGTGATCTCAGGCGCCGTGCTTGCGGGCATCCTCGGCTGGGTCGTGGTGCGCGCCCTCGCGGCAACCGGCGCGCTGCATCGCTTCGCAGTCGGGCGGGACGTCACCGAGCGGGTCTGATCGTGTCGGACTCCACACTGGCGTCGCGACCCGTTCGTGTCGAGGCGAGCGGATGGGGTTGGCGTCATGCAGGTCGTCTCCGTTGGGCGATCGATGGCCTCGACCTCGTCATCGAGCCGGGGGAGCGGGTGCTGCTGCTCGGTCCGTCGGGGTCAGGGAAGTCCTCGCTCCTGCACGCCCTTGCCGGAGTGCACGGCGGTGCGGACGAGGGCGAGGAGCGTGGCAGGCTCAGCATCGACGGGGCTCCGACCGGTGCAGCGCGCGGACGCGCCGGCCTCGTGCTGCAGGACCCAGACTCGCAGGTGATCCTTGCCCGGGTCGGCGATGATGTGGCGTTCGGCTGCGAGAGCCTCGGGGTTCCGCGAGATGAGACGTGGCGGCGGGTCGGCGAAGCGCTCGACGCAGTCGGGCTCGATGTGCCGCTCGACCGACCCACTTCGGCGCTCTCGGGCGGGCAGAAGCAGCGATTGGCCCTCGCGGGAGCGATCGCCATGCGTCCCGGCCTGCTCCTGCTCGATGAGCCCACGGCGAATCTCGACCCGGTCGGCGTCGCAGAGGTGCGGGCTGCCGTGGCGCGCGTGCTCGACCGCACCCGTGCCACCTTCGTCGTCGTCGAGCATCGGGTCGACGTGTGGATCGGACTCGTCGACCGGGTGATCGTGCTCGACGCCGACGGGCGACTCATCGCGGACGGTGCACCGTCCGAGGTGCTCGAACGAAGCCGCGATGCCCTCCTCGCCGCGGGCGTCTGGGTGCCGGGTGTGCCGCTCCCCGCCGAGGCAAGGCCGGATCCCGCATCCGCGCGATCGACCGCTCCGATCCTCCTCGGCGACGATCTCACCATCGGCAGGCGCACGGGCGCCGTCGTACGCAGCGGAATCGGCGTGGCATTGCCCGAGGGCCGTTCCACGGTGCTGACCGGACCCAACGGCGCGGGCAAGTCGACCCTTGCGCTCACCCTTGGCGGGTTGCTCGCACCACTCCAGGGCCGAGTCGTGGCATCCGAATCGCTGGCGAACCGGCTCGGCTCGGCGCCGGTGAAGTGGCGCTCGCGCGACCTCCTGACGCGCATCGGCACCGTTTTCCAGGAGCCCGCGCACCAATTCGTCGCGTCGACCGTTCGCGACGAAGTCGCGGTGGCACCCCGCGCACTCCGACTGCCGCAGTCGGAGATCGAGTCTCGCGTCTCCGAGGTGCTCGCGCGCCTCCGACTCGATCGGCTCGCTGGCGCGAATCCGTTCACCCTGTCGGGCGGGGAGCAGCGCCGCCTCTCGGTCGCCGCAGTGCTCGTCGCACGCCCTCGCGTCGTCATCCTCGACGAGCCGACCTTCGGTCAGGACCGGGTGACGTGGCTCGAGCTCGTGGGACTCCTCCGCGAACTGGTCGACGACGGAGTGACGCTGCTCTCGGTGACCCACGACGCGGCATTCCTGGAGGTGCTCGGCGACCATCGGCTGCAGCTCGCGGCATCCGCCGACCCCGCGTCGACGCATCCGATCGGAGACGTGGCATGAGTGCCCAGATGATGACCCAAGACGTGGGGGTGACAGCGGTCAGCCCGCGCCTTCGGTTCATCGACGGCACCAACCCGGTCACGCGTCTCGCTGCGGTGATGGTGCTCACCACGCCGCTGTTGCTCACCGTCGACTGGCTCAGCGCCGCGGCGGCCCTCACGATCCAGCTCGTGCTGTTCGCGATCGCGGGCGTGACCCCGCGGCTCCTGGTTGCTCGCACGTGGCCGATCCTCGCCGCAGCGCCCATCGCGGGTGTCAGCATGCTCCTGTACGGGCGGCCCGAGGGCACGGAGTACTGGTCCTTCTGGCTCGCCCGCATCACCGACGGCTCGATCGAGCTCGCGATCGCGGTCACGGTGCGCGTGCTCGCGATCGGCCTGCCCGCGGCCCTGCTCTTCCTCCGCGTCGATCCCACCGATCTCGCCGACGGGCTCGGCCAGATCGCTCGCCTGCCCGCCCGCTTCGTGTTGGGGGCCCTCGCCGCCACAAGGCTGGTCGGGCTCTTCATGGAGGACTGGCGGGCGATGGCGCTCTCACGGCGTGCACGCGGGATCGGCGACCACGGCGCGCTGCGGCGCATTGCGACGATGGCGTTCGCCCTGCTCGTGCTCGCCATCCGTCGTGGCAGCAAGCTCGCCACGGCGATGGAGGCGCGGGGGTTCGGATCCGATATCCCGCGTACCTGGGCGCGACCATCGCGGCTCGGGACCTCGGATGCCGTGCTGCTCGTCGTCGCCGTCGCGATCGCGGCGACCTCGATCGCGTTGGCAGTGTGGGCGGGCACCTTCCACCCGGTATGGGCGTGACGCGGGACGCGGCGGAGCCGCAGGCCTCGTTCGCCGCGCCACCGGGGTTTCCGACCGTCTCGGTGCACGCCGTACTCGAGGCGGCCTGCGGCATCCGGTCTCCGCTCGTGCTCATCGACGGACCCAGCGGTGCAGGCAAGAGCACGCTGGCAGACGCCGTGCGCGCTTCGTGGCCGGGACGGACGCCGGCACTCGTGCGGCTCGACGACGTCTATCGTGGCTGGTCGGGTCTCGAGCGAGCAGGCTCCGAGCTCGCCCACACCCTCGTCGGGCCGCTGGCACGTGGCGGGGTCGGCCGGTGGCGTCGGTGGGACTGGCTGCACGCGCGCACGGGTGAACTCGAATGGGTACGGCCCGGCACGCCGCTCATCGTCGAGGGCTGCGGGGCGTTCGAGGCCGGCAGCGCGGCATCCGATGCCATCAGGGTGTGGGTCGACGCAGCAGAAGGCGTGCGCAGGCAACGAGCACTGGCTCGCGACCGCGGGGCATACGACCCCTTCTGGAACATGTGGGAACGCCAGTGGCGGCGCTACGTGCACCGTACGTCGCCGCAACGGCACGCCGACCTCCGCCTGTGGGCGACCGACGAGGTCGCGCGCGAGGTGCAGTAGCCCGCTCCGCGCGCCGCTGTGCACGCCGCGGCGCGGGGGATAACGTAGACGCATGAGCGCAGACAGGGCAGCAACCGATTATGTCGCCGAGTTCGTCGACGGCCCGCTCGAGGGCGAATTCGAGCATCGCGTGCTCGTCGGCGGTAAGCCCGAAACCAGGGTCGGCATGATGGCGGCGGTGGACGGGCTCGAATCGCTGTTCTGGTACGACGCCGTCGAGGAGCGTGAGGTCAACGGGCAATTGCGGGTGCGATTCCGCTTCGACGCCGACGACTCCGACCCCGTGGAGTTCGACGAAGACGACAACGACTGAGCGTCAGTCGTCGGAATCGGCCAGGAACGCCTCGATCAGCGGCATCGGATGCGTGAGCCGCCAGATCAGCCCCGGATCGCTGATGTCGCCCGTCAGCTGAAGCGGGGACGCCAGCTCTCCGTTCGCCGACGGCACGCTCACGCGGCCGACCTCGCGTCCTTCAGGCGCCGTCGAGAAGGGCTCGACGGTGACGGTGGCGTCACCGAACTCGCGGCCCCACGCGGCATCCGTTCGGCTGACCGATGCGACGACCTCGGCGCGGTCGCCCCAGGGTGCCTGCACGCTGGCATAGGCCGTACCGGCCGTGATCACCTCGACGGGGGATGACGCGGCGGCGGCCGATTCCACCGCGGTCACCACTGCCGGGTCGAGCGTCTCGTAGTCGGGCATGAGGGTCATCGCGCCGACGAGTCGCGCCGGCGCACCGCTCTCGCCTCCAGCGACCGGCAGCTCGGTCGCGAACACGTAGGTGAGGCCGGCCTCATCGGTGAAGCTGCGGCTGATCGCACGCACGTTCTCGGCGCCGGGTCGCGAGACGACATCGGGCACGTCGTGCGCGCCGAGCGGCGCGGCCGCGGGGTCGTCGAGCATCGCGGCGAGGGCAGGATCGGCGAGCACGAGGCCGGCGATCCCGGCGAGCTCTGCTGCGGTGCTGACATTGTCGCCCGAGAGACCGGTGGCGTCATCCACGCGAGTCGCGGTGAAGCCCTGCTCGGCGAGCCACGCATTGGCCGCCTCGACGTAGGCCTCGACCGTACCGAACGCCCAACGCACGAGTGTGTCGGCGTGGTTGTTGCTCGACGCGAGCAGGATGGCGCGTACGACGTCGCGCTCCGTCCAGGTCTCGCCGGGGGAGACCTGGAGGGTACGCGACCCCTCACTCGAGTACCGCACGTAGTCGGTGTAGTCCTCGGGCCCGATGCGGATGCCCGGGCCTTCGCCGTCGGCGGGCAGGGGAAGCGATTCGAGCGTGGCGAGCACGGTGACGAGCTTGGCGGCGCCCCCGATGGGAACCGCGGCACTCTCGCCCGCGACCGCGATGGTCTCGCTCGTGCCCTGCTCGGAGAGCACGGCAAGGGCGCTCGCACCGGTTTCGGGCAGCGTCACACTGGGAATCGGCGCGGTCGCGGTCGGCGCCGATTCGACGTGCACCGCGACCTCGGGCAGTGGACCGAGCAGCATCGCCGGGCCGTAGACCCCAAGGCCGAGGATCGCAAGCGCGCCGAGGGCGATGCCGACGACGCGGCCGGGGGACGTCATGGATTCAGCGTAACCCGATGCGGTTCACGCCCAGCCCAGGTCGTGCAGCCGGTCGTCGTCGATCCCGTAGAAGTGTGCGATCTCGTGCACGAGTGTGACGTGGATCTCGTCGCGGAGCTGCTCTTCATCGGCCGCGACGGCGAGGAGGGGTTCACGGAACAGGACGATGCGGTCGGGCATCTCGCCGAAGCCGTACCGGTCGCGTTCGGTGAGGGCGACGCCCTCGTAGATGCCCAGCAGGTCGAGGGAGCCGTCTTCCGGTCGGTCTTCTACGACGAAGACGACGTTCTCGAGGCCATCGACCATGTCATCGGGAAGCTGGTCGAGCTCATCGACCACCAGGGCCTCGAATGCTTCGGCATCGAGTTGCACAACCTGCTCCGCTCAGCGCGCTCTTGGGGTGAGTAACGGGGCTTGAACCCGCGACCTCCTGGACCACAACCAGGCGCTCTACCGACTGAGCTATACCCACCATGTGTCGATCGCCGCAGCAATCAGGCAACTAGAAGAGACTACTACACCTTGGCTTCGAACTCGTCCACCACGGAGGCGGCCAACGCCTGCAACTCCTGGCTCGAGTGACCCGGCTCGGGGAGGAATACCGCGTTGCGGTAGTAGTGCAGTTCACGGATCGACTCGAGGATGTCGGCAAGCGCTCGGTGCCCGCCGTTCTTCGTCGGCGCGTTGAAGTAGGCGCGCGGATACCACCGCTTGGCGAGCTCTTTGATGGACGACACGTCGACGTTGCGGTAATGCAGGTGTGCGTCGAGCCGAGGCATGAACTTGACGAGGAAGGCCCGGTCGGTGCCGATCGAATTGCCGGCCAACGGCGCCTTCTGTTCGTCGGGCACGTGCTTCAGGACGTACTCGAGCACCTCGTACTCGGCCTGGGCGACACTCACGCCGTTGGGGATCTCTTCGATGAGCCCCGACTCGGTGTGCATCGCCCGGACGAACTCGCCCATCGACTCGAGGGCGCTGGCATCGGGCTTGATGACGATGCTGATGCCGGCGTCGACGGGGTTCAAGTCGTAGTCGGTGATCACGACGGCGATCTCGACCAACTCGTCGACCTCGAGGTCGAGGCCGGTCATCTCGCAGTCGATCCAGACCAGTCGGTCGCTCGGGGTTGCCATGCGGTGAGTCTACCGGGGCCCTCGGACAGCGGATGTCGCGTGCCCGACCAGCTCACGAGGCGGAACGTCCCCCCGGAGAGATTCGAACTCCCGACCAAGTGGGTAGAAACCACCTGCTCTGTCCACTGAGCTACGGGGGGCGGTGGATCGGCGCATCAACAGCATAGCCACCGCTCATTCTTCCATCGGCACGCTCGCCACATCGTCGTGACGCCGGTCAGCGGCATCCGCGGATCGCTTGCGAAGGGCGAGCCCGACCAGCGGGAAGAGGAGCACCGAGAGCATGCCGGCGCCGACGAGCGCTGCCGCCGTGCCGCTCGTGATGTCGCCGGCGTCGACGCCGATGGCCGTGACGGCGACGATGATCGGCAATCCGGTGGCGCCGAACAGCGCGGTCGCGGCGAGGTCGCGACGGGTCGACCCACGGGGCGCGGCCAGTATCGACGGCAGGCCGCGGCAGACGAGCAACCCGAGCAGGGCGATCGGAAGCAGCGCCAGCGTGCGCACGTCGGCGAAGAGTGCGCCGAGATCGAACGTCACGCCCGTGTAGATGAAGAAGATGGGCACGAGGAAGCCGTATCCGAGGGCTTCGATCTTGCCTTCGACCAGCGCTCTGTCGCCTTCAGGCGCGCCCGACAGCAGCAGCCGATAGAGCACCCCAGCCGTGAACGCGCCGAGGAGCATGTCGAGGTCGAGCACCACGCTGAGTCCGACGAGAGACACCAGCACCAGCACCACGAGGCGCACGCCGAACTGGCTGCTCGTGTGCATCGTCGCGGCGATGATGCGGTGCATGCGTCGGCCCGCCCCATTGGCTGCGAGCCAGATGGCGAGGCCGGCGACGATCATGAACGCAACGAGCACGAGCGCGGCGGTGAGCGGTTGGCGCCCGCTGAGGAAGAGCGAGATGGCGAGGAGCGGGCCGAACTCGCCAACCGCACCGAGCGCGACGACGGCAACGCCGAACGGCGTCTTGAGGTCTCCTGAATCCCGCAGCACCGGCATGATCGTGCCGAGTGCGGTCGACGTCAGGGCGATGCCGACGAACGCCGCAGCGGCGATGTGCGGTGCGATGAGCGCCGCGAGGCCGATCCCGGCGGCGAGCGAGATGACCCAGCCGATGGCCGCGCGGTTGAACGGCCGGCCACGGATCGCGCGGAAGTCGATCTCGTTGCCCGCGAGGAAGAAGAGCATCGCGAGTCCGAAGTCCGCGAAGAAGGTGGCGAGGTCATCCGGCACGATCCAGCCGAGCATCGCCGGCCCCAGGAGCAAGCCCAGCACGATCTCGAACACCACGAGCGGCACGGCCACCCACCGCCTGAAGACCTGCACCAGGAGCGGGGCCGCGACGGCCACCGCGGGGATGAGGACCAGGGTGCCGATCGTGTACTCCACGCTGCACCCCCGATGATGTCTGCGCCTGTACGCGCGCCTGCCGTGATGCTAGCGGACGCGGGATGCCGTCTTCGAGGCGTCCGGATGCCACGGCGTCCGTCTCCCAAGCGAAACGCGACTGGCGGTATCGTCGTGGGATGCGCGACCTGCAGGCGAGAATCATCGCGGAACTCCACGTCAGCCCCAC
>JALYWB010000004.1 GCA_030852935.1 Actinomycetota bacterium | reverse complement strand
CCGACATCGACCCGCCGAACGCCGTCTTCACGTAGTTTCGCGTGAGTACGTTGACGTGCAGCTCGACGGTCGCCCTCGTCCAGTCCTTCGAGAACCCCTTCACCCTGATGCCGCTGAACAGGTTCGGGATCCACAGGCTCATGCCGATCGCGAGCCGACGGGGTGTGATGCGCATGACTTCGATTGTTCCGGATGCCGCGCGACCGCGGCGACGCGACTCCTAGAACTCGACCGGGTCGCGCGAAATGGGGCACGTCATGCAATGCCCGCCACCGCGGCCGCGGCCGAGCTCTGCGCCGACGATCGTGATGACCTCGACGCCGGCCTTGCGAAGCAGCGTATTGACGTGGGTGTTCCGGTCGTAGGTGAAGACCACGCCGGGCTCGACGGCGACGGCGTTGTTCCCGCTGTCCCACTGCTGGCGTTCGCCGGCGTACCAGCCACCACCGGGCTCGACGGTGCGCAGCCGCTTCAGGCCGAGCGCATCTGCAACGACCTCGACGAACGGCTGGGTCTCGTCCGTCACCTCCACGCCGTGGTCTGCTGGCCGCAGCGAAAATGGGTGGATGCCGTCGACGATGTCGGGGTAGTACGTCACGAGGTCGCGGTCGGCGAACGTGAAGACCGTATCGAGGTGCATGGCCGCCCGCAGCTTGGGCATGCCCGCCACGACGACGCGCTCGGCGGCGCCGGCCTCGAACAGTTTCGCCGCTGCCTGCGTGATGGCCTGCCGCGAGGTGCGCTCACTCATCCCGATCAGCACGGCGCCATTGCCGATCGGCATCACGTCACCGCCCTCGAGTGTGGCTTGGCCCCACTCCGCTTCGGGGTCGCCCCACCAGACCGTGTTCCCGACGTACTCAGGGTGGAACTCGTAGATGGCCTTCATCAGCAGGGTCTCGTCATGGCGCGCCGGCCAATAGAGCGGATTGAGGGTGAGGCCGCCGTAGATCCAGCACGTGGTGTCGCGGGTGTAGATCGTGTTCGGCAGTGGGGGCATGAGGTACTCGTTGACACCGGTCGACTCGCGCGCGAGGGCCAGGTAGCCGGAACGGAAATCGGCTGGCAGGTCGCGCGTGGACAGGCCCCCGATGAGGTACTCCGCGAGGGTGGCGTCGTCGAGCGATTCGAGGTACGCCCGCGTATCCGCCACGAGCCCGAGGCCGACCTCGTTGGCGTGGATCTTGCGGTCGAGCAGCCAGTCCTTCGCGCCGGCCACGGCGAGCGTCTCGGCGAGCAGGTCGTGAAGCTCGACCACATCGACGCCGCGCTCCTCGAGCTTGAGCACGAAGTCGGCGTGATCGCGCTTGGCGTTCTGCACCCAGAGCACGTCGTCGAAGAGCAATGCATCGTTGTTGCTCGGGGTGAGCCGTTCGTGTGCCATTCCCGGTCGGCACACGAGCACCTTGTTGAGCTTGCCGACCTCCGAGTGGACGCCGTATGAGGTGACCGACATGAATTGCTCCATTCTGTCCAGCGCGTGGGCGCGATGACCCCGATCAGATCTGCACGACGCCCGTCGCCAGCAAGATGATCCCGACGACGGCGAAGGCCAGCACGACGAGGAACGTCACGATCCCGGGGATGGTGAAGACCCTGGCACTCTGCTGCCTTCGCGCGACGATGTAGAGCGCTGTTGCGGGGGCGAGCAGGATGCAGGCCAGGAAGAGGAAGATGTAGCCGGCTGCCCACATCAGGAACAGCGTGTAGATGGTGGAGATCGCGGCGATTGCGAGTTCACGGGTGCGACGACGGCCCTCGTCATTCGCATAGCCGTCGCGCTGGATGGCGATCTTCAGCGCATAGGCGCTGGCCAGCGCATATGGAGCCAACGCGAGGGCGGCGGTCAGGTCGAGCGTGAAGTCGAGGGCATCTCCGACGAACTGCACGGCGAACAGGATCACGGTCACGAAGACCGATGTCCAGAGCACCGCATTCTGAGGCACTTCGCGTGCGTTGAGCTTCGCGAAGTGGCGGGGCAGATCGTTGTCCTTCGCTGCGGCATACACGACATCTGCGGCCAGGAGCTGCCACGCCAGGTAGGCGCCGAGCACCGACACGATGAGCCCGATTCGGATGAGGATGCCGCCCCATGGGCCGACCGCGGCCTCGAGTACTCCGCCCACCGACGGTTGCGGCAGTCCGGCGATTTCAGACTTCGGAAGGATGCCGTACGACAGGATCGAGATCGAGGCGAACAGGGCAAGCACCGACAGGAAACCGAGCACCGTTGCTCGGCCGACATCCTCACGCTTCTTGGCGTACCGCGAGTACACGCTCGCGCCCTCGATGCCGAGGAAGACGAATACCGTGATGAGCATCGTTCCCTGCACCTGCAGGAAGAGCGAGTCCCCGCCCGGCAGGTCGTATCCGCCGCTGAGGTTGCCGACGAAGACCTCCCCGTCGAAGAAGAAGATGACGAGTACCAGGAACAACGCCAGCGGGACGAGCTTGGCGACCGTCACGATGAAGTTGATCCCGGCCGCCTCCTTGATCCCCCGCCGGATGAGGAGGAAGAAGCCCCAAACGGCGGCGGCGGAGATGAAGAACGCCGGCCACGTGTCGCCCTCCCCGAGGAACGGGTCCAGCTCGGGGAACAGCTGGGTGAGGGTGGTCATGATGAGCACCCAGTAGAACGCGTTCCCCGCGCACGCGGAGGCCCAGAAGCCCACAGCCGAGAGGAAGCCCGGATAGAGTCCGAATCCCTCGCGGGCGTAGACGTAGACGCCGTTGTCGAGGTGCGGTTTGCGCACCGCGAGCGTCTGGAAGACCAAGGCGAGGGTCAGCATGCCCAGACCGGCGATCGACCAGGCGATGAGCGCCCCGTACACCCCGGTCTGACTCGCGAACCGCGCCGGGAGCTGGAACACCCCGGCGCCGACCATCGAACCGACCACCATGCCGGTCAGCGCCAGCAGGCTGAGCTTGGATGTCGTTTGCTTTTCCGTGGTCGCTGTCATCGATCGACCTCCCGTATGCGTGATTCCCGAGCGCGAACGGTGCAGGTAGAGCAGGTGTTCCCCAGTCCCGTGTCTAGCGCACTTCTCATTCGAGCCGCAAGAGCGCTCTCATCTGCGGAGCCGGGGAGAAGGGGTCACGCCGGAGTCGTCGTCAGCTGTCCTCAGCCGGCTCGGCGACGTGTGTCACGTTTTCGTCGCGGGCGCCTTCGTTCACCCGCAGGTGGTGCCGCGGCATCCATTCGGGGTGCTCGGCCTGCACCCAACCGGCGAGCGTTTCCCGCACGTGGCAGCGCAGTTCCCACAGTGTCGGCGCGTCGCGTGCGCTCACGAGAATTCGCACGCGCATTCGGTCGGCGGTGAGATCGGTGACATGCACGCGAGCGACCTCGCCGTCCCAGAGTTCGTTGCCTGCGAGCACGAGATCGAGCTTGTCGCGCACCGCATCCACTGACGCACGCCAGTCGAGAACGATCTCGACGGTTCCCGAGAGGTCGGTGCGGAGCTTGGTCCAGTTCTCGAACGCGCCCGTCGTGAAACGCGTGCATGGCAGCACGAGGACGCGTCGGTCCCAGGTCACGACCACGACGTAGCTCAGCGTGATCTCGTGGACTCGGCCCCACTGCTCATCGACCACCACGACGTCGCCGACGCGGATCGCTTCGCTGAACGCGAGTTGGACGCCGGCGAAGACATTCGCCAGTAGGGACTGCGCCGCCAGGCCGACGACGACCGAGATGATGCCGGCGGACGCGAGCAGGCTCGCACCGATCGCCCGCACCGACTCGAAGGTCATGAAGACCGCCCCGAGGGCGACCACCACGATCACCGCGACGACGAGGCGTCGCAAGACCTGCACCTGCGTGCGCACGCGACGACCCTCGGGCGCATCGGATTCGGAGAGGTGCGAGCGGGACAGGGCGTAGTCGAGAATCACCAGAAGCAGGCCGGCCACGAGCCACGCGCCGCTCACGATCAATCCGATCACGAGCAGATGCGTGAATGCGTCGATCCATGGCTCGTCGGGGGCGTATGTGAGGGCGATCGCCGCCGCCGCCAACGGGGCTGAGACTGCCAGGGGCCATCGAACGCGGGCGAGGAGGACGCCGGCGAACACGCTCCGCCGAGCGAGCAGACGCAGGCCGATCTCGACGGTCAGGATGACGATGATCGCAATGAGCAGCGCGATGCCGAGCTCGATCCAGAACAGCCGCCACTGGTCCATGAGGCTTCAGCCTACGCGCGAGCGCAACCAGCGCTCGACGACCTCGTTGTACCCCACAGCGCGAGCCGCGTGGATGTCATGACCGACGGGGATGCCGCCGCTCACGTCGATCGTTCGGTGCTCCATCTGTTCAAGGTAGCGGTGAGGTGTCGATTTCGGCCCTGCCCGTTCGACGCATGTGTAGAGGCATCCGCTTCACCTGTACTCGTCGAAGGACACGCATCATGTCAACACCTCGGGCACTCCGGCCCCTGCGTAACCCGGCCTACCGCTGGCTGGCCGCGGCGCTCGTGGCGTCGATGGTCGGCGCCGGCATCTGGATGGTCGCTCTCGTCTGGCAGATCGTCGCGATCGGCGGAGGCGCGGCCGAGCTCTCGCTCGTCGCCGGCGCGACCGCGATCGGGATGCTGCTGACGACGCTGCTCGGCGGCGCGCTCGCCGATCGCATTCCGCAGCGGCGCATCCTGCTTGTCGTCGAGGTCGTGCGAGCCGCGACCGTCGGCATCGTCGCGCTGCTTTCACTCACCGGTGGGCTCGCCGTGTGGCAATTGACCGCGGTGGCGTTCGTCGGCGGAGTGATGGCTGGACTGTACTACCCGGCGTACTCGGCACTGCTGCCGAGCATGGTGCCCGAAGATCAACTGCTCGCCGCGAACGGCTTCGAGGGAATGGCCCGGCCGATCCTCATGCAGGCCGGCGGCCCGGCGCTCGCGAGCGGACTCATCGCGATCTCGTCGCCAGGTGCGGCGCTCGCCGTGACCGCGCTGAGCGGCGTCGTTGCGGCGCTGTGCATCGTGAAGATTCCGGATGCGGTGCGAGCCGAGCAGGCGGGGCAACCCGCGCGGCCCGAACAACTCGGTCAGCCCGAGCAAGCAGCAACGCAGCGGCATCCGGCCGTCTCCCTGCTCATCGACGTACGCGAGGGCTTCGTCTACATGGTGCGCACGCCGTGGCTGCTCGGCACGCTGACGTTCGCGTCGCTGTTGATCCTGCTGATCATGGGGCCGTTCGAGGTGCTCGTGCCGTTCGTGATCCTGGACGTCGCCGGCGGGGGCCCCGGCGACCACGCGTTGGTCCTGGCGGCGTTCGGCATCGGCGGCGCGGTCGGGTCGATGGTCGTGGCATCACTGAAGCTGCCGCGCCGCTACCTGACCGTGATGAACCTGCTCTGGGGCCTCGGATGCCTCCCGCTCGCGGTGTTCGGCCTGACCGACCAGATCTGGGTGATGGCGCTTGCGGCGTTCGCGGTCGGCGCGGCGTTCAACGGCGGTGTCGTGATCTGGGGCACGCTGCTGCAGCGTCGGGTGCCGGCCGCCATGCTCGGACGGGTCTCGAGCCTCGACTTCTTCGTCTCGCTCGCGTTCATGCCGGTGTCGATGGCGTTCGCCGGCCCGGCAGGGGAGTCGCTTGGGCTGCCGGTCGTGTTCCTCGTCGCGGGGCTCGCGCCGCTCGTGATCGGCGTGGTCGCGATCATCGCGGCACGCATGACACGCGATGAGCTCGCGCACCCGCTCGACGCGAGCGAGGACGCGATCGCGCCCGCAGATCCCGCCATCGCTGACGTGGATGCTTCGTTCGAGACGGATGCCGCGAAAGTCCCTCGCTCGCCGGCGAGGGAGCCTGCGACGGCCGCCGCCTGAACGTCACGCGGGCCCGGGTCGGGAAGACCCGAGCTTGCGCGCACCGAGCATGATGTGACCTGACCGTTCAGGCGCCAGCGATACCTCGAGCAAGGCAGCGGACGAGCGCATCAGCGATCGAGCCATCGACGTCAAGCCGCGGATTGAAGATCGTGACGTCGAGGCCAGCTGCCCGTCTGCTGCCGACGGCTGCGCGGAGCACGTGCTCGAGTTCGTCCCAGGTCAGTCCGCCGGGGAGTCGGTAGTCGACGGCCGGCATCACAGCATCGTCGAGCGCATCGCAGTCGACGTGGATCCAGAAGCCGTCAAGATCTGGACGCACCAGTCGATCCATCGCGTCCTGCACAGCGCGCTCGACCCCTCCTCGTCGAATCTCCGCGAGATCGATTACCGTGATCCCGGAGTCTTCAATTCGCTGACTTCCTGCTTCAGCCGCCTCGTCGGCATCACGCCGAGCGAACTGTACGACGTCTTCGTCGCGAACCAGCGGGCCCCTACCCTCGAGATCTGCCACGACATCGGGACCCCGACCCGTCGCCAGCGCCAGATCCATCGAAGCGGCCTCCCCGTTGGGCTCGGCTTCAGGCTGATAGAAGTCGGAATGGCCGTCGATGAAGAGCAGCCCATAGCGACCGCGCCGATGGAGCGCCAATAGGGTGCCGAGCATGATGGAGCAGTCGCCGCCGAGTACGATCGGCACGTCGCCACCATCGAGCACCCCACCGGTCGCCTCGGCGAGCAGACGCGCGTAATCGCGGATCCCGTTCGGATTCAGCAGGCCCGTCGCCGGATCTCGTTGCGAATCATAGGCCGGTGGCGTGACCCGTCCAGCATGTCTTGCGCCGAGTGCGTCAGACAGACCGGCGTCGAGCAGCGCGGTCGGAAGGCGTTCAACCCCCCGAGGGAAGAGCCCGAGCACCGACGGAGCTTCGAGAATGGCGAATCCACCCACCCTCTCATTGTGTCCCTGCGGAGTCGCTGATTCTCGTCGACAAGACGCCGAAGCCTGGATTTCTTCGTATCGCTCGCGTTTCGTCCTCAGCGAGAGCTCGCGACCGGCGACTCCCACTGCAGCGGATCGTCCCGGCTCGGTAGCATGCTACCGATTGCCATCAAGCTCGAGAATGTCGGCATCGCCGTTCGCGACCTCGAAGCAACGATCTCCTTCTTCACCGACCTCGGTCTCATTTCACCGACCTCGGTCTCACGGTGATGAGCCGCGACACGGTCAGTGGTGAGTGGACCGACACGCGGACACCGGACGCCACGAAGCACTCTCGTCCCGAAGGAGCCTGACGAACAGATGAAGAAGACCCCTGACGGCGGCGAAGCGCCCCGAGATCCCGCGACGAGGTACGCGCGCGCGGTGAGCGGCTGGCAGCCGCTCGACTGGTGGAAACTCGAGGCACGTGCGCTCGGCGGGTCCCCGCCGCTCCGGCAAGCACTCGCATTCTTCGCCCCGCCCGAGGCATGGAAGGATCTCGCGAAGGGGGTTCCCACCGCGCTGGGATGTCTCCTCACGCCGTTGAACATCGCCAGCTTCACCGCGCCAATGGTTGCGGGAGCGTTGATGTTGGTATGGCTCCTCAACCGCGTGGATGTTGCTCCGGTCGGGCCCGCAGGCCTCCTCGCGGGCATCGCGGCGGTGATCGCCGGGATCGGAATGATCTCGGAGCGCCGGGAAACGCCGAGGGGAGATCCGACGATCGGGCGCCTGCTGGGAGCCCTTCACCTCGGCCCCTCCCGCGGTGGGAATGCTGCTCGCGCTCCTCGCGATCTCGCAGAATGCCGCCGCGCAACCGATCGGCATCGTCGGTTTCGTCGCCGATGTCATCGTCGGGGTGCTCTACTTCGCCCTCAACCGGGGACCCGCCCACACCGGTACCGATCGATGGCGCCAGAACTTCGCCCGTCTCGAGCAGGCCCTCGAGGGCCTGCAGCCCGACGAGCGGACCCGCATGCACTCCGACGTGCACGAGGCGCTCGTCGTGCTCCATGACCGCGACCTGATCACTGATGACGAGTTGCAGCGTGCCAGCGAGCTGCCGCTCGGAATGCTCGGCATCAAGATGGCCCGGCGGTCCGACCTTGAACCTCGTCGGGCGAAGAAGGCGTAAACCGTCTCAGCGAGGGGTGCGACGATCGCTACCGCTCAGGGAACTGGGTGCATGCCTTGGCCCAGTCTGCGATGGCCTGGTCGAGCTCGTCCCGAGAGAGGGTGACGACGATCATGAAGTCTTCTCCATCGGTCGGCTGGACAAGTTCGATGGGGGCGAGGTTTCGTGACTGAGGGCTATATCGATGTGTGACCGCTCGGGCGATGCCTCGGATGTCGAGCCAGTACTTCTCCCACCGATCCATGCCGACGCCAGATTCGTCAGCTGTCGAGGGCGCGGGTGATCTCGGCCTCAGTCGGCAGTGCTTCTCGCACATCGGGCGGGAGCAGGTCGTACCGTGAGATCCCGACCGGTGATTGGCTTCCAGCGAGGGAGTATCGCACGACGGCGTCGTTCTTGTCTGTGCAGAGGAGGAGCCCGACGGTCGGTGCGTGTGCATTCCGGCGGAGTCGATCGTCGACGAGGGCGACGTAGAACCCGAGCTGGCCGAGGTGCTCGGGCTTGAACTTGCCGGTCTTGAGCTCGACGACGACGTAGCGAAGCTGTTCAGTGTGAAAGAAGAGCAGGTCGATGTAGAAGTCGTCGCCGTCGACATCGAAATGGACTTGGCGGCCTACGAATGCAAACCCGACACCGAGTTCGCGCAGCGTGTCGATGATTCGGTCGACCAGGGCCTGTTCGAGCTCGCGTTCGGCGGCGTCGCCGTCGAGGGCGACGAAGTCGAGAACGTACGGATCTTTGGTGAGCTGCTGGGCGAGTTCTGAATCATGCCGCTCCAGCGCGTCAGTGAAGTTCGTTGGTGCCGAGGCGAGGCGGGCATGAGCGTGGCTCTTGATCTGGTGGAGAAGGACGGCGCGCGACCATCCGTGCTCGACGGCTGCTGCGGCGTACCAGTCGCGCTGTTCTTGGTCGTTGAGTTTGTCGAGGAGATCGACAATGTGGCCCCACGGCAATCGTCCAACAGGTAGTTGGACGATTCCACCTTCGGTGGCCCAAGCGTCTGCAAACCTGCGCATATAGAAGAGGTTTGCCCGCGAGAAGCCGCGCATCTCGGGGAACTCACGTCGCAGATCCTCAGCGAGGCGCTCTATGACCTTGCTGCCCCACCCTTCGGCGGTCTGGCGGTCGAGAATGGTGTGCCCGATCGACCAGTACAGCTCGATCAGCTCGGTATTGACCTTTCGCTGTGCGGCAACACGAGCTTCACGGATTCGCGTCTTCAGCTCGGCCAAGGTTGCGGAGTAGGAGGTCGGGTCGATCGCGGAATTCACGTTCCCAGCATGCTCTGCACCACTGACACCGAGACGTGCGCCATGACTACCGTTACCTGAGCCCCAACTTTTCAAGGATCCTCGGAAGCTGCACCGCGATCGCCTGCCACAACAGCTCATCATCTGTGCCGTCGTAGTCGTGTGCGATGAAGTTGCGCGTGGCGCGGATACCGGACCAATCCACATCGGCGTGTGCCTCGCGGAAACTCGGAGGCAGACGATCGGCAGCGATTGACAGGTCGGGTACGACGGACTTGGCGATGCAGCGCTGGTCGTCGTCAGCGGAATCGAAAAAGCGAGCACGGCCGCGTGCGACCACACGAGCGGCGGTGACGCCGAATCGGCGGATGTCGGCGAGTACCGCCTCGGAGCGAGAAGCGTCATCGCGGGTCACACGGGTACCGCTTGGGCACGAATTTGCTCGAGTACATCACCGTGACCACGATCGGAGACCACGTCGACGGGACTCCCGAGGAGTTCTTCCGCTTCGATCATGAATCCAGCCAGGTCGAACAACGAAGTTGTATCGCCTGGATGTACCAGCAGGTCGATATCGGAATCCTCATCGGCGTCGCCGCGAGCCACCAAACCGAATACGCGAACGTCGCCAAGTCCTCGCTTGGCCGCTGCAGCGAGGAGTTCGTCGCAGCGTCACGGATGCCGCGACTCGCGCGCCGAGGGCGCGTGCGAGTGGCGGCATCCGCCCGCCAGACCTCAGAACTCCTTCGGGAACTGGGCGATCAGGCCCGCGCTGAGCTCGTCGGCCATCTGCACCATGTGTGCTTGCGCCTCGTCGAACGTGGCGATGCCTGAGGCGTAGTCGCCACCGATGACGGCGGCCGCATACGCGGTGGTCTGGTCGATGTGGGTGGCCATCATCGCGCGCATGTCATCCTGCGGCCATGCGGGGTTGGCACCGGCCAGGAAGTCCGCGATGTCGCGGGCGTTGGCGTGCCACTCGTCGAGCGCCGCCTGCAACGCGGCCGTGTCTCCGGCCTTGGCCGCGGTGAGCACGGGAACCGCGTCCGTGATGTGGGTCTGCAGCAGCGTGGTGAGCTCGGCCGCCGCCTCGTCACCGTAGAACGGCGCGACGGCGTCGCCGATGTCGGCCTGGTTCTGCAGCAGGCGGGTTACCGTGGCGTCGAGGCCGGGGGAGCCGTCGGCGAAGGCGACGACGGTCGACCAGGTCCACGCCATGTGCTGGTCCCAGAGCGTGCGCATGGTCGCGTGAAGCTGTGTCTCGGCCGATGCGGGCTTGACCTTCTTGGCGTGCTCGGATGCGTGCTCGGAGGCGTGGTCGCCGTTGCCGTGGTCGGAGTGGGAGTGCGTCGCGGCCGAGATCGTTTCGGCGCTCGCGGTCGAACTGCAGGCGGTCAGCAGGCCGCCGGCGAGTGCCATCGCGGCGATCAGCGACACCGAGGAGATGCGCAGGGTCGCCGTACGTTGGGTGTTCATGATGGGTCCTTCCGGTTGGGAGTCCGTGCCCATTCCGCGAGCCCTGGGGGACTGTTCTCGCTGTGTAGGTGGTGGGCCGGTGCCAAGGTCTTACCGAACCGATGGAACTTCGCCCGATCTCGAGGGAAGCTCGCCGATCTCGGTAAGATGTGGCGCACTCGGCGACACCAACCTCATATGACCAGTTCCGATGAGCTCCGCGGCATCCCGATGCCCGCGCGCACACAACCTCGGGGGCGTCCCCTGCGGTGGCGTCGGGCGCAGCTCATGGCCGCCGGATTCGACGAGTTCACGGCGCACCGCCTCGCGTCGAACGCCATGGTCGACGTGCACGCAACCATCGTCACGCAGGAGTGGTCCCGCATTCGGGCGATGCATTCCGGCGCAGGAGGGTCGGCCTCAGGTGAGTGACGTGGGCGACGTCGACAGCCTGATGGTCGAGTACCCGCATCCGGCCCCTTGGCGCGACGATGGCGTGCCCGCGGACACCGAGTGGGTCACCCGGCTCTCTGCCGTCGGGCCGGTTCGGGATGCCGCAGTGGGCCACCTTCACGCGTTGATGCTGCGGGCCGCGCGGCACCAGGTCGGGCGCATGCCCGACGCCGTCGGCCTCGGCGCGGCCCGGCGAGACGAGATCGTGCATTCGGCAGCGGATGCCGCGACGATGTCGGTCTTGGCACGCCTCGGTGCGTTCGAGGGTCGAAGCAAGTTCACGACGTGGGCGTTCAAGTTCGCGATCCTGCACGCGGGCGTCGAGGTGCGGCGTACCGCTTGGCGCGACCGCGAGATTCCCCTGCAAGAGGTGCCCGAGCTGCGCTCGGCCGGCATGGGCGGCATCGGCAGCGCGGCCGACGCAAGCGGCGCAACCGGCGCCGACTCTCCCGAGGCCTACGCCGAGGTCCGCGAGCTCGCCGAGGCGGTGCGCAGCGGCATCCGCGAGGCGTTGACTCCGCACCAACGGCATATCGCACTTGCGCTACTCATCGACGAGGTGCCGATCGATGTGCTGGCCGAGCGGCTCGGAACGACACGCGGTGCGCTGTACAAGACGCTGCATGATGCCCGCGGGCGCCTGCGGGCGTTCCTGTCCGAGCGCGGCTTCATGTCGGCCCGAGCCCCGAAGGAGGTGAACCCATGACCGGGAACGCTCCATTGAGCCCGACCACGATCGCGCGCTTGACCGCGAATACCGACCCCTGGCTCTCGTGCGACGACTGCTTCGATCAGGTCGATGCCGCTGTCGAGAGCCTGCTCGGTTCGGCTGTTCCGCTGACTGGTGAGTTCCGAGCCCACCTGCGGGGTTGCGCGGCGTGCCACGAAGAGGCGCAATCGTTGGCAGCACTGGTCGCCGACGAGGTCGGCATGACCGCGGACGAAGGTGTCGCGCGTCTCGATGAGGCCGTCGCGACCGCCAACTGAGGCGGGGTCTCGTCGGCCTGCATCGCACCCCAACCGTCAACCCGTGGCCGCGGCAACACGGGGAGAACGATACTGGTGGGCATGGCGATGCGCGGAGTCGTGGAGCAGCCGTCAGGCCTCTCGTATCGTGACGACCTGATCTCGGCCGACGAGGAGTCGGCCCTGCTCGAGCGGTTCGCGCCGCTCGAGCTGACCCCGCTCGTCATGCACGGCGTCGCCTCGCGTCGGCTCACTCGACATTTCGGCGTCGGCTACGACTTCGACACCCGCGGCACGGTCGAGGTCGAGCCCGTGCCCGAGCACCTGCTCGACCTCCGGGAGCGAGCAGCGCAGCTCAGCGGCGTCGAGCCCGAGAGCTTCGTCGAGGCGCTGGTCTCCTTCTACCCGCCTGGGGCTACGATCGGCTGGCACAAGGACGTGCTCGCATTCGGTGGTGTCGTGGTCGGGATTTCGCTCGGCTCTCACTGCGTCATGCGCTTCCAACGCACCGCGGCCGGCGGCGAGCGCCGCGTCTTCGAGCAGCCGCTCGCGCCGCGGTCGGCGTACGTGCTCACCGGTGCCGCGCGCTGGACCTGGCAACACTCGATCCCGCCCGTCGCCGATGACAGGTGGTCGGTCACGTTCCGCCAGCTGGCGGACCGGAATGGCGGCTAGGCACCCGGGGCACCTGCACGCGGTTGCTCGAGAAGCTCGACGCAACGCCGCCCGGCACGCGCGACGGGGACGCCACCCCGCATGCGGGGTAGCGGCCCGCGTCGAATCGCCGGATCATGGCTAGTGAGGTCGAAGGCTGCCCCCGAGCCTCCCTCAGATCGGAGCCGATGATGCTGCATCACGTTCGACGTGCCACCGCGATCGTCGCCGCCGCGGCATCCGCAATGCTGCTCGCGGCCTGCACGGCAACCGCGGGCGATGTCGCCACCACCGCGCCGACCGATGAACCCAGTGCGTCGACGGATGCCGCGGTGCAGCAGTTGCTCGAAGACGCTGCTACCCGGCACGTCGAAACGCACGCGCTCGGCTCGCTGCTCGCCGAGATCCGCATCGACGGCGAGGTTGCAGCGCAGGTCGCGCTCGGCGAGGCGATGAGCGGCGTGCCGGTGACGCTCGACGGGCGGGTGCGCAACGGCGCGGTGGCGATCACCTACGTGAGCACGGTCATGATGAAGCTCGCCGAGGAGGGCGTCATCGATATCGACGAGCCGATCGCGAAGTGGCTGCCCGACGTGCCCGACGCCGACCGGGTGACGCCGCGGATGCTCGCGAACATGACGTCGGGCTATCCCGACCACGTCGCCAACCAGGCGTTCGTCGACGCGGACGTCGCCGACCCGTTCCGCGCCTGGACGACCGACGAGCTGCTCGAGTACAGCTTCGGCCCGCCGCGCCTGTTCGCACCGGGCGAGAACTGGGACTACTCGCACGCGGGCTACGTGGTGCTCGGTGAGGTGCTCGAGGCGGCGTCGGGCGAATCGCTCGACAAGCTGATCGCGAAGTACATCCTCGACCCGCTCGAGCTCCACGCGACGGTCGCCGACCAGGGGCCGGCGATTCCCGAGCCGGCCGTGCATGCGTTCACGTTCGAGCGCGGCGTGTGGGAGGACTCGAGCTACTGGAACCCGTCGTGGACGCTGCCCGCCGGGTCGGTCGAGACGAGCTCGATCAGCGACATGGCGGCGAGTTTCGACGCGATCGTCGGCCAGGGCGAGCTGCTCGACGAGTCGTCGTGGCAGGCGATGTTCGACGCCGAGCTCATCGGGTTCGGTGAGCCGCTCGACGGATGCCGCACCTGCCACACGCTCGTCGAGGGCTGGTCGTACGGGCTCGGCGCCGTGCTCACTGGCGACTGGGTGAAGCAGACGCCGCTCTTCGGCGGTTACGCCGGAGCCGTCGTGACGCTGCCCGCCGCGCGCGCCGACGACGGCCGCGCGGTCACGGTCGCCGTCGCGGTCACCTACACCCAAGACTCGTACGACGACTGGAGCGGTTCGCTCACGAACTACGCCGACGAGCTGGCGCTGTCGCTCGGCGGCGAACTCGTGCCCGACAACCCGCCGCCGACCCGGTCGCCGAAGAACTGAATCACTGAAGCATCGCCGCTGTCGAAGCGCCGAGTTGGAGCTGCTCAGATCGACTGGCGGTAGCCGAAGAACTCGTGGTCGTTGTTGTAGCCACCGTGCCCACCGCCTACCTCACCGAAGTGCTCGACGAACTCGACACCCTTGATCCACTTGACCAGCTTGAAGCCGAGTTGTACCTCGTTGCGCAGGCGCAGCGGTGCTCCGTGGCCGAACGAGAGGTCATCGTCGTTCATCTCGTACGCCAACATGGTCAGCGGATATGACATCTGCTCGATGGGCTGGGCGTCATAGTAGATTCCGCCATCCGGGCCGAGCGCGAACGAATAGAAGATCACCCACTTCGCCTCCGGCCTGGGTTTCACCAAGTCCAAGATGGTGCTCATCGAGACGCCGCCCCATTTGGCGACGCCAGACCAGCCCTGGATGCAGAAGTGTTGCGTGATCTGCTCATGATGGGCGAGCGAGCGCAACTCGTCCATACTCAACTCCACCGGATTCTCGACGAGACCGTTGATACGAAGCTTGTAGTCGGCGAAGTCACCGGCCTGGAGTTTCTTGTACTCCTCAGTCTCCGGGTACTTCCCGTTGTGCCAGAAGTACGGGGAGATGTCCTTCTCGGTGTATTGCCCTGGCTTCGCATCGAGGTGCTCGAACAGCTTCTGCGCGGGGCCGATCAGCGCATACCCCACCTTCTGCACCGTCCGTGGGAAGCGGTAGGTGAGCGGGGTTGCGGCGACCCAGGCGACGATCATCACCACCATCGACGCGGAGAAGATCCAGAAGCCGACCCAGGAGTCGTCGTCCCGAGCGGCGTAGATGTGGTTCAGGTTTCGCAGAGCCCCGGTGGTGAGCACCAGTGCGACGTGGACGACGATGAACATGATGAACCAGCACAGCACCAGGAAGTGCAGGGTCCGGGCGATCTGGATACTGAAGACCGAGCTGACCCAGCGGAATCGGGTGGACAGTGCCGGCGACATGCCGAGCCCGGTGATCAGTGCGGCGGGGGCCGCGATGAACACCGTGATGAAGTAGGCAACCAGCTGCAGGCTGTTGTAGTTGACCCAGCCGTTCTCGATCGGCCAGTCCAGGGAGAGGTACTGGATGGCGACGGAAATCGAGTGCGGAATGACGTCCCAACTCATCGGGACCAATCGCATCCACTGTCCGGTGGCGAAGATCAGCACCATGAAGATGATGCCGTTGAGCAGCCACAAGGTGTCGACGCCGAGGTGCCACCAGCGAGCCAGTCCGATCGAGTGCCGACGGCCAGGAAGGCCCACACCGTCGGGCAGCGTGATGGAATCCTGTTTCGCGGTGTACAGCGGGTCGGTCGGGATCGGCTTCTGGATTCGGAACCAGTCCTTGCCGGGCGTCGAGTGCCTGGTCAGGTACAACCGCGGGTGGTCGGCGAGGATCGTGATTCCGGAGCGGATGATGAAGATCAGGAAGAATGCATTGAGGAAGTGCTGCCAGCCGAGCCACGCGGGGAACCCGATCGGCGCGTTCTCTGGCAGATGAGATTCGCCCGGGTACTGGGCCAAGAAATCCTGCACGGCCGGAAGTTCGCGCAGGCCCTTCGCCACCGCGATGCCGACGATCAGCAGGAGCAGTCCGATCGGTATCAGCCAGAGCAGGTTGAACCACTTGTTCCGGCCCATTCGCACGCGAGGCGCGATACCGAACTGCGGCGGGACACCTCCGGCCCAGTCCTCGTCGACGACGTCACGCTCTTTCTTCACCAGCTCGGTTCGAAAACTCTGCTGTACGGTCGGCATGTCGCTCGCTGACGGGGATTCTGCGTCCTTCATGGCACCCATGCCTCGAACCATAGCTGGTATGGCTAGGTTGGAAGCAGTCTGCCGGAAACGGCCTGACTGGTCGCACCACTACGGAGGTCACAATGGCACTTGTACCGAACAACACCTTGATTACCGAGACACCCGAGCAGGGACGTGAGCTGGCGATCATGTTGGCCCGCAAGACCGTGGCTGCGATCCAGACCGACGCCGAGACCCGCCAAGAGCTGCGGCCCGGGTATGCCACCAACGCCGATTCGCTCACGATGGCCACGCATGTGGTCGCCATAGAGTTCGCCACCGTGGCTGCTGCCAACAACTACTGGCGTAGCTGAGGCGGCTCGGCCACGCGGCATCCGCCCCACTACGCCCTCCCAGTCGCGCCCTTAGGATCGATGCATGGCCGGATTCTGGGGCAAGCGCAAACAGGTTCAGCAAGAACTGCAAGCTCAGGATGTCGACTTGGCGAAGCGGGCTGATGCGGCGCTGGTCGCCGCCGACGAGCGGGTTCGCGTCACCACCGACGAGCTCGCGTTCGCCGAGGCCGAGCTCGGGCCCGACGCGACCACCGAGTTGCGCGTGGCGCTCGGCGCGGTGCGGCAGCACCTTGGCGATGCGTTCCGGCTGAACCAGCTCAATCACGACGAGATTCCCGATACCGCGGAAGAGCTGCGCGAGCGCAACGCGCGCATCGTGCAGCTCTGCGACTGGGCCGAAGACGTGCTCGACGAGCGCATGTCGGCGCTCGCCGACAAGATCGCGCGGGCGCGCCGGGCTCCCGAGATCATCGCGGGCGTGCGAGCGGATGCCGCGCGCCTGCGCACTCGCATTCCCCACGCGCGCGACACCATCGACCGGCTCGCCGCTCGCTACGCGGAGGAGGCGCTCGCCCAGGTGCAGTCCAATCCGGCAGAGGCCGAACAGCTGCTCGGGTTCGCCGAGCACAGCGCCGGCGTGGCCGAGCGCCGACGCGAGGCCGGCCAGCGCGCGCAGGCCAACCTCGCGCTCGAGGCATCGACCGAGTCGGTGCGTCGGGCGGCGGCGCTCCTCGATGCGGTCGAGACCTTCGAGGTCGAGGCGCTGCGGGCCGAGTCCACGTTGGCGGCGATCGTCGAGGATTCCCGCGGCGACCTCGTGGTCGCGCTCAAGGAGCCGCACAGCCCCGGCGTCTCGACCGCGATCGGCGAACTGCAGGCCGCCCTCGCGAGCCTCCCGCCGGTCGGCGTCAACACCGACCCCTTCGCCCAACTGAGCCGCCTGCGCGAGGCGAATGCGGGGCTGGATGCCGCGATCGCGGCCGCCCGCGAACGTGCGGCGCGCCCGATCCCACCGCTCGAGCACGTGCGCCACGCCATCGACGACGCCGACCGGCAGCTCGCCGTCGCCCGCGACGTCATCGCCGGCCACCGCGGCTGGATCGGCGCCGACGCCCGCACCCGGCTCGCCGAGTCCGAACGCATCCGCATCGACCTCGACCGCTTCCTCGGCATGTCGGCGGCGGCGGTGACCGTCATCGACGAAGACCACCGCGAACAGGCCATGGCGATGGCCCGACGCGTGGCCTACCTCGCGGGCGAGGCCCTGCAGCTCGCGCAGCGCGACATCGACGCGTCGCGACCACAGGATCCGGGGCAGTGGGGCGGCCAGGGCTGGGGCGGTGGACGCCGCGGCGGCGGGTCGGACCTCATGGGCGGCATCCTCGGCGGCCTGGTCATCGGCAGCATCTTCGACGGCATGTTCGACTGATCGACGCGGATGCCGCGGCGCCCCGTGGGTGTGCCGTGCCGAGCTGCGGCGGGCGCGAGCGGGGTGTCAGAGCGTGCGCGTGAACGCGACGCGGTGCTCACCGGGCCCGTCGTAGTCGCGCCAGGCGAGCACGCCGTTGATCTCTGCGTCACCGGATGCCGCGAAGCCCATCGCCGCGTGGAACGCTTGTGATCCGCGGTTGCCGGGGCCGGTGATCGCGTCGACGCGGCGGCATCCGATCGCTTTCATCTCGCTGAAGAACGTCTCGTAGAGGGTGCGTGCCAGGCCCGCATTGCGGAGGTCGGGCCGCACGCCGACGAAGTGGATGTACGCGACCTCGGGCTGGGCCGATGAGCGGAACCCGATGAGGAACCCGGCGAGGCCCGCTGCGTCCTCGGCGATGAAGCTCGTGTCGGCGAAGTGCTGGAAGAACAGGCGCGGCAGCAGGGTCGGCAGGTGGGCGGTGCCGGGCAGGTTCCACCAATCGAGGATGACACCGATGACCGTGGCGTGGTCGCGTTCCGTCGGCCGCCGCAGCGTGACGCCCTCGGGCAACTCGCGTGCCGGAATCACCGCGCGTCAGTCATCGCCGAGCAGACGCTGGGTCGCGCCGATCACGTGGGCCCGCATGGCGGCGGCAGCTCCATCGCTGTCGCCGACGGAGATCGCGTCGTAGATCGCAGTGTGTTCGGGCGCGGCGTGACGCGCGCCGGTTCGACCGAACTTCGAGAAGAGGCGGAATCGCTGGATCTGGCCACCGAGCGCCGTATACGCCATCTGCAGGAACGGGTTGCCCGCCTGCGCTGCAATGGTCATGTGGAACCGATCGTCGGAGCGCCAGTACAGGTCGAAACCCTCGGTCTCGACATCGGCGAGCGCTGCCGACTGGTGGAACTCGTCGAGCGTTTCTCGCAGGGCGCCGAGGAACTCATCGGTGGCGCGCAGCGCGGCCTGCTCGGCCAGCTTCGGCTCCAACAGGAGCCGCGCCTCCAGCAATTGCTGCACTTCGACCCGCGTCATCATGGGGGCGACGCGGTATCCACGAAGCGCCTCCCGCTCGACGAGGCCGGTGTGCTCCAGCCTGGCAAGGGCCTCACGCAGCGGCGTCTGGCTCACATCGAGCTCACGAGAAAGGGCGCCGATGTTGAGGCTCTGGCCCGGTCCGCGAGCTCCCGACATGAACTGCTGCAGCAGAACGTCGTACATCTGGTCGGCAATCGGCCGCTTCGTGGGGGTTCGGTCGATCATTTCATCAGTGTAGGGTCAGCCGGCTCCGGACCCGGTTGCGCCACCCGCGGTCGACCGGTCATGCGGCCGTTGAGCCAGTTGAAGCCAAGGCCGGTCAGATTGGTCGATGCAGCGACGAGCAGCGCGCCGAGCACGTTCCCCGAGATCGGAGCCGCGTCGACGAGGTACACGGCAAGGACCGTCGAGAAGCCGATGAACATCCCCGGTACCGAACCGAACGACGGCACCCGGCCGAGAAGGATCATGAGCGGATTGGCGATAGCCAGCACGATGACGGTGCAGACCCACAGCGGCACGTCTGCTCCGAGTGCCTGCGCGAGTGCGGCCTGGGCTGCGAGCGTTCCCGCTCCGAAGAGTGCGCCGATGACGAGGCACCTTCCGAGGATGGACATGCGGGTTGCCCTGCCGCCCGAGGCGAGGGCAGCAGCTGCCCATCCGAGGAAGATCCCGAACGTGGGAACACCGAGCGCCGCCCCCAAGAGCACAGTGGAGATGGCGAGGATCGTTGCGGCGATCTCAGGGGGGAGCGCCATCCGGGGTCGGCTCATCCCCTCGGGCGAAACGGGTTCGAGCTCGGCCCGAACGATCTCACTGGTTTTCAGCACTTCACCCTCGGCAATGATCGATCTGGGAAAATATGAGACAGAGAGTACGGAATCGAACACCAGCGATCGATTCGGCACGCCCGCTAATCGTATAGTATAGTCCATAGTATCCCTGACGGACTCTACTGCATCGGCGCGTGAATGGAGGTGACGCAGTCATGAATTCGTACACAGCTCATCCCATCGTCGAGGGGTTCCCCGGCAAGTCGTCATCGCACGGCGCGTTCGGCTGGAGCAGCATGTGGCTGCTCGACGACGGCGAGCGACGGGTACTGGTCGATGCAGGCCAGCCCGCCTACATTCCGCTCATCCATGACGGCCTCGCCGGCCTGGGGCTGACCCCGGGCGACGTGACCGACGTGCTGCTCACCCATATGCATTGGGACCACGTGGCGAACTTCACGATGTTCCCGAACGCGACCACCTGGGTAGGGGAGAAGGAACTCGCGTGGGCTGCCGATCAGCCGGCCGGGACGAAGTTCATCCCCGACCTGCACGTGCAGGAGCTGTTGCGGCGCACGGCAGGGGTGGAGCAGATCTCCCCTGGTCACGAGGTCCTGCCCGGAATCCACGCCATCGCGAGCCCCGGGCACACGCCCAACCACCTGGCCTTCTTCGCGGAGCAGACGGCCGATCGCATGATCTTCGCCGGCGACTCCGTGAAGAACATCCACGAACTCACCACGATGCGCGCCGACTCGAGCATGGACGAGGCGCTGAGCGTGTCGACGATCGATCGCCTGCGCTCGCTCCTGAGCGACACTTCCGGGGTGCTGGTGCCGGGCCACGACGTCGGACTGACGCTCGTCGACGGCGACGTGCGACGCATGCGCCCCCAGAACGCGACCATCGGCTACTTCGCCGACGGGACCAGTGACGAGCAGGACCGCAGCATCGGCTGATGCCTGCAGATGAAAGGACGATGATGACGACAGTGCTCTACACCGGCGGCACCGGCCGTATGGGCCGGGTGATCCGGGAGGGCCTCGCCGGCCGTTACGACCGTGTCGTGCTGTTCGCGCGCGGCACACCCGAGGATCCCCTGCACCCCGGCGAGGAAGTCGTCATCGGCGACCTCGCCGACCTCGACCGGCTGGTCGATGCGGCCGAAGGAGTCGACGTCATCGTGCACCTCGGCGGCGTCGCCGACGAGGCACCGTATGAAGAGATCCGCACCTCCAACATCGACGGCACCTACCACGTCTACGAGGCAGCACGTCGTGCAGGGGTGCGCCGAGTCGTGTTCGCGAGTTCCAACCACATCGTCGGGTTCCACCCCGCCACCGAGGTACTCGACGAGACGGCGCCACTGCGGCCAGACACCTACTACGGCGTCTCCAAGGCGTTCGGCGAGGCGCTCGCCAGCCTGTACCACGACAAGTGGGGGGTCGAGTCGGTGCTCATTCGCATCGGCACCCTCCGTCCTGCGCCCGAAGACGTGCGTCAGCTCGCGCTCTGGCTGAGCTGGCGCGACGGCATCGAACTGGTGCGCTGCTCCATCGAGAACGGCCCCGTCGGATGCCAGGTGGTGTACGGCTGCTCGGCGAACTCCGTCCGCTGGTGGAACGCGGATGCCGGGTGGGCGGCCATCGGCTTCGTTCCGAAGGACGACGCCGCCGACCACGACGAGGGTGTCGACCGCACGGCACCAGCGCCCGCCTATCACGGCGGCGCGTTCACCGCAGCAGACTACGAGGGAGGAATCTGGTGACGAACCCCACCGCATTCGCCGACGTCCTGATCACGACCGCCTTCCTGCACCCAGGAGATGAGGTCGACCGGATGCTGCATGCCGCCGGACTCTCGACCCGCCACGTTCCCGATCTCGACGCGCTGCCGGCGTCGGAGCGCGCGGGGCTTCTGGCCGACGTGCGCGCGATCATCGCGGGCACCACGCCGCTCACCGGGAAGGACCTCGCCCTGGCGGGGCGCCTCGAGCTGATCGTGCGAACCGGCGTCGGCTACGACAGCGTCGACGTGGCCGCGGCATCCGCACGCGGCATCCCAGTCTGCATCACCGCCGGTGCCAACCGGCAGGCCGTCGCCGAGCACGTGTTCGCGCTGGCGCTGGCAGCCGCCCGCCGCATCCCCGAGAACATCCGGAATCTCTCTGATGGCACGTGGCAGCAGTTGACGGGACGGGAACTGCGCGGAGCGACCCTGGGCATCCTCGGGCTCGGCTCCATCGGCAAGGCGGTCGCCGCCATCGCCACCGGGTTCGGCATGGAGATCATCGCCTACGACCCCTACTTCGATGAGGCGTTCGCCGCCGCCCACGGCGTGCGCCGCGCGGAGCTCGATGAGGTGCTCGCACAGGCGGACTTCGTGACCCTGCACCTGTTCCTCGACGAGTCCACCCGCAACGTGATCAATGCCGATCGCCTGCGGACGATGAAGTCCGATGCCATCCTCATCAACACCTCACGCGGAGCATGCGTCGACGAGGACGCACTCGTCGACGCCGTGCGCAACGGCATCATCGGCGGGGCCGCGCTCGACGTGTTCTCGACCGAGCCGCTTCCCGCGGACAGCCCCGTGCTCAACACGCCCGGCATCCTCGCGACCACCCACGTCGCGGGTGCGACGCGCGAGGCGAGGGGCGAGTCCGGCCGGATGGCCGCTGCCAACGTGATCGATGTGCTCAGCGCTGCCCGTGCCCCGCAGTTCGTCGTCAATCCCGACTACGAGGTGGTGCCCGCGTGATCGTCGAGACGAAGTCGGGACCCGTGCGGCTCGCGGCGAACCTCAAGTGGATGTACACCGAGGTGCCGTTCGAGGAGCGCTTCGAGAGCGCCGCCGCGTCGGGATTCACCGGCGTGGAGTTCGCGTCGCCCTACGACCTGCCCGCAACCCGCATCCGCGAGCTGCTCGACCAGGCCGGCCTCGAGCAGGCCCTGATCAACACGCCGGCCGGGCCGAAGGGCTCGCCGACGGTCATGGGCGCGGCCTACGTGCCCGGCGCCCGCGAGGAGTTCCGCGCCGGCGTGCTGACCGCGTTGGAGTACGCGACGGTCATCGATGCGCCGGTGATCCACGTGATGGCCGGGCTGCGTCCGGCCGACGCCGATGCCGACCTCGCCTTCGCGACCTATGTGGCGAACATCGGCTGGGCGGCGGAGCAGGCGCGTGGCAGCGGCATCCGCCTCGTGCTCGAAGCGATCAACAAGCGCGACCAGCCCGGCTACGGCCTGCAGACGATGGAGACGGCGGCCGCGGTCGCCGAGGCCGTCGAGCCCGCCATCGTCGGAGTGCTGTTCGACGTGTACCACGCGCAGGTCGACGGCGGGAACGTGATCGAACGCTTCGAGCACCTGCTGCCGCACGTCGGCCACGTCCAGATCGCCGACAACCCCGGGCGCGGCGAGCCCGGCACCGGCGAGATCGCATACGACCGGGTGCTCGCCCGCATCGCAGCCAGCGACTATCAGGGCTGGATCGGATGCGAGTACGGACCCGTCGCCGGAACCCAAGCGGGTCTGTCATGGACCGAGAGGATCTCAGCATGAGCGACACCAGGATCGCACTCATCAGCGCGACGCCGTTGGCGATCGCCCCAGCGGCAGCGGCGATCGGCGAAGCCTTCCCGAACGGCACCGTCTGGAACCTGCTCGATGACCGTCTGCTCGCCGACGCCAAGGTCGAGGGCGGCATCACGGAGCCCCTTGCGGCGCGCATGGACCACCTCATCGACCTCGCCCTCGCGGGTGGCGCCGACGGCGTGCTGCTGACCTGCTCGCAGTACGGCGGGCGCGCCGACGTGCGCGACGCCGCGGCCGACGGCGTCGCCGTGCTCTCGGCTGACGGGCCGCTCTTCGCCGAGGCGGTGGCCCAGCGCCCCTCCCGCGTGCTGCTGGTTGCCTCTCTCGAATCCGCGGCGGCCGACAGCACCGAGCGACTCACGGCCGCCTTCGCGGCGGCCGGCGTCGAGACCGAGCTCCTCCCCGTCGTGGTCGCGGCCGCGGCGCAGCCGTTGGCCGAGGACCGCCTCAGCGAGGTGCTCGTCGACGCGGTCGCCGAGGTCGAGGCCGACTACGACGTGATCGTGCTGGCGCAGTTCTCCCTGGCACCCGCCGCGGCTGCGCTCGCCGACCGGTTCGGCGTGCCCGTGCTCGACGGGCCCCGTGCCGCCGCGCGCCGACTGGCCGCGGAGATCAACGGGAGCGCACGATGATCGGCGTCATCGCCGACGACGTCACCGGAGCGACCGACGTCGCAGCCGCCCTGAGCCGCGCCGGCCTGCGCACCCTGCTCTCGCTGACGGTCGACCTCGGCGACGACGCCGCGACCGGCGACGCCGACGCGATCGTGATCGGGCTGAAGACCCGGTCGATTCCGGTACCGGATGCCACGACACAGAGCCTCGACGCGCTGTCGGCCCTGCAGCGGGCGGGTGCCGACCGGTTCTACCTGAAGTACTGCTCGACCTTCGACTCGACCGCAGAGGGAAACATCGGCCCGGTGACCGAGGCGCTCGCCGCCCAGGTCGGCGCGGGCATCGTCGTGACGACGCCCGCGGCGCCGCTGCACGGTCGCACGGTCTATCGCGGCCACCTGTTCGTGGGCGACGCCCTGCTGAACGAGACGCACATGCGCCACCATCCCGTCACCCCGATGCTCGACTCCTCGGTGCCGAGACTGCTCGAGCCGCAGGTGACCGGCGCGGTGCGGCTGCTGCCGCTCGAGGTCGTCCGTGACGGCAGTGCGGCCATCCGCGCCGCCATCGCGGACGCCGAGGCGTCGGGCGTCGCGCATCTCGTGGCCGACTCGGTGTCGGAGCCCGACCTGGCCGCGCTCGCCGAGGCCGTACAGGATGCCCCGTTGGTGGCCGGTTCCGCCGGGCTCATCGGAGCGATCGCGCTCCGCAGCCGGGGAACCGACCGGGCGGCAACGCGTCCGCCCGCGGGGCCGACGGCGATCCTCGCCGGAAGCTGCTCGCGCCGCACCCTCGAGCAGATCGCGCGGTTCCACGACAGCGGCGGCGACTCCTACCAGCTCGTCGCCCAGCCGGGCGACTCCGCGGCCGACCTGGCCGCGGGCGCACTCGAGTGGTGGGACGAGCGGGCCGACGCGGCATCCGCGCTCATCTACTCCTCGAGCCCTGCCGAGGAGCGGGACCCTCGCATTCCAGACGCCGGTGCGCTGTACGAGGAGACCGCGGGCCTGATCGCGACGCAGCTCGCGAATCGCGGATTGCAGCGCATGCTCGTCGCCGGCGGCGAGACCTCGGGCGAGGTCGTCAGAGCGCTCGGCACCAAGGTCGCCGTCGTCGGCGAGGAGGCCGCGGTCGGCGTCCCGTGGATCCACGACCCCGAACGCGGCCTGCATCTCGTCCTGAAGTCGGGCAACTTCGGCGAAGCCGACTTCTTCGTCGACGTGGCGCGAAGCGGGGAGGCGAAGTGACCGTCGAAGACGCACGAGCGCAGATCGAGCGCGTCGCGCACTCGATCCACCGTCGTGGGCTCACCCACGGGCGCACCGGGAACCTCGCGGTTCGCGACGGCGACCACATCCTCGTGACGCCGACGGGCGTGAACCTCGGCGAGGTCGACGCGAGCGCGCTGTCAGTGCTCGACGCGGCCGGGAATCACCTCGGCGGTCCGCGGCCGACCAAGGAGGCGTTCCTCCACCTCGCGGTGCTGCGCACTCGCCCCGATGCCAATGCCGTCGTGCACACGCACTCGCTCTACTCGGCGGCCCTGTCGTGTCTCGACGGGCTGGATCCCGAGCAGCCGCTTCCGCCGCTGACGGCCTACTACGGCATGCGGGTCGGGCGCCTGCAGCTGCTGCCCTACTTCGCCCCTGGCGACCCAGCTGCCACGGCCGCGGCCGAGGACGCTGCGCGAATCGGCCACGCGCTGCTCCTGCGTAACCACGGGCCAGTGGTGGCCGGCACCGATCTCGACTCGGCGCTCGACGCGCTCGAGGAGCTCGAGCACACCGCCCAGGTGTACTTCGTCACCCGAGGACTGCCCACTGCGCCGCTCACCGATGAGCGGCTCGCCGCCCTCGCGACCCCCGCGACCGTTGAAAGGACCCCTTCCGCATGATCTCCCTCTACAGCGGACTCGTCGTGCGGCAGCCGCTCGTCGAATCGCTCATCCCCGAATTCGAGTCCGCGACCGGCAGCCGGGTCGAGGCGACGTTCGAGCCGACGTCGGTGTTGCTCGAGCGCATCGGAGCCGGTGAACGCCCCGATCTCGTGCTCGGGGTCGCTGGCTCCGTCCGCGACCTGGCCGACCAGGGCGTGCTCGCTGCTGACGCGACCGCCGACATCGCGGTCTCTGCGGTCGGGTTCGCTCGCCTGCCCGAGACACCGGGCCCGGTCGACCCGTCGGCGCAGACGTTCCTCGACTACCTGCTGGCGGCGAGAGCGGTCGCATACTCGCTTTCGGGCGCGAGCGGACTGCACTTCGTCGAGGTGCTGCGGCGGCATGACCTGCTCGACCGTATCGACGAGCGCGCGGTCAGGTTCCCCTCCGGGCTGACGGCAGAAGCCGTCGTCGACGGGCGCGCCGACCTCGCGATCCAACAGGTGAGCGAGCTGCGTTCGGTGGCCGGCCCCCACATCGTCGAGCCCATCCCGCACGAGCTCCAGTCGTACGCACGATTCGCGATCGGCGTTCGGGCCGGAGCTCCGGATGCCGCGGGCGCGTTCGCGTCGTACCTGACCGGCGAACGCGCGCAGACGGCATTCGCCGCGGTCGGACTCAGTGCCCCCTGAGCACGACCGAGACCCGACTCTTGAAGATCGACAACGAAGGAATCTCATGAAGCGAAAAGTTGTAGTCGACACCGACACGGGCGTGGATGACGCACTGGCACTGATGCTCTTGGCGTCCGATCCCGAGGTCGAGATCCTGGCGGTGCTGAGCGTGTTCGGCAATTGCCACGGCGATCGCGCAGCCGACAATGCGCGGTACGTGCTCGACACGTGCGGACGCCAGGACGTGCCGGTCTACCGCGGAAGCGACGTGCCCCTGAAGCAGGAGTTGAAGCTCTCGTCGGGCGTGCATGGCGATGACGGCTTCGGCAACACCGGCCTTCGCCCCGCGACCTCGGTGCCCGCCGAGCCGAACGGCATCCCGATCCTGCTCGACCTCGTCGAGGCCCACGACGGTGAGATCGACTATCTCGCCCTGGGGCCGCAGACCAACCTGGCCAAGGCCCTGCGCATCGAGCCGCGGCTGCTCGAGCGGCTGAAGAGCACGACCATCGTCGGCACGCTCGGCCCCGCGCTCTACAACGACATCGAGCCGTGGGCCGATCGTCGGTTCCGGGTCTCGCGAGACCCGAACGTCTCATTCGACATCGACGCGGCGCAAGAGGTCGCGAGCCACGAGGGCGATGTGACGTGGTGCGGCCCGTACGTGACGCGCCAGGCGCTCGTACCCGAGGACTTCTTCCTCGAGATCGCCCGATCGACCGGCTCCGCGCCCGCCGAACTGATCACCGAGATCAGCCGCGACTACGCGGGCTTCTACTCTCGGTCGTACGGGCGGCCCGACAATGCGCGAGTCATGGGAATCAACGACAGCCTCGCCGTGGCCACCCTGCTGCGCCCGGATCTGGTCGCCGGCTCGGTACAGCGGCCGCTGCAGACCTTCGAAGACCCTGCGACGGGCGAGCGTTTCCTCGCCGGCGTGCACCCCGTGAAGGGGGAGACGAGGCCGATCCATCGGGTGATCTTCGACATGGACTTCAACGGCGTGCTCGACATGATCGAGGAGGCGCTGCGGCGCCCGCTTCCGTGGGCGCCGAGCGCACCCGCCAACTCATCGGCTTCGGCTTCGGCTGCGGCTTCGGCCTCGAATGTGGCCTCGTTTCACAATCCCGTGAATGCGTAATTGCAATATTATAGCTGTCGCTATACTATACGATTAGTACTCGACTCTCGCGGCAGCGACGATCTATGAGCGAAGGAGCTCCCCCCATGACAAGTCTTCAAGACACTGCGCCACCGACGGGCGTCGAGTCTCCGACAACTGTGAAGCGGCGCCAGGCCAAGTACCTGTTCGCGCTCAGTGCCGGTCACGCGCTCGAGTGGTACGACTGGGCGATGTTCGGGCTCCTGTCCGTGTACATCGGTCAGGCCTTCTTCCCCGGTGACAACCCGGTCGCATCAACGCTGAACTCGCTCGCCGTCTTCGCCGTCGGCTTCGTGGTGCGACCGATCGGCGGCGTGTTGTTCGGCCTCGTCGCCGACCGATGGGGCCGCAAGCCCGTCATGGTCGGAGCGGTCGCGGTCACGGCGGGCGCCAGCCTCATCATCGGGCTCACGCCGACCCACGAGACGATCGGTGTCTGGGCAGGCGTCATCGTGCTGCTCTGCCGCGTCATGCAGGGCTTCTCGACCGGCATCGAGGGCTCGCTCGGCGCAGCCTACGGCGTCGAGCTGGTGCCTGAACGACCCGGCTACGTCGCCGGGTTCATGGCGACCTTCAACAACTTCGGCAACATGCTCGCCCCGCTCACCGCGTTCCTCGCCGTTTCACTGCTCGGGCCCGAGAACATGGCCGAGTACGGATGGCGCATCCCGTTCCTCCTCGGCGGATGCCTCGGGTTCATCGTGCTGTGGCTGCGACGCACCCTGCCTGAGACCATCGACACGGACGCCGCCGCTGCGAGGAGGGCTGCAGGCGCAACCTCGCGCAGTGAGACGCGAGAGGTGTGGAGCGGCGTGCGGCGCTACTGGCTCAGCATCCTCGCGGTGGTCTTCATCGTCGGAGCGCTGCAGGCCTACAACTACACGTGGCTGTCGGGCCTTCCCTCGATCGCGACGGGCACGTACAACGAGGACCCGGGTGGCATCTTCGCGGTGTCCACGACCCTCGGCGTCATCCTGACCGTCGGTGCGCTCGTGCTCAGCCGTGTGCTCGACCGGTGGGACCTGTCGCGCTGGTTCGTGGTGGGTCGCCTGCTGGCGATTCCGACGATCTTCCTCGTCCTGCTCTACACCGGCAACGGCGTGGGTGCCTACGCCACGGTTGCGCTCGGCGGCGCGCTGGTGCTGGTGCTCAACCTGACGATCTTCAGCACGGTCGCGAACCTGATGCTGCCTCAGAAGATCCGCGGCACGGCCGTGGGCCTCGGCTACGGCCTCGGCGTCGCCGTCTTCGGCGGCACTGCGTCGTACCTGTTCGTCTGGCTGGGGAGCGTCGGGCTCGGTGGAGTCTTCCCGATCTACGTGGCCACGCTCTGTGCGATCAGTGTCGTGCTCTACCTTCTCGCGAAGCGCCGCAACGGCGTCTTCAAGGGACGCTGAGCTGACAGACGCCGCTGCGTCGTCGGTCCCACCGCTTCAGGGCGGTGCGGGTCGGCGGCGCAGCGGCGTTTTCTGTTCGAGCCGCGACCATTGCGGGCCGGCCGGTCGTCCTCGCCGCGAATCAGCGCGATGAACGCCTGGCTGCCGGCAACTGGGAGGGTGAAGCGTCGCTGACCGCGCGCTCGTCGACGAGCGTGCGGCGCCTCGCCTGCTCGATGTGCGATCGCATGAGTTCCTCGGCGGCGGCCTCGTCGCCGCTACTGATGGCCTCGTAGATCGCGCGGTGCTCCTGGGCCGCTTCCAGCGCGTGCGTCCTGCCGGCTTCTCCACTGAGGCGGAACCGCTGGAGCTGGCTGCCCAGCGCCGCGAATGCGTGATGGATGAACCGGTTGCGTGTCTGGGCGCTGATCAGCGTGTGGAACGACTCATCTGCGAGCCAGCTCTGCTTGAGCGCTTCGGGGTCGGTGACCTCGCCCGCGCGCTCCATCGACTCGATGGTGTCGAGGAGCTGCTCCAGAAGGCCGGGGGTCGTGTTCGCCGCGGCCTCTGCGGCGAACACGGGCTCGAACAAGAGGCGCGCATCCATGAGCTGCTCGATCTCGGTGGGGCTCAGTAGAGGGGCGACGACGTACCCGCGCAGCGGGTGGTGTCGAACGAAGCCCGTCGGTTCAAGGCGAGCGAGTGCCTCGCGGATCGGGGTCGCCGACAGGTTCATCTCGCGCGACAGTGCGCCGATGTTCAGTCGGTCGCCAGGCGGGCGTTGGCCACTGATCACCTGAAGCAGGAGTTCGTCGTAGGCCCGGTCGGCGAGGGGCACGCGGGTGGAACGTCGCCTCGATGGTGGCACGCGGTTCTCGGTCACTCAGGCTCCTCATAGCTCTTCGGCGGCGCAGTCACGCGCTCACCGCTGGCCCCTTCTCGTTCTCATGAAGGTATCGCGTTGAAACTGCTGCGGGCATGACTCAGGGCCCGCGCCGAGTGGCGCGGGCCCCGAATTCACAGCAGTCAGGCGGCCTTCTGGGCCTTGCCGCCGTCGCGCCAGAGGCCCACGAACTCACGGGTCAGCTCGCCGCTGACGTGCAGGTCCATGTTGTGGTCGGGCTTCGAGCCGTAGCCGAACACGGCGCCGTCGGCGACCTCGGCGTAGGTGGCGGCGTGCCTGGCGGTCATGCCGGAACCGAGGATCACCGGGGCATCCGGCATGGCGTCCTTCACCTGGCGCAGGCGGTCGAGGCTCGGCGGCATCGCCGTGTTGTCGCCTGCGAGGATGATGGCGTCTGCGCCACCGCGGTTGAGCATGTCCTCAGCGATGACACCCACCGGACGCTCGACGATCGGCCGGGCGTGCTTGGTGAGCAGGTCGGCGAGGGTGAGGATGTGCTCGCCACCGATGTGCTTCTTGTAGCGGGCGACGAGGTGCGCCTCGCTGTTGATGATGCCCTGGTCGGTGACCGCGGCATCGGTGAGGATGTTGAGCCGGATGAACTGGGCACCCACCGCAGCAGCAACGCCCAGCGAAGCCTGCCACGAGTTGCGCAGGATGTTGATGCCGAGCGGAAGGTCGGTCTTGCGGCTGACCTCGCGCGCGACGACGGCCGCGGCCGCGACGGTCTCGGGCTCAACGGTCATGGGGTAGAAGGGGTAGTCGTGGAAGTTCTCGACGAGGACGGCGTCCACACCACCCTCGGCCAGGGTCGTGGCGTCCTGCACCGCGCGGTCGATGACGGCGTTCAGGTCGCCGTCGAATGCGGGGGCTCCGGGCAGTGCGTACATGTGCACCATGCCGATGACCGGGGCCTTGCCGCCGAATACGCCGTTGAAGCGCTGGAGGTAGGGATTGCTCATGGGGTTCTCCTTAGATCTTGGTTGGTTCATCGGGACGCCGCCGTCGTTGACTGCGTCCAAACCTTGCCGTCCTTCAAATAATATTCGATTTTGCGGAAGTGTCAAGACCGCGTTCGTTCTGGGGTCGTGACCGGATGCGCAGCGCGCCGATTCGCGGCACCCTCGCCGCCGCTATTGCATCGCCGATACAGATGAGCGCGGCAACGGTGGAACCGATCGGCGAAGATGGACGCGTGCCTGAGTCATCCGATGCCCTCATCGTTGCGCTCGAAGCTGAGCTCAAGCGCGACATCCTGCCGATGTTCCGCGCTGGGTCACGATTCCTGAGCTGGCGGGAGGCCGACGACTTTGGAAGAGAGGCACATTCGGGCGTCGACGAGTTGAATGCCGCGGCTGCATCCGGTGGTGCAGAACTCGTGCTGCCGTACGTGCAGAAGGCGATCGCGAGCACGAAACGCGCAATCATGCGGGCGGACGACTCGAGCGGCGTCATCGGCGACGTCGTGTATCGGCTGCTCGAGTTGCACGCCGAACTTGCGACTCTCGCACCGCCGGCGCCCGCGAAGCTCGTGCGGTGGATCATCGCGTTCGACTTCGACGAAGAGGTTGACTACTTTCAGCTCGACATCGCCCGATATACCGATGCGCTGGGGCGCCGCGGCATAGTGCGGTATCGCGCCGAACTCGATCGAATCGAGGCATCGGTCCCGGATGTCTCGCACGAGGACGTGATGGCTGCGGTGCGGGATCATTCGGTGCAGTCGCCCGAGTACGCGCGGATGTCGCACGCTCGCCACGTGCGTTCGATCGTGGAGCACGCTCGACGCCGGCTCGCCGTCGCTGATCGCGATGTCACGGCGATCATCGCCACGCATGGAGGAGACGGCAGGCGAGCGTATCAGCTCGAGGACGTCGCTATGGCGCTCGCGGAAATCGGCGAGATCGACCAAGCAATCGAGTACGCTCGGCGCGCCGCGTTGGTGGACCGCGGCTGGCAGGCAGAGCGCGCCGCACAGCGATGGTGTGCCCTGCTCGGCGAGGCACGACCCGAGGAAGAACTCGCTGCGCGGCGCGTTGTCTTCGAGCGCTGGCCGAACGTTCGCAACGCATCGATGCTGCGCGATGCCGCAGGAAACGACTGGGCCGAGCTCCAGGAGCCGGTGCTCACCGCGATCGCGGGCGTCGACCCCGAGTCGTACGTCGGATTCGTGCTGCGGGAGCTCGGCGACGCGCGGAGGGCGTGGCAAGAGGCCCACCGGCTCCGCGTAGGCAGCGCCGACACGTGGACCCAGCTCGTCGACGCCTATGCGCCGATCGACGCCGGCGCGGTGCTGCCCGTGCTCGAGCAGCTCATCGAGACAGACCTCGAGGTGACCGGAGTGCAGTCGTACTCCTCAGCAGTCAAGCGGCTGCGGAAGCTGCACCAGCTCGCGATCGGGCTCGACAAGACGGAGGAAGTGCGCGCATTCACGGCCCGGATTCGCGAGCAGAATCGCCGTCGGCCGCGGTTCATTGAGAAACTGGACCGGGCACGGTTGCCGGGCTAACAGTGCATCCGCGCCGCGTACGCGGCCGCAGTCATGAACGCGTGTGCGTGCGATGCGCGAGTGGCGACGTCTGCGGCGGACATGCGTTGCGTCCGTGCGCTCACGCGGCGGCCAGCCGGATCAACTGCTTGAGGTCGGGACCGTTCACCGTCTTCGCTTCTGCGTTCCATGAACCGATCAGCGGGTCGTTCGCGCTCGCCATGCGGCGCAGGTCGTCACCCGTGAGGTCCACGATCTCGACGGGGTTGCCGGTTGCCTCGGCGACACGATCGCTTACGGCTGCAAGTACGGCTTCGCGGTCGGGAGCCTCTACGTCGTCGCCCCACACGATGACGATGTCGACATCACTCTCGCGGTTGGCCTCGCCGCGCGCGGTCGAACCAAAGAGTGCCACACTCGCGCGGTCGCCGACCACCGCTGACGCCGCTTCGCCGATGATCTGCTCGAGGCGCATTGATGCGCCAAGCATTCGTTCGACTGGATCCCACAGGATATGCAGGCGGTTCAAGCTGTAGAGCCGAGCAACGCCCGCTGTGTGCCCATTGACGAGGCCGATTCGTTCGAGGTCTGTGAGGATGCGCTGCGTCGTCGAGGCGGGCACGCTCGCCAGCTCGCCGATGCGGCGACCAGTGAGTCCATCGCGCACGGCGGCCAGCCGGTGAATGATGCGCTCCTGATTCGCCCCAAGTAGGTCGGCCGCGGGGTGCGAGAGATCCATGACCCAAATTTGGCGCATAGAACCCAAATATGGGGCATATGAGTCAAATCTGGCTCAGTAGCTGGAACGCGACTACGGCCAGTCCGGCTACTGCGCGTTCGTGAACGTCGCGCTCGGATACAGGAAGCCCGGCGACGCCTGCAGCGTGAGCGAGCTCGGGTCGTCGAGCGACCATGCCGCCCTCCAGGTCACCGAGCCCCCGGGCTCGATCGTCTCGACCGGCGGGAAGCCGACGTCGTCGTTGACGTCGAACGGGTCGCTGCCGACGTCGAAGATCTGGCTCACCTCCTGATCACCCGACGTGAGGGTCGGCAGGGGGAGCGGCTGCAGGTCGACCGTTGAGTTGTTGGTGATCGTCAGCGTGAACACGACGTGGTTCGCCTGCGTCGCGCCCACCGCGAACTCGCTCGGCGTGTACGGCTCGGGCGCCGAGACGGTGAGCGCGACGCCGTCGTCCCAGGTCATCGTCTCGCCGAACGCGAACTCGTTCGCGCCCGCCTCGGGTTGCTCGGGCCCGGGCTCGTCACCCGGGTCGCCCTCATCCGGCAGCGGAAGCGCCGGCACATCGGGAACGACCCCGTCGAAGTCGTCGACCAGGTTGCCGAACGACCCGACCAAGGCGGTGATCAGCATGACGATGCCAACGACCGCCGCC
>JALYWB010000178.1 GCA_030852935.1 Actinomycetota bacterium | reverse complement strand
GTGGTCTGTGTCTCAGGCGTCGCCGGCCGCGGCGCCCCTGCGATTACCCGCCCGCTCCTTCAGGAAGATGAGCGGCAGGAGCCAGGTGCCCAGCGCGGTCACGATCCACATGACGAGGGTCGCGAGGATCCAGGTGACGATGCCCTCGATCCGGATGCCGCCGGGGAACAGCGAGGCGATGAGCAACGCCACGAACGTCGAGACGAGTCCGATGCCACCGAGGATGGCCGAGGCGTAGCGTCTCGCAAGATTGAAGATGAATGGCGAGAGCACCGCCTGCGCAATGGTGAAGACGACGATCGCAATCAGGAATCCGCCGAGCTCGACGTGGAAATCCGGGAGGATCCATGCCGCGAGCAGAATCCCGAGCGCCGCCATGACGAGCGAGATCAGGACCCGGATCAGGAAGCGCACCATGCCCGGAGAGTATCGGCGCGCGGGCGGCCGGTCAACGCGGCATCCGGCATCCGCAGTCGATCCGACTCGCCCGCTCTTGGCGCGCGCGGCCTTCAGGAGCATGATGTTGGGCGTGACCCCACGATGGCGGCGGTCATGAACGCCGCCTCCCGACGAGTGCCGACGCCACGCAGTGTGCAGGGCGTCTACTACACGCTGACGATCGGCAACACGCTCGCGGCATCCTTCATCTGGGGCATCAACACACTCTTCCTGCTCGATGCAGGCCTCACGAATCTCGAGGCGTTCGCCGCGAACGGGTTCTTCAGCGTCGGCATGTTCCTCTTCGAGATCCCGACCGGTGTCGTCGCCGATACGGTCGGACGCCGTGCGTCGTACCTGCTCGGCACGGTGACCCTCGCCGCGTCGACGGCGCTGTACTGGCTGCTGTGGCTGTGGGAGTCGCCATTCTGGGCCTGGGCGGTCGTCTCGGTGCTGCTCGGACTCGGGTTCACGTTCTTCTCGGGAGCGGTCGACGCGTGGCTCGTCGATGCGCTGCACGCAACCGAGTACCAGGGGAGCCTCGAGACCGTGTTCGGTCGCGCCGTGATCGTGGGCAACATCGCGATGCTCGTAGGTTCCGTGCTGGGTGGCGTCGTTGCACAGCTCACCGATCTCGGTGTGCCGTTCCTGCTGCGCGCCGGGGTGCTCGTACTCATGCTCGTGGTGGCCGCACTGCTCATGCGCGACCTCGGGTTCACGCCCGAGCGCGGCGCCGGACCGATCAAGGCGACCGCGAACGTGCTGCGCGCGTCGATGCGGTACGGACTCGGGGATCCCCCGGTGCGGTGGCTGATGTTCACCACGCCGTTCACCGTCGGCGTCGGGTTCTACGCCTTCTACGCACTGCAGCCGTACCTGCTCGAGCTCTGGGGGGACGACGACGCCTACTCGATCGCGGGGCTCGCGGCGGCGCTGCTCTCCGGTGCCGGCATCGTCGGCGGTGCCCTTGCGCCGGTCGTGCGACGCTGGTTCCGCAAGCGCACGTCGACGATTCTGCTCGCCACGGTGCTCAGCGGAGTCGTGCTCGTTGCGCTGGCCTTCACGACGAACTTCTGGGTCGCGATCGTGCTCATCGCGCTGTGGGGCATCGCATCGTCGATCGACGACCCCGTGCACCGCGCCTACCTCAACGACATGATTCCGTCGAAGCAGCGCGCAACGGTGCTCTCGTTCGACTCCCTCCTCGGCAGTGTCGGGGGCGCCGTGCTCCAGCCCGCGCTCGGCCGCTCGGCCGACCTCGGCGGCTACGGCGCCTCGATGCTCTGGAGCGGTGTCGTCGCCGTGCTCGCGACCCCGTTCGTGCTGCTCAGCCGAGCACAGCACTCGCCCGCCGATGAGGCGCACGTGGTGGCCGCGGGTCCGGTGCCCGAGGACTCGGCAGCAGATGAGTCGGCGACGGATGCCACGCCACCCCCGGTCTGACGCTGACACCACATCGTTACCGAAACGGGGAGTTGTACCCCTTTTCGCGCGTTGCGAACGCGTATAGCATGTCCGGACACGCACGGCGTTCTGCGCCGCGCCGCGAGGCGAGATGGGGGTGGACGATGCGCAAGGCCGTGCTGCTCAGCCTGGGCCTCGGCGTCACCCTCGTGGCTGCGGTCTTCGTCGGTGCGGCGGCCGCCAGCACTGGCGCGCCCGTCTTCTACGACGCCCGGTATCCGGTGCCGGCATCAAGCATCCCGGGTGAGTACGAGGCCGGCAATGGCGTCGTCGTCGAGCCGGGTACCGACGGCTCGATCGATGAAGCGGATGCCGAGGGCGAGCCGATCCCGACGCCACCCGTTTCCGACTCCGACCACGCGCCCGATGGCGCCCCGCCGACCGCGAAACCGCCGGCGCAGCCACCCGGCGTCCTGACTCCGACTCCGACTCCGACCCCCGAGCCCGGGGAACCCGGCGATGGAGGCCATGGCGACGACGAGCCCGGAGATCACCCCGACGGTGAGGGGCACGACGGCGCCGATCCCGATGGAGATGGGCCCGGCGAGGGGCGCACCGATGGAACGACGTCGGACGCACCGCGGCCTCCGCATGCCGGTGGCGACGACATCGGCCGTGACACCACAGAGCCGAGCGCAGCGGAACAACAGGACTGGCTCGCCTTCCAAGAGGTCGTTCGCGATTGCATGGCCGGCGCCGGCCACGAGTACCTCTACTGGGAGTGGTGGAATCCCGGTTCAGACAGTTCGAACCGCTTCCCCGCGATGCCATCGGGTCTCTCGTCCGGCGAGGCCCAGGCTTGGGAGCTCGCCCTGCACGGCACCTCGCCCCTCGGCGATGCCTACCGCTGGGAGGACGCCGGCTGTTGGGGCTACGCCGCGCACGTCAGCGGCAACACGCACTGACGCGCGAGGCGTTGACGCCCAAGGCGCTGACGCCCAAGGCACTGACGCGCCGCACGTCACGCCGGTGCGCCTCAGTCGGCGGTGAGCTCGGTGACCGACCCGTTCAGCTCAGCGGCATCCACTCGCCAGAGATCGATGACGGATGCCGCGAGCCGACCTTCGAGACCGGCGAGCGAGGTCACCCTGAAGATCACGGCGGCCGCGTTCGGGCTCGACCCGCGCTTCCCGGCCCCTGAGCCCGTCGAAGGGTCGTCGCCCGCTGCGCGACCGGCGCGGGCGAAGCCCTGCGCGAGCGACTGCATCCAGGACTCGCTCGCGGCCTTCACGGCCGCGTAGTTTGCTCCACCCGCCGTCGGCGAGGCGACCGTCGTCGATGAGACGATCGCGATGCGGCCCGCCGGGGAGGCGACGAGGTCGTCCCAGAACGCGCGGCTCACGTGCCGCAGCGCGGTGAACGATCGCTCGAGCACCCGGTAGTCCTCATCCGCCTGACCCTGAATGCCGCCGCCTCCGCGCCAGCCGCCGACGAGGTGCACGATGCCGTCGACGTCGCCGACCCGGGCGTGCACGCGCATCGCCAGCTCGAGCACATCGTCGTAGTCCGTGAGATCGGCGCGCTCGCCGATGAGCCGGGGGAATTCTGCTTCCATCGCGTCGATGCGGCCCTGGTCGCTGCCGACCGCGACGACCGTCGCCCCCGCCTCGAGCAGGGCGCGGGCGACCGCCCTGCCGGACGTACTCGTCGCACCCGCGATGAGTACTGTCCGGCCGGCGAGCGTCGCCGAGCCCGTCGAAGCGACGTGTGCCTCTTCGACGGGCTCAGGGTACGGGGTCTCAGGCATCGGACGCCGTGATGCCGACCGTCGACTCGATGACCGGCTTCATCTTCTTGTCGAGCGCCTCGTAGAACATCGACAGTGGGAACTCGTCGTCCATCACGAGATCGGTGTAGCCCTTGGGCGGGCCGGCGAGCACCTCACGTGGCAGTCCCCCGGCCCACACCGACGCCGGATTGGGCGTGACCACGTTGCGCACGAGCTCGTACGCCGCGAGCCAGTGCGCCGTCTTCGGCCGGTCGATCGACTGCCAGTAGAGCTCGTCGATCGCGTCACCCAGCTCGACGACGGCATCGGGCACCGCGTCCCAGTCGAAGCTCAGCGAGACGTCCGTCCAGTCGAGCACGTGCTTCTGGTGCAGCCACGCGAACAGCAGCTGGCCGCCGAGTCCGTCGTAGTTGCGCACGCGCGAACCCGTGATCGCGAAGCGGAAGATGCGGTCGAAGATCACGGCGTACTGCACGAGCTTGGCGTGCTCGAGCAACTGCACCTCGACGTCGGTGAGCGGCTCCGCGGCGGTCCCTTCGACGAGCTCCGGGAGCGCCGCCGACCTCGCCCGCAGCTGCCGCTCGATCTTCACCGACTCGCGGAACGCGGTGAGGTCGCACCGCAGCTCCTCGAGCGAATAGAGGAAGAACGGCATCCGCTGCTTGATCATGAACGGGTCGAACGGCAGGTCGCCGCGCATGTGCGTGCGATCGTGGATGATGTCCCACATCACGAACGTGCGCTCGGCCAGATCCTGGTCATCGAGCAGCCTCATTGCGTCATCGGGCAGCTCGAGCTTCGTGATCTCGGATGCCGCACGCACCACCCTGCGGTAGCGCGCCGCCTCGCGATCCTGGAAGATCGCGCCCCACGTGAACGACGGGACCTCGCGCATCGCGACCGTCTCGGGGAACAGCACGGCCGAGTTGGTGTCGTAGCCCGGCGTGAAGTCGACGAGCCGCAAACTGACGAACAGCTTGTTCGAGTAGTCGCCCGCCTCGAGCGCGGCGATGAACTCGGGCCAGATCGTCTCGACGATGAGCGCCTCGACGTGCCGGTCAGGCGAGCCGTTCTGCGTGTACATCGGGAAGACCACGAGGTGGCGGATGCCATCGACGCGATGCCGCTGCGGCTGGAAGGCGACGAGCGAGTCGAGGAAGTCGGGTACCCCGAATCCCTCGGCCTGCCAACGGCGGAAATCGGTGACGGATGCCGCGAGGTACGCCGCCTCGTGCGGGAACCGTGGCGCGAGCGCCTCGATCGACTCGACGATCGCGTCGACCAGGTCGGTTGCCTCGGAGATGGAATCTGTCCCCGCTTCGGCCGGCTCAGCGACCGACCGAAGGACCGACCCGTCCTTCACCTGCAGCCCCTGCAGTCGCGTGGCCGATTCCTTGAGGCGCAGCCACGCCGGATCGGACTCCACGCCGTGCGCGAGCGCGAGCTGCTCGGCGGTGATCTCGTCCTCGAGGACCTCGGGTTCGCCGATGATGGCGTCGATCGTGATGTTCGACATGTGAACCTCCGTTCCCGGGTACGGGCCGCGAGCGCGGCGTGAGCGTGGCCGATCGGCCTCCTTCAAGGCTAGACGCGAGCTTCCCGCGATGTGTTGCGGCCCGGTGCGGCTTTCTTGCGTGCGCCTGAACTTCGACGGTGGACTTCGCCGTTGGCGCGCACACACCGTTCCCTGAGGGCGCTTCAGGGTCGTCACGCTCCGTTCGGCGCGTTCCATGTCGCGAATGACTGAGAAAACCTCAGGAATACCGGATGTCGCATGGGGTGGCCGCCCGGATGCCGCTCGCCCGTGCCGCTCGTAGCTTCGGGGCATCCCCAATCGAGGACCCCTGAAAGGAACGGAATCATGAACAGACGAACGGCAGCGCCGGTGGTTCTCACCGTCTCGCTGGTGGTGCTGATGAGTGGCTGCGCGGGAGCCTCCGCGCAAGGTGGCCAGGTGCGTGACGACCTCGGCCCGGCGGCCAACGCTGCGGAGGTGGGACTCGCGCGCGGTCATGTCATCGTGCGTGACGACCTCTCACACAACCACGTGGTCGCCGACCGCATCGAGCAACAGATCGAGCAGGCCGTGGACACGGATACGGCCCGATTCTGGAGCGCGCAGGAGCGGCGTGAATTGCATTCGCAGCCGGTCGCGAAACGGGCCGAGGTCGGGTTCAGCGCGGCGGTGATGCGAGAACTGAAGGGCAGCCCACCGCATGACGTCGACGACGACCTCTCGCCGCTCTCGAACGGCACGCGCACTCCGGCGCCCGTCCGCGACAGGGTCGACGACGACCTCTCGCCGCTGTCAGGCTCGAACTGACGGATCCCACGACGGGCCGACGAGGTCGTTGACAGTGACGTTCAAGCACTGGGACTATGCGGCGTCGGCACCATTCGACCACTACAGCGAGGAACGCTCCCATGACCGCATCAGCTCCGCAGCCGCCCGTTTCCACTCAGCAGCCGGCACAGACCGACAAGTGGAACGTCCTGTCGATCATCGGATTCGTGATCGTCTTCTTCGGATTCAGTGTGATCTCGATCATCCTGGGCTTCATCGGGCTCAGCCAGATCAAGAACACCGGGGAGCGCGGCCGTGGGCTTGCCATCTGGGCGATCATCCTGGGCTTCGCGTCGATCATCATCGGCATCATCGTGTGGGTCGCGGTGGTCGCGACCCTCGCAGCCAACCCGAACATCACGGTCAACTGACCTCGCTCCAACCGAAGTCCCTGCCCGGCCCGATGGTGGCCGGGCGGGGACTTCGTCGCTGATCGATGGTCGCGATCAGGACGGGCCGACGAACGCTTCGTCAGTCGGGCGTCGCATTGAAGCGGAGGAGGGCGCCTGCGGCGACGAGTGCCGTGGCATCGACGGTCGCCGGAAGTTCCAACGTCGTCACGGTGGTGTTCCCGAGCGACGGAAACCGGCGGCGGTACTCGTCGATCGGGAGCCCGAGCACCCGACACAGCACCAGCCGGATCAGCGTCGTGTGCGCCACAACCAGCACGGTGCCGCCTGGGCCGGCGATCAGGGTGAGCTCGGCGAGGGCCTCGAGTCCACGCGTGACCGCCGAGATCCCCGGTTCACCACCTGGAAGCGGCGAGGACGCCGGAGCCGCGATGAATGCCGACAGCCCATCGGGGAAGAGCTCCGCCATCTCGGCACGCGTCCGACCTTCGCCGGCGCCGAAGTCGACCTCGCGCAGGCGGGCATCGATCAATGGGTCGAGGCCGAGCAGGTTCGCTGCAGCACCGGCGGTCTCGACCGCCCTCGACAGATCGGATGCCGCCACCACGTCGATGTCGGCGCGTGCGGCCCACTGAGCGAGCTTGGCGCCCTGTTCCCTTCCCCGAGCGGTGAGCGCCACATCGGTCGACCCGGCGTAGCGGTTCTCAGCGTGCCACACGGTTTCGCCGTGGCGGGCGAGGTGGACGGTTGTCATGGGGCGCTCCTTCGGTGAGCGGATGCCGCGAGCGTGCCCTCGATCCAGCCACGGTCGAGCAGCTCGTCGACGAAGCGCGCATACGTGGGCATGAGGCGTCGGTGGCGATCGAGGTCGGAATCGACCGTCGGGGCTGGACGCAGCATCCGGGTTGCGGTTGCTGCGAGGGGATCGACGGATGCCGCGCTCGCGCTCGTTCCCGTAGCGGCAGCGGCACCCGCGGCGGCGAGCACGGCCATCCCCGCCGCACCCTCGGCGTGTTCGGGCAGCTGCACCGGCCTGCCGAGCACGTCGGCGCGAAGTTGCGTCCATACGGGATTGCGCGCGCCGCCACCGGTGAACAGCACGGGCCCGCCGATCTCGTAACCCGTGGCGGCGAGCAGATCGAAGGCGAGGCGCTCGACATAGGCGACGCCGTGAAGGATCGCGCTGAATACCGAGGCGTCACGGTCGGCATCGGGCATGAACGCCTTCGCGTCGGCGGAGACGAATGGGAACCGCTCACCCGGCCCGGCGAGCGGGTACGCTACCGGCGCTGGGGCATCGCGATCGAAGCTCGCGCTGAGCGCGTCGAGGTCTCTGCCGGGCAACCACGCCCGGATCGCTCCAGCGCCCGTGCTCGATGCGCCTCCCGGGTACCACCCGTCGTCGAACGGCGCGCGGTGCGAGTAGACGGCCCCACTCGGATCGACGAGCCGATCATGCGACACGCCCTTCAGCACGAGCGTCGTTCCGAGCACCGAATTCCAGGCGCCCGGTGCGAGGGCTCCTGCGGCGATCTGGGCGGCGCAGCCGTCCGTCATGCCGGCGATGATCGCGCAGCCGGCAGGCAGCCCGGTCTCCCTCGCCGCGGCGATGCTCACGTCGCCGATCCGCGTCCCGGAAGGCACGAGCTGCGGCATCCGCTCGACCTCGAGACCGAGCTCGCCGAACACCGCGACCGGCCACTCGACCGCGTCGAGATCGGCTCCCGACTTGAGCGCAGAGCTCAGGTCGCTCGGCATCCGGCGTCCGGTCAGGCGGCTCGTGATCACGTCGGGCTGGTGAGCGACGACGCTCGACGTGGAGAACGCGCCCTCTTCGAGCATTCCGAGCAGCTTGGGAAGGGCCCACGACGCCTGCATGCGATAGCCGAGCCGGCGCCAGAGCCCTGCACCCACTGACGCCACCTGCTCGAGGTACGGCGCTCCCCGGCGATCGTCGTACATCACCGCCGCGGCCGTCGTACGGCCGGTGATGGGATCGACGGGCACCACGGTGCCGGATGTCCCCGAGACGGCGAGCGCCCGAATTTCGATCCCGACCGGCAACCGCGCGGTGACGTCGCGCAGCACAGTGACCACGGCCGCCCACCACGTCTCGGAATCCTGTTCGTGGCGTTCCCCATAGCGCGTGCTGCGCAGCGGCGCCGCCCCCGACGCGAGCGTGCGGCCCTCGTCGTCCAGCACGACAGCGCGCACACTCTGAGTGCCGAGGTCGATGCCCAGCCAGGCCGGCTCACTCAACGACGTGGCTCCATCGCCCAGGCCGCCCACCGGTCGGTGAGGGCCGCGCGGGTAGCAAGGAAGTCGCCGTGACG
>JALYWB010000176.1 GCA_030852935.1 Actinomycetota bacterium | reverse complement strand
GGCGTCAGTCGCGCGGCTCTTGGATGACGATGACGTCGTCGCCGTCGTCGAACGGTGGGCGTCGCCCCGGCATCCGGCCCGCGGCATCCGGACCCGATTGCCCGCTCTGCTGCGCGGCGAGCCGCTCGAACTCGGTCATGGTGGCCTGCATGCGTCGTGCACCGTCGCGGATGAGCTGCCAGATCGCGCTCCAGAAGGCCGCGATCGCGAGCAGGATCGCGATGACGCCGAAGAACGCGCCGGTCTCGCCGTAGAACCCGATGCCCACGATGGCGGCATGCCAGGCGCCGACGACCGCGACATCGGTCCACGACACCGCGCGCTGCGCGCGAACAGTGGGCCGGAGCCAGACCAGCAGGGCCACGACGGCGAGCGCGAGGAACGCCAGGGGCACGACGACGATGAGACCGAGGGTGCCCCAGCCGCCCCCGCCGAAGATCGCCCAGCCGATGCCGAGCCAGATCGGCAGCACGACGGCGGCGGCGATCAGCCACCTGAGGAATGCGCGCCGGATGAGCATGGCCACAGCGTAACGCGGCGACCTCCATGCTGGCCGGGTGTTCACTCTGGGCGGACCATCAGCGCCGACCCACCAGAATGGAGGCGGAAGGGATGAGTGTGATCGAACTGAGGACCCCTGCAGAGATCGAGCAGATGCGGCCGGCGGGCCGCTTCGTTGCGAGCGTGCTGGAAGCCACCGCCAAGGCCGCCGCGGTCGGCGTCAACCTGCTGGAGCTCGATGCGCTCGCGCATGAGATGATCCGCAACGCCGGCGCCGAGAGCTGCTACATCGACTACCACCCGTCGTTCGGGGCGAGCCCCTTCGGCAAGGTGCTCTGCACCTCGGTGAACGACGCGGTGCTGCACGGACTCCCCCACGATTACCGGCTGCGCGACGGCGACCTGCTGAGCCTCGACTTCGCCGCGTCGGTGAACGGCTGGGTTGCGGATTCCGCCGTGTCAGTGGTCGTCGGAACCCCACGCGACGGCGATCTGCGACTCATCGACACGACGCGCCGCGCACTCGACGCGGGCATCGCGGCGGCACGTCCCGGCAACCGCGTCGGTGACATCTCACGGGCGATCGCGGATGTCGCGAAGGCAGACGGCTACTCGATCAACACCGATTTCGGCGGCCACGGCGTCGGCCGCACCATGCACGGCGACCCGCACATCCCGAACAACGGTCGCCCAGGTCGCGGGCTGCCGCTGAAGCCCGGCCTCGTGATCGCGATCGAGCCGTGGTTCCTCGAGACCACCGACCGCATCTTCACCGATCCCGACGGCTGGACCCTGCGCAGTGCAGACGGCTCACGCGGCGCACACTCCGAGCACACCATCGCGGTCACCGAAGGCGACCCGATCGTGTTCACGCAGCGCGGCTGATCCTCGTCGGCGGGGCGGTGGCCGGCGTCATCCGCCCAGCTCCACCTCGATCATCCCGCCCACGATGCGCGTACGATACGTGCGCAACTGCAGCGATCCGTCGGTGAAGCACTCGCCGGTACCGAGGTCGTAGACCTCCTTGTGCAGCGGCGATGCGATCGTGGGCCGATCGCCACGCGATCCGACGATACCGCGCGCCATGACGGGCGCGCCGGTGTGCGGGTCGTGGTGATCCACGGCGTACACCTCCTCATCCGCGAGGCGAACGAGCGCGATCTGGCTCGTGCCGACGAGCGCGGCCTCACCCCAGCCGGGCTCGAGCTCGCCGATCTCGCAGGTGCGCTCCCAGGTCGTCGTCAGTTCCATGGTCGGTGGCATCCCGGCTCCTCTCTTCGCGATCCCAACGCTACGTTCGGCGTGTTACGCCGAGCCTCGCCGGCTGTTTCGCGCAGGTGAAACGACGCTCACACGGGACTTCGGCCCGCGTGCGTTCGCGGTCGGCCGCGGTTACCTCGCCGAAACAGTGCCGAAACGGCTCGTCCGTACGCTCGCCTCATTCGAGCCCCGGAGGCAGCATGACCGAGACCGAGACCGAGATCGACACGGACACCGAGACCACCGGCGCAGCATCCGCCCTGCGCGAGGTCGTCATCGTGGGCGGCGGACCCGCCGCGCACCGGCTCGCCGACAGCCTGCATGCACGCGACCGCGAACGGTCGCTGCGGGTGACGGTGGTCGGCGAGGAATCGCACCGGCCGTATGATCGCGTGGCCCTGAGTACACGGCTCGCGGATGCCGCGGCGGACCTGACGCTCGAACCCACCTCGATGTGGGACGACGGCCGCATCCGGCTCGTGACGGGCGACCGGATCGACGCGATCGACCCCGCGACGCGCACGGCGGTGACTGCCGGCGGGGTGGTGCTGCGGTGGGACGACCTCGTGCTCGCCACGGGCTCGATCGCAACGGTGCCGGAGATCCCCGGCGCCGAGCACGCCCGTGTCTACCGCACCATCGACGATGTCGATGCGCTCGTCGCCGAGAGCCGGGACCTCGCCGAACGTCACGGGCGACCGGCACGCGTCGTCGTCGCGGGCGGTGGGCTGCTCGGCCTCGAGGCGGCCGGAGGTCTGGCCAGGCTGGGGGTGGATGCCGCGGTCGTCCACTCGGGCGGGTGGCTCATGTCGGCACAACTCGACGAGGGTGCTGGGCGCGCGCTCGGACGCATCATCGCCGGCCAGGGCATCGGTCTCCATCTCGGCACCCGCCCGGTCGAAGTGGTCTCGGAGCAGGACATGGTCGCCGAGCGCGACGTCGTCACGGCGGTCGAGCTCGGCAACGGCCGCCGCATCGAGTGCGACATCGTGGTCTTCGCGATCGGCATCACCCCGCGCGATGAACTCGCTCGTGGGCTGGGGCTCGAGCTCGGCCCACGCGGCGGCGTGGCCATCGACGCGTCGTGCGCGACATCTGCGCCGGGGCTCTGGGCGATCGGCGAGGTCGCGAGCTTCGAGGGGCGTTGCACCGGTCTCGTCGCCCCCGCGAACGCCATGGCCGAGGTCGTCGCCGACCGTCTGCTCGGCGGGGGCGCGGAGTTCACGAGCGTCGACGATGCCACCAAGCTCAAGCTCTCGGGCGTCGACGTCGCGAGTTTCGGCGACGCGCTCGCGCGCACGGAGCAGGCGCTCGAGATCGTCTATGCCGACCCCGCTCGCGGCCTGTACCAGAAGCTCGTCATGACTGACGATGCCAAGACCCTGCTCGGCGGCATCTTCGTCGGCGACGCGTCACCGTATGCGTCGCTGCGCCCGCTCCTCGGCACGGAGCTCTCGAGCGAGCCGGCGGCCTACCTCTCAGCGTCAGGGGTGGAGCCGCCCGCAAGTGACGACCTGCCTGCCGGCGCCCTGGTCTGTGCGTGCAACAACGTGAACGCCGGCACGATCCGCGACGCCGTCACCGGTGCGCACGGCGACCACGCCGTCGGCTGCACCGAGCTCGGTGCGCTGAAGGCGTGCACGCGCGCCGGCACCCAATGCGGCTCGTGCGTCCCGCTCGTGAAGAAGCTGCTCGAGACCGAGCTCAGGAAATCGGGCGTCACACCCTCGCGCGCACTCTGCGAGCATTTCGAACTCTCGCGCCAAGAACTCTTCGAGTCGATCCGAGTGCTCGAGCTCACCTCGTTCGACGAGATCATCGCGCGCCTCGGCTCGGGTCGTGGCTGCGACGTCTGCAAGCCGGTCGTGGGCTCGATCCTCGCAACCCAGCACGGCTCCTACATCCTCGACGACGGCCGCGGTGGCCTGCAGGACACGAATGACCGGGCCATGGCGAACATGCAGAAGGACGGCACGTACTCGGTGGTCCCCCGCATCCCCGCCGGCGAGATCACGCCGCAGAAGCTCGCGGTGATCGCGCAGGTCGCCACCGATTTCGGGCTCTACACCAAGATCACCGGCGGCCAGCGCATCGACCTGTTCGGCGCGCGACTCGATCAGCTGCCCGAGATCTGGGGGCGACTCGTCGACGCAGGCTTCGAATCCGGCCAGGCCTATGGCAAGGCCCTGCGCAATGTGAAGAGCTGCGTCGGATCCACCTGGTGCCGTTACGGCGTACAGGACTCGGTCGCGATGGCCGTCCAGCTCGAGTTGCGCTACCGGGGGCTGCGGTCGCCTCACAAGCTGAAGTTCGGCGTCTCGGGGTGCGCGCGCGAATGCGCGGAAGCCCGCGCGAAGGACGTGGGCGTCATCGCCACCGACCAGGGCTGGAACATGTACGTCGGTGGCAACGGCGGCTTCCAGCCCGCCCACGCCCAGCTCCTCGCGAGCGACCTCGACGACCAGACGCTGCTGCGCTACATCGACCGTTACATCATGTACTACGTCCGCACTGCCGACCGCCTGCAGCGCACCGCGCGCTGGATCGAGGACCTCGAGGGCGGTCTCGACCACGTGCGCGACGTCGTCGTGCACGACTCGCTCGGCCTCGCCGAGGAGCTCGAGCAGGCGATGGCCCGGCATGTCGAGACCTACGAGGACGAATGGGCGGCAACGCTCGCAGACCCTGACCGACTTCGCCGGTTCCGTTCCTTCGTGAATGCGCCGAACGGGGCGGGCGCGTGACGGGCCGCGTGACCCTCGTCGGCGGCGGACCCGGTCGTGAGGACCTGCTGACCCTCGCCGCGGTACGCGCCCTGGCCGAGGCGGACGTCGTGCTCTACGACCGGCTCGCCCCGCACGAGCGGCTCGCCGAATTCGCGCCGCGCGCCGAACTCGTCGACGTCGGCAAGCGCCCGGGCCACCACGCCATTGCGCAGGCCGAGATCGAGTCGCTCCTCGTGGATCACGCCGGCGCCGGCCGGCACGCCGTGCGATTGAAGGGTGGTGACCCGTACGTGCTGGGCCGCGGTAGTGAAGAAGTGCTCGCCTGCCACCTCGCGGGCGTCCGTGTCGAGGTCATCCCCGGCATCACGAGCGCCGTGGCGGTGCCGGGCGCTGCCGGTATCCCGCTGACCCACCGCGGGATCAGCCACCTCTTCACGGTCGTGTCGGGCCACGCACCGCTCACCGAACGCGAGCTCGCCCACCTCGCCGGTCTGGGCGGCACGATCGTCGTGCTCATGGGCGTCGGTTCGCTGCCGTCCCTCACCGCGGGCCTCGCCCGCCACGGCATGTCGGCGCGGATGCCCGTCGCGATCATCGAACGTGGATTCCGCGCCGACCAGCGCACCACCATCGGCGAGCTCAGCGACATCGTGCTCGCCGCCGGGCGTGCCCACATCACCTCCCCCGCGGTCGTCGTGGTCGGCGACGTCGTGCGGCTCGCACACGACGGCGACTCGAGCGCGGCCGACCTGATGTCGCGAGCGGCCGGCCTCACGGCGGTCGTGCAGTGACCGATGTGCTCGAACGCCCGCCCGGTTTCCGCCCCGACCAGCTCGAGGGGTTCCGCATCGGCGTGACGAGCGACCGCCGCTCGGGTGACCTCATCGACGCCTTCGTGCGCCGCGGCGCCCAGGTGCTGCACGCGCCGACCCTGCGAATGGCCAACGCGATCTCCGACGATCCCGTCATCGAGGACACGCGGGCGATCATCGACGCTCGGCCCGACGTGCTCCTCGCGACGACGGCGTACGGCGTGCGTCGCTGGTTCGAGGTGGCGGATGCCGCGGGCCTCGGCGAGGCGCTCCTCGACGCACTCTCCGACACCGCGATCCTCGTGCGCGGGCCGAAGGCGCGCGGAGGCATTCGCGCCGCTGGGCTGAAGGACGTCGGCATGAGCGCCGAAGAGACCACGGAGTCGCTGATCGACGAGGTGCTCTCGACAAGGCCGGGCGGCCTCACCGTGGCCGTACAGTTGCACGGCTTCCTGAACCCGTCACAGCTCGACCGGCTGCGTGGAACCCACGACCGCGTCCTCACGGTCGAGCCCTACCGGTGGATCGAACCCGACGAGAGCGATGAACGCGTCGATCGCCTCATCGCCGCCGCGTGCACGGGCGGACTCGACTGCATCACGTTCACGAGTGCCCCAGCGGTACATGCGCTCTTCGCCGCCGCCGAGGCCCGCGGATGCTCCGACCAGCTCGTCGACGCCCTGTGCGGTCCCGTCGTGGCCGCCGCGGTCGGCCCGGTGACTGCTGCACCCCTCGTCGCGGCCGGCATCACCCCGATCCGGCCCGAGCGATTCCGTATGGGCGCGCTCATCCGGCTCGTCTGCGAGCATCTCGAGTCGGCGCGCGTCATCCGCCTCGACACCCGGCACGGTCCACTCGCGCTCCGAGGGTCGGTCGTCGACGTCGACCATCGGAGGGTCGCGCTCGCCCCGGTCGCGCTCATGATCCTGCGCGCACTCGTGCAGGCGCGTGGCTCGGTCGTCGGCCGCGAACGGCTCGCATCGGGCCTGCCCGGCACGAATGACGAGCACGCCCTCGAGGTCGCACTGAGCCGGTTGCGCCGGGCGATCGGCGTACCGGGCCTGATCGCCACCGTCGTCAAGCGCGGGTACCGGATCGATGTCTGAGCACGGTCTCACAGGGCGGGCACCGCCGGGTGAGCAGGTGGAGACGCAGGGTTCACGACCGGCACGATTCGCGGAAACACGCCGCGAATAGCGTCAGGCACACCAGCTCGATCCGAGACCGACTTCTCCGGAGGCACCGATGACCGACACCGTGCGCACCCCTCCCCCGTACGTCGGCGGGCCCGACGCCGGCGAAACCCCCTCGGCGGCGCTCATCACCCGATCCGGCCGGTGGATCGACAACTGGAATCCCGAGGACGGCGGCCAATGGGAGGCCGAAGGCCGGGCGATCGCGCGCCGCAACCTCCGCTGGTCGATCTTCGCCGAGTTCCTCGGCTTCATCGTCTGGCAGCTCTGGTCGATCGTCGCGGTGACACTTCCCGCCGCGGGGTTCTCGCTCGGCACCGGCGAGATCTTCTGGCTCATCTCGATCCCGAGCCTCGTCGGTGCGACGCTTCGCATCCCCTACTCGTTCCTCGTGCCGAAGTTCGGCGGCCGCAATTGGACGATCATCTCAGCTGGGCTGTTGCTCGCCCCCGCGATCACGCTCGCGATCTGCGTCTCGAACCCTGCCACGCCGTTCGGCGTGCTCCTGTTCGCGGCTGCGCTCGCGGGGTTCGGCGGCGGCAACTTCGCGAGCTCGATGTCGAACATCACCTACTTCTTCCCACAACGCGAGAAGGGATGGGCACTCGGTCTCAACGCGGCAGGCGGCAACCTCGGTGCGTCTGTGGCGCAGTTCGTCGTGCCGATCGTCATCACGATCGGTGCCGGCGCCACGCTGAACCTTCCGCTCGCCGGCTGGATCTGGGTGCCATTCATCCTGCTCGCGATGTTCGGCGCCCACCGCTGCATGGACAACCTCTCGAACGCCAGGGCCGACCTCGCGGGATCGGCAGCGGCGCTCCGCGAGCCGCACCTCTGGATCCTCTCCGTGCTCTACATCGGCACCTTCGGCTCCTTCATCGGATTCGCGAGCGTGTTCCCGAAGCTGATCGCCGACCAGTTCCCGGAGTTCACCGGCGTCGCCATCGGCGGCGCCTCGATCTCCCTCGCCTTCCTCGGGGCGCTCGTCGGCTCACTCGCCCGCCCTTACGGCGGCCGCCTCGCCGACCGCTTCGGCGGTGCGCGCATCACCATGTTCTCCTTCGCGGCCATGGGCGCCGTCACCCTGGGCGTCGTGTCGACGCTTCCGCTCACCGACTTCTGGGTGTTCCTCGGATGCTTCCTGCTCCTCTTCACGGCGGCGGGCATCGGCAACGGCTCGACCTACCGGATGGTCCCAGTGGTCTTCGCCGTGTCCTCCGGTGGCGACGCGGGCGACGTCTCGACGCAGCGGAAGGCGGCCGCGGCGCTCGGACTCATCTCCGCAATCGGCGCATACGGCGGATTCCTCATCCCGCAGGCGCTGAACCTCTCGTTCCAGGCGACCGGCGGCTACGCGGGCGCGTTCCTCGCATTCGTCGCAGCATATGCGGTGCTCCTCGTCCTCACGTATGCGGTGTACGTCCGGTCGGCCCGCCTCCGCGAGCACCGGATCTGAGCGGCGTCGCATGACCGATCACGCCGCCGACACGCACTGCCCGTACTGCGCACTGCAGTGTGCGATGCGCCTCACCCCGGTGACCCCTGCAGACCATGCGGATGCCACGCCTGCACCGGATGCCACAGCTGCGCCCGTGACCGTGGTCGGCCGTGACTTCCCGACGAACCGCGGGGGGCTGTGCGCGAAGGGCTGGACCTCTGCCGAGCTCCTCAATGCACCGTCCCGCCTCGTCGCCCCGCTCATGCGAGGTACCGACGGCGCGCTGCACGAGGCGAGCTGGGACGAGGCGCTCGACCGGGTCGCGGCGACGCTCCGCGACATCGGCTCCACGCACGGTGCCGACTCGATCGGCGTGTTCGGCGGCGGTGGCCTCACCAACGAGAAGGCCTACCTGCTCGGCAAGTTCGCCCGCCTGGCCGTCGGCACGAGTCGCATCGACTACAACGGCCGCTACTGCATGTCGTCGGCTGCTGCAGCCGGCAACCGTGCGTTCGGTCTCGACCGGGGGCTCCCGTTTCCGCTCGAGGACCTCGACGAGGCATCCACCATCCTCCTGCTCGGCACGAACGTCGCCCAGACCATGCCACCGTTCATCGGTCATCTCGCCGGAGCACAGGCCTCCGGCGGGCTCGTCGTCGTCGACCCGCGACGCACCCCGACGG
>JALYWB010000155.1 GCA_030852935.1 Actinomycetota bacterium | reverse complement strand
GTTCTGCACGGTGAGGTCGTGCACGTCGTCACCGGTGTTGTGGAACTCGATCACGAGGCGATCGCCCGCGGGCACCTCGATCTCACCCGGCACGAACCGCATGCCGTCGACCTCGACCTCGACCGTGGTGGTCTCGCCGGTCGCATCGACATCGCTGATCGGTGCCGTGCCGATACCGGCGGCGGCGGGATCCGCAGCGACGCCTCCCGTGACGAGCAGCGCGAGCACGCCCACGGCGGAGACGACCATGCCGCTGCGGCTCGCTCGGGGTGCTGGAGCCTTCGCCGAGGCGCCACCCAGCAGCACGGTCCGTGAACGATCGGGGTGATCTCCCTCTGCGCGGCGCGCCCGCCGGGCGATCACGATCGCGCGCACCGCGAGCACGAGGAAGCTCACGAACACGCCGAAGACGTAGAGCGAGACCAGCACCTTCACGAGGCTCGGCACCGGCAGGAGGAAGAGCACGATGCCGCCGTTGATCGAGACGATGCGGAACGCGCCGCCTCGGTCGAGCTGCTCGGCGGCGAGCTTCGCCGATTTGGGACTGCCGACCGCGACCACGGGCAGCAGGTAGCTGAGCGCGCCGAGCAGCAGTTGCACCACGAATCCGGCGACGAACGGTGCGACGAGCCAGGTGAACGAATCGAGCAGCGTCGGCCAGTCGGGCGCGAGCACCGCGGCCCCCGCGTACATGGCGGCACAGACGAGCAGCCACACCATGCCCGCGGCGATGCTCCAGCCCGCATACGAACCGGGCGGCATCTCGCGGGCCTGGCGGATGCCCTGGCCCAGCACGAATCCGAGCCCGACGATCCACACGGCGACGCCCACGGCGACGAGTGGCAGCGCGCCGACGACGCACGCGAGCACCACGACCGCGAGCCCGAACAGCAGCATCGGCAGGGCACGGCGAGCTGCGGCATCCGTCTCCTCACGCACCTTCGCATGCAGTACCGTCGGCCAGAGCAGAATCGCGGTGCCGATCACGGTGATGGCGATCCAGCCGAGCAGGTTGAGGGTCGCGTGCGCGATCAGGATGCGCTCGTGCAGCCCGCCGTCGGGTTCGCCGGCGAGCCATGCGCCCAGGCCGACGCCGACCGCGAACACCAGGGCGGATGCCACGTAGTAGCGCACGAGCGGACGGAACCGTGCGGGCAGCGAGGTGCGCAACTGCCGCAGCAGAAGCACGGCATGCAGGATCGCGTTCACGCCGACGACCGCGGCGCCCGCGACCACCAGCCACCACTGCTCGGCCATCACGCCGATCACCACACCGATGGCGCCGAGGGTGTGGGCGACGAGCCTGGCGCCGAGTGCGGCACGAGCTCCAGGGCCCGGATGACGCAGGAGCGTGTCGGCGAAGTGCTGGGTCCAGATGAGGATCGCCGTCGAGGCGGCTCCGAGGAGAGTCAGGTGCACCATCAGCCAGAGCGCGTGCGGCACGAAGCGGTGCACCGCGACCGCCACACCCGCCGCGACGAACCATCCCGCCACGAAGGTGTTCGTCAGCAGGTACCAGTTGCGGCGTTCCATCTCGGCGATCATTGCGGGCCTTCCGGGAAGGCGGCCGCGATCGCCGATCCCGCGGCGACCACGATGAACAGCAGGATCGCCACGACATTGCCGACACCGCCGACTTGCACGACGGCCACCGAACCCATCGCGTCTCCGATCACGCGCACCACGAGGGCCGCGTGCAGCAGCACCGCCGGCACGTACATGATCGGCCGGTACGGGAGCCGGATCCGCAGCACCGCCGGGAGGATCAGCGGGGCATGGGCCATGATCATCGACATCACGAAGCCGAGGAAGACGGCGTGCAGCACCGCGTCGTACGCGAAGCCGTCGAGCACCGCACCCGCACTGAGCCACACGGCGCCCGCGACCGCGAGCCACGCGTAGCCGGCGAGCAGGCAGGCCGCGATGTAGCGCGTCATGCCCTTCGCTCGGATCGTCTTGGTCGCTACGTCGTAGCGCAGGAGCCACGCCACCTGCGCCAGGAGCGCCACGCCGAAGAGCCGGAATCCCCAGTCGGGCCAGCAGAGGGCGGCGAGGGATGCCGCGACGAGCGCGATCGCGACACTGAGCGCGAGCCGTTCTGGCGTACGCCCGACGATCGCGATGCGGGCGAGCTCGAGTCGTTCACCCGTGATGGTCAGTACCAGGAACGTGGCCAGCAGCGGCCCGAGGTAGGGCATCGGCACGCCGCCGAGCCAGAGCACGGCCCCGCCGACCGCGGCGAACGCGCCGAGCGCCTGCACGGCGGTCGCGGTCATGGCCTGGCGTCGCCAGATCGCGGCGTAGAGGGCGAGTTGCACGAGGAGGCCGCCGGTGATGGTGAATTGCCCCACCGCGAGCGGCAACGGCGTCAGGCAGAGAAGGCTTCCGACGCCGGTGAGCACCGGAGCCAGGAAACCCCACCACCGTCGTAGTGCAACCGCGCGTTCGAGCACGACGACCGTGCCGATGAAGCCGAACACGAGCAGCGGTGCATGCAGTGCCGGGAGTCGATCGAGCGTCAGCGGGGCAGGAAGGCCCAGCAGCAGCAGCGCCGCGTCGAGCCCGGCGAGCAGCGCGAGTGCGGCCGGGATCATGAACGCGAGACGGCTGAGCCGGTTCTTCGGCTTCGGCGACGTGACGTCGGGTGATCGGTCGGCTCCCCGGGCCTCGAGACCCTGGGAAAGCCGATGGACGCTCACCCCTCCACGCTACCCGCGAACTCAGGTCACGCGGCCACGCGGCCGAGCTGCCGCGCACTGGCCGCGGAGTAGACTCGGGCCATGGACCAGGACGCCGTGAACGGTCGGACGCCGACGCGACAGCTGTCTGAAGACGAATGCTGGCAGCTCATCCGCGAAGCCCCGTACGGTCGCCTGGCAGCAGCCGCAGGCGGTGAAGTCGACATCTTCCCGGTGAACCACGGCATCGACGGCGGCACCATCGTCTTTCGCACCGCCGCGGGCACGAAGCTGCTCGAACTCACGATCCGCCACCGCGTCGCCTTCCAGGTCGACGGCATCACCGACACCGACGCGTTCAGCGTCGTCGTCAAGGGCGAGGCATCCGAGTTCGACCGTCAGGGCGAGGTGGCCGAGGCCGAACGGCTGGGCATCACCCCGTGGGCTCCCGAACCGAAGGATCGTTGGGTCCGAATCAGGCCCACCGAGGTGCAGGGTCGCACCTTCCGGCTGCCGCACGCCGAAGCCGGCTGACTCGCGCCTGCGGGCGGGCGTGCGACTGCCGCCTCAGCGCGTGGAAATGCCGAGGAGCGGCGAATCCGGCGTGCTCGACGGCAACTCGTGGAATCCCAGCCGGTCGTAGAACGCCCGGGCGCCGGTGTTCGCGGCATCCATCCCCAGGTGCACGGCGGGCACGCCGCGCTCGGCGAGCGCCCCACGCAGCGTGCCGATGAGCCGGCGCCCGAATCCCTGACCCTGCAACTCGGGCAGCAGGTCGATGTGCAGGTGCGCTGGGTACGCGTCGACCTCGGCGATGAGCATGCGCTCGGGGTCGGAACCCGCGGCGAGCAGCTGCTGCTCGGTGAATGCCGGGTCGTGCCGGGTCGGCGGGCCGGGGGCCGGATGCCGCTCGCGGAACCCCGGGCCCCACTCGCGCTTCCACCACTCCACGAAGGCACGGGTGTCGGCCACGCCGATCACGTAACCGAGGATGCGCCCGCCGCGTTCCGGTCGTTGCGCTCCCGTCGAGCCGTCGTCGACCACGAACGCGAGGTCGGGCGCGAACGCGAGGTAGGGCAACGCGAAGACCTCTGGCATGAGCGCATCGTCGGAGTACACGCCGCTCGCATCGCCGCCGCCGGCAGCCGTGCGCAGGCAGACCTCGATGACGCCATCGCGGTCGGCCGGACGGTACGGGCGGATGAACGGCGCGGTCACCGGCGCGGTCACCGGCGACGCCGCGTGCCGAAGATCCCCTCGAGCACGCCCGTCAACACCTTCTGGGTGGCGCGCGAGCCGAGGATCTCCTCGAGCACCGTCTTGTCGTTCCTGCTCGAGGAACGGCGGCTCGAACTCGACCTGGCGCCCGAACCCGAGGTGCGCTTCATGAGCCGGTCGTACTCGGCCTCGGCAGCCTTGCGCTCCTTCTCCTGCTGCTTGGCGATCGCCGCCTGCTGCTTGGCGAATTCGGCGTCGGCGTCTGCCTTCGCCTTGGCGTCCTCAGCGGCCTTCGCCGTGGCGGCGGCCGCGTTCATCTTCGCGGTGAGCAGTTCATGCGCCGACTCCCGGTCGATCGCCTCGCCGTACTTCCCCTGCAACGGGGAGGCCGCCACGGCGGTGTCGATCGCGGCATCCGGACTCGGCGACATGGACGCCTGCGGCGCCCGCAGCCGGGTCCAGGCGACGGGGCTCGGTGCACCCTTCTCATTCATGACGGTGACGATCGCCTCGCCCGTACCGAGCATGGTGAGCGTCTCCTCGAGGTCGTACCCCGATTTCGGGTAGGTCGACACCGTCGCGCGCAGAGCCTTCGCGTCATCCGGAGTGAAGGCTCGGAGCTGGTGCTGCACGCGCGAGCCGAGCTGGGCGAGCACATCACCGGGCACGTCCTTCGGCGTCTGCGTGACGAAGAACACGCCCACGCCCTTCGAGCGGATCAGCCGCACGGTCTGCACGACCTGCTGCAGGAAGTCCTTCGACGCGTCGGTGAAGAGCAGGTGCGCTTCGTCGAAGAAGAAGACGAGCTTGGGCTTGTCGAGGTCGCCGACCTCTGGCAGGTCGTTGAAGAGGTCGGCGAGCAGCCACATCAGGAACGTCGAGTAGAGCGCGGGGCGGTCGGCGACGCCCGGCACCTCGAGCAGGCTGATCATGCCACGGCCGTCGGATGCCACGCGCAGGAACTCCGCGGTGTCGATCTCGGGTTCGCCGAAGAACACGTCGGCGCCGGCTTCGGCGAACGCGACCATCTCACGCAGGATCACGCCCACCGTGGCCTTGCTCAGCCCGCCGAGGCCTTCGAGCTCGCCCTTGCCCTCATCACTGACGAGGTACTGCAGCACCGCGCGCAGGTCGTCGAGGTCGAGCAGCGCGAGCCCGTTGTTCTCGGCGTAGTGGAAGACGAGTCCGAGGCTCGACTCCTGCGTGCCATTGAGACCGAGCACCTTGCTGAGCAGCAACGGCCCGAAGCCCGCGATGGTCGCCCGGATCGGCACGCCCTTCCCGATGCCACCCAGCGAGAAGAACTCGACTGGGAAGGATGCCGCCTGCCACGCCTGCCCGATGCCCTCGGTGCGCTTCAGCAGCTTCTCGTTGCCCTCCCCCGGGGTCGCGAGGCCCGAGAGGTCGCCCTTGATGTCGGCGGCGAAGACGGCGACGCCGTTGGCGGCCAGCTGCTCGGCGAGCACCTGCAGCGTGCGGGTCTTGCCCGTGCCTGTGGCGCCGGCGACGAGCCCGTGCCGGTTCGTCATCGCGAGCGG
>JALYWB010000129.1 GCA_030852935.1 Actinomycetota bacterium | reverse complement strand
GACGTCGGGCCACGCGACATCCGGTGCCGCCACCACATGCGCCGAGAACGTGCCGGTCGCACCCGAGAACTTGCCCAGGTACTCGGTCGCCTCGATCTGCTTCACGATGCGGCCGAGCCGGTGCGCGAAGACGGCGAGCTCCTTGCCCATCGTCGTGGGAGTCGCGGGCTGGCCGTGCGTGCGCGAGAGCATCGCGGCATCCCGATGCTCGACCGCTATGGTGGTGAGCGCGTCGACCACGCCGCGAAGCTTCGGCAGCCAGACGTCGCGAACGGCGTCGCGAACGGTGATCGCGTACGACAGGTTGTTGATGTCCTCGCTCGTGCACGCGAAATGGGTGAGCTCGGCGATGCCATCGAGACCGAGCAACTCGAGGCGGCGGCGCACGAAGTACTCGACGGCCTTGACGTCGTGCCGGGTGGTCGCCTCGAGCGAGGCGAGCTCGTCGATGTCGGCCTGGCCGAACTCGGCCACGACGCTGCGCAACTGCGCCTTCTGCTCGACCGACAACGGTGACGACCCGAAGAATCTTCGGTCGGTCTGGGCGATGAGCCACTCCACCTCGACGTGCACGCGAGCGCGGTTGAGGCCGGCCTCTGAGAGGTGCTCGCCGAGCTCACCAACCGCCGCGCGGTACCGTCCGTCGAGGGGGCTGAGCGGCTGGGGAGGCAGCGAAGTCATCGGATTCCTTGTCTGAGTGCAGGGGCGAGTTGCCGGAAGAGCGCCGTGGTCGCCCGCTCTATCATCCCAAGAACTCGATCGAAGGTCGCGGCATCCGAGTAGTAGGGGTCGGGCACGTCGTGCAGCGAGGCGAGCTCGGCGTCGAACTCGAGCAGCAGGCGCACCTTCGCCCGGTCGGCCTCCGACGGTGCCTGGTTGCGCAGGATGCGCGCCTGCCCGCGATCGAAGGCGACGACGAGGTCGAGCGCCGGGAAGTCGACGGCCTCGAACTGGCGGGCACGGTGGCGCGACCCGTCGTATCCGGCTCGGTCGAGCGCCGCGAGGGTGCGCTCGTCGGCGCGCTCGCCGACATGCCAATCGCCGGTCGCGCCCGACTCGATGCGGATGCGGTCGCTGAGGCCGGCGCGTTCGGCGAGGGAGCGCAACACCACCGCGGCCATCGGGGAGCGGCAGATGTTGCCGGTGCACACGAAGGAAACTCGGAAGGGCTGCGCGGCGTCCCCTGCGGGCTCCGCTCGCGTCATGGTTCCATTCTGGGGGAGATGATCGAACCACACGAGAGGAGAGTGACGATGTCGACGGATGCCCCTGCGCCCGACTTCCACGTCGATGCCGCGTTGGTGGCGCGACTCGTGGCGGCGCAGCATCCCGACCTCGCGGCCCCGATCCGGCTCGTGGCGAACGGGTGGGACAACGCGATCTTCCGACTCGGCGATCGGTACGCGGTGCGGATGCCGCGGCGCGCGCTGGCGGTCGCACTCACCCGCAACGAGCAGCGCTGGCTGCCCCGGCTCGCCCCGCGCCTGCCCGTGCCGATCCCGGCGCCCGTGCGAGTGGGCGAGCCCGCGCCCGAGCTGGGATACGACGCGCCCTGGAGCATCGTGCCGTGGTTCGACGGCGTGAGCGCGATCGAGTTCGACGCGGCCACGCGCGGGGTCGCGGTGAACGGCCTCGCCGCGTTCGTCGCCGAGCTCAGCGTGCCTGCGCCTCCGGATGCCCCGACGAACCCGTTCCGCGGCGTGCCGCTGGCGGCGCGCGACGCCGACGTGCGGGCACGGCTCGAGAGCGGACGCGTACCCGGCGCCGCGCAGCTCGCCGGCGTCTGGGAGCGGGCGCTCGCGGCATCCGCCTGGTCGGGGCCGAAGATCTGGCTGCACGGCGACCTGCATCCGGCGAACCTGCTGCTCGCGGCCTCTTCGGCAGACTCAGGGAGCGCCGGAGCCCTCACCGCGGTCGTGGACTTCGGCGACGTGACCGCCGGTGACCCGGCGACCGATCTCGCGACCGCGTGGCTCACCTTCGATGCGCGCTCGCGGCGGATCTTCCGCGAGGAGATCGAACGCCGGCGCGGGGTCGACGAGGCGACGTGGGATCGCGCGCGCGGGTGGGCGCTCGTGCTGGCCTCGGCCGTCGTCGCGCAGGCCGGCACGTCGAGCGCGTTCGGCCGAATGGGCGCGTTCGCGCTCGAGCAGGTGCTGCTGGACTGATCGCTCGTCCTCCACAGCGCGCGTCGTGATGCAGCACTGCACGGATGCCGCGGCGCACGGAAGCCGGAGGGCCCCGGTGCCCGAGGCTCGTGACATGCACGACACCGATCCCATCAGCGACCTGATCCGTGGCCTGGCGGTGACGCCCGAGAAGATCGATGCCGCCCGTCGCCACCTCGTCATGTTGTCGTCCCTGGCCGACGAGGTGCGTGGCACGGTGCCTACGCTGGTGCCACCCGGCTCGGGTGCGTGGCGCTCGGAGGCATCCGGCCGCTATGCAGACGGGCTCGACGAGCTTCGGGGGCGGCTCTTCGCCGCACGAGATGAGCTGACCGACGCCGTGTACTCGCTCGAGGAGCGCATCCGGCGCATGCAGGCCGAGCTCGACGAGCAGGCGGCCTCCGCGGGGGTCGCACGATGAGTGACGACGAGCTCATCGTCTCGGGGGGCGGCTCGACCGCCGTCGCGATCGACGAGCTGTTCGTCCATGCATCCCGACTCGGTGCCACCGAGTCGGTGATCGTCGACTGGATCGAGCGGCTTGGCGTGATCCAGCGTGGACTCGACGGGGTCGGTCTCGTCGACCCGATGGCCTCGTGGGGTACGGCGTCGCCGATGTGGATCGTGCGCTCGGCCGCCAACTGCCTCGATCGGGCGGGAGACCAGGCACGCGAGTTGCGGGTGTCGCTCGTCGTGGCGGCCGAGCGATACGGTGCCACCGAGCGCATGGTCGACGGGCTGTGGCGCATCGGTGCATCCATGGCCGCGCCGGCGCTCGGCATGCTGCTGACCTCCCCATTGTTCGTGGGGGGCATGCTGCTCGCCGCAGGCGGACAGGTGGCCGGGTCGAAAGTGTGGGAGCTGCACGGGCTCGGTCCGACCCCACTGGCCAACTGGCTGCGGGAGAATCGCGGCCTGCTCAGCGACCCGGGGTTCGTGCGGATGGTCGGCCTCGCCGCCGACCATGCCGACGAGTTCCTTGGCGGCGCCCTTCGCGTGCCGCTCTCCGGTCCGGTGATCTCGGCGGTCGGCGCGAACATCGAGGCTCCCGAGAACGCCGCCGTCATCGCCGCGATCGCCGGCGTTCTCGGCTTCGCGGGAAGCAGGCTGCTCGTCGACGGGCCGGTGAAGGTCGAGCCGTCGCCGAGGCGCGTCGTCTCACCGCCGGCGGGCTACGGCGACCTCGCCGACCGGGTCCCACCGGCCGAGGCGGATGCCGCGCAGATCCGCATCGAGCGCTACGGCGGGGGCGATGACCGGCGGTACGTCGTCTACATCGGCGGAACCGTCGAGTTCGGGATGGCGGCCGGCCCCCAGCCGTTCGACATGACGAACAACCTGCTCGGCATCGCCGACGATTCGTCGCTCGACGAGCTCCGATGGGCCGGGGCGGAGTCGGGCGCGGGTGAACGCGCGGTTCGCGAAGCCATGCGTGAGCAGGGCGTGCAGCCGGGCGACCCCGTGGTCGCGATCGGTCACTCGGGCGGGGGCATCATCGCGGCGAACCTGGCCGCTGATCCCGACCTCAACGTGATCGGCGCGGTGAACCTCGGCGGGCCGGTCGGCTCGGCGCCCACCCGCGACGGCGTGCCGCTGATCTCGCTCGAGCACGTGGAGGATCTCGTTCCGATGACGGGCGGCTCGGGGCATCCGTCAGACGAGCTCATCGTGGTGTCGCGAAGCGTGCTCGATTCCGACCGGCACTACGACTCGCTGGTTCCGGCGCACGAACTCACGCGCTATCGCGAAACCGCTGCGCTCCTCGACGCCTCAGAGGAAGAGCGCATCACCGCCATGCGCGAGGTCGTGAGCGAGATCACGCGCGGCGATGCCGGTGAGCGAATCGACTGGACCGCGACGCGCGACCTCAGTCGCGAGATGACGACGGACGCACGATGAGTCCGATCAGCCAGCTGATGAGGCCGAGCACGAGTGCGCCGAGCACGCCCCACCAGAAGCCGTCGACCACGAGGCCGAAGCCCATGAGGCTGCTGATCCATGCGACGAGCAGCAGCAGCAGCCCATTCACGATGAACGAGATCAACCCGAGCGTGAGCAGGTAGAGCGGGAACGCGACGATGCGGATGAAGGTGCCGACGATCGCGTTCACGAGCCCGAAGATCAGGGCGATGAGCAGGTACGTGAGCACCGTGGCGAGCGTCGTCTCCTCGTACGGATCGACCCGCACCCCCGAGACGATGAGGGTCGTGAGCCAGAGGGCGAACGCGACGACGATGACTCTGACGATGAATCGCATCCCCCAACTCTGGCAGAACCCCAGCCGCGATCGAAGAGGTACGGTGGAATCCGTGACCGCACCGGAGCCCACGGGGGCGAGCGTCCGCCTTCGCCCCGAGATCGCCGCCCTTCCGCCGTATCGACAGGGGCGACCCGCCCCGGCCGACGGCTACAAGCTCTCGAGCAACGAGAACCCGTTCCCGCCGCTTCCGGGTGTCGCGGCCGCCGTCGCAGCCGCCGCGAACGAGATCAACCGCTACCCCGACGCGACCGCGCTCGTGCTTCGCGAGAAGCTGGCCGAGCGGTACGACGTCAGCGCCGATGAGGTGATCGTCGGCGCCGGCTCGGTTTCGCTGCTCGCGGCATTCATTGCCGCAGCGGCCGGTGCCGGTGACGAGGTCGTCTACTCGTGGCGCTCGTTCGAGGCCTATCCCGGGCTGGTCACCGTCGCCGGAGCGACGAGCGTGCGCGTTCCGAACACAGCCGATCACAGCCACGACCTCGACGCCATGGCCGATGCGATCACCGAGCGCACCCGGGTCGTGATGGTCTGTTCCCCGAACAACCCCACCGGAACGCTCGTCACCGCCGACGACTTCGAGGCGTTCATGGCGAGGGTGCCGGCCGACCGGCTCGTGCTGCTCGACGAGGCCTACAACGAGTTCGTGCGCGACGAGGCGACCGTCGACGGCCGCGCCCTGATCGGGCGCTACCCGAACCTCGTGATCCTTCGCACCTTCTCGAAGGCCTACGGACTTGCCGGTCTTCGGGTCGGCTATGCGATCGGCCCGCTGCCGATCCTCGACGCCGCGCGCTCCACCACGATCCCCCTCAGTGTCACGGCGGCCTCGACGGCAGCGGCCCTCGCGTCGCTCGAACCCGCCGCCGAGGCGGAACTGCTTCACCGCGTCGCCATCATCGCCGAGCGTCGCGACCGCCTTCGAGACGCGCTCATCGAGCAGGGCTGGCCGATTCCCGAGGCGCACGGCAATTTCGTCTGGTTGCCGACGGGCGAGGCCACGGCCGCCGTCGCCGACCGGCTGTTCGACGCCGGACTCGTCACGCGGGCGTTCCCGCCCGAGGGCATCCGGGTCTCGGTGGGTGAGCCCGAGACTGTCGAAACCCTCCTCAGGATTCTCGGTGAGCTTGTACCGGGCTCACAAGAAGGGCACCCGGCCTAGCGGGTAGCGTGGAACGGTGCCAGACCTCGAGAGAGACTTCACCGCGCCGACGGTCCAGCTCCTGACTCCCTCCGGAGAACTGCGTCCGACCCCCGAGGCCGAGCCCTACCTGCCGATCGTCGAGGCGCTTCCCGACACCACGCTCGAGCAGTTCTACCGCGACATGGCGATCTCACGGCGCATCGACGTCGCCGGCGCGAACCTGCAACGCCAGGGCCAGCTCGCGCTGTGGGTGCCGAGCCACGGGCAGGAGGCCGCCCAGGTCGGCTCCGCCCGAGCGGCCCGCCCGCAAGACCACATCTTCCCCTCGTACCGCGAGCACATCGTGGGCATCATCCGCGGGCTCGACCCCGTGAACATCCTCTCGCTGTTGCGCGGTGCGACGCTCGGCGGATGGAATCCCGAGGAGAACGGCAACTTCCACCTCTACACGCTCGTGCTGGCCTCGCAGACGCTGCACGCCACGGGTTATGCGATGGGCATGCAGTTCGACGGGCTGGTCGGCACGGGCGACCCCGAGGCGGATGCCGCGGTGCTGGCCTACTACGGCGACGGCGCGTCGTCGCAGGGTGATGCCAGCGAGGCGCTCGTGTTCGCGTCGAGCTACCAGACGCCGCAGGTGTTCTTCATCCAGAACAACCATTGGGCCATCTCGGTGCCGGTCTCGACCCAGTCGCGCAGCCCACTCTCGCTTCGCGGGGGTGGCTTCGGCATGCCCGGCCTCCGCATCGACGGCAACGATGTGCTCGTGAGCTACGCCGTCACCCGGCAGGCGCTCGAAGACGCCCGCGGCGGCGCCGGACCCAGCCTGATCGAAGCGCTCACCTACCGCATGGGCGCTCACACCACCGCCGACGATCCGACGAAGTACCGCACCGAGGCCGAGGTCGCATACTGGGCCGAACGCGACCCGATCACGCGGTATCGCATCTGGCTCGAGGGCCGCGGGGCATCCGAAGCGTTCTTCGCCGACGTCGACACCGAGGCCGCGGATGTCGCGGCCGACCTGCGGCGGCGCGCGCTCGAGCTCGCCGCACCGACCCGCGAGAAGATCTTCGCCCACGTGTACAGCGAGCCGCATCCGCTCATGCAGGAGCAGGCAGCCTGGCTCGCCGCCTACGAGACCGGATTCGATGGAGGCGAGGCATGAGCGCACGCACCGACCAGGAACGTCGGGTGCCGGATGCCGCGGCCGAAGCGCCTGAGCCCGCTGAGGTCGCTGAGCCTGCTGAGGTCGCTGACCCCGCTGAGGTCGCTGAGCCCGTCGAAGCGGCCGGCGACACCTCACCCGACGAGAACGTGCCGCCCGCGGCATCCGGCCCTGAGGCACCGCTCGGGATGCGCGGCGTGCACACGCTGTCGATGGCCAAGGCGATCACCGCCGGCCTGCGCGAGGCGCTGCGCACCGATGACAAGGTGCTGCTCATGGGAGAGGACATCGGCCCGCTCGGCGGCGTCTTCCGGGTGACCGAGGGCCTCCAGGCCGAGTTCGGCCCGAAGCGCGTGCTCGACACGCCGCTCGCCGAGTCGGGCATCGTCGGCACCGCGATCGGACTCGCGATGCGCGGCTACCGGCCGGTCATCGAGATCCAGTTCGACGGGTTCATCTTCCCGGCGTTCGACCAGATCACCACGCAACTCGCCCGCCTCACGCTTCGGCACGACGGCATCTTGTCGATGCCCGTCGTGATCCGCGTGCCGTACGGCGGCCACATCGGATCCATCGAGCACCACCAGGAGAGCCCGGAGGCCTACTTCGCACACACCCCGGGGCTTCGCGTGGTGAGCCCGTCGAGCCCGCACGATGCGTACTGGATGATCCAGGAGGCCATCGCCTCGAACGACCCAGTGCTCTTCTTCGAGCCGAAGAGCCGCTACTGGCCGAAGGGCCCCGTCGACCACGACCACTCGGGCGTGCCGCTGCACGCGAGCCGCGTCATCCGCCAGGGAACGGATGTCACGGTCGTCGGCCACGGCGCCATGATCTCCACCCTGCTGCAGGCCGCCGACATCGCCGCAGCCGAAGGCACCAGCCTCGAGGTCGTCGACCTGCGAAGCCTCTCCCCCGTCGACTACGGGCCGCTGCTCGATTCGGTGCACCGCACCGGCCGGCTCGTCGTCGCGCAGGAGGCGTACGGTTTCGCGAGCGTCGGCTCCGAGATCGCCGCGACCGTGGCGGAGCGGGCGTTCTACTCGCTCGAGTCGCCCGTGCTGCGGGTCTCGAGCTTCGACACGCCGTTCCCGCCGGCGGCGCTCGAGACGGAGTACCTGCCGAGCCCCGACCGGGTGCTCGAAGCCGTCGACCGTGCGCTGGCGTACTGACCGTCGAGATGGTGCATTGACATGGCGCCAACAGCATAGACCGACTGCGAGGGTGGAGACATGAGCGAGATCCGATTCCCGTTGCCTGACGTCGGCGAGGGGCTCACCGAGGCCGAGATCGTGCAATGGCGCGTCGCACCGGGCGATCGCATCGCGCTCGATCAGGTCTTCGTCGAGATCGAGACGGCGAAGTCACTCGTCGAGCTGCCGAGCGCGTTCGAGGGCGTCGTCGCGGAGTTGCTCGTCGACGAGGGCAACACGGTGAACGTGGGGACGCCGATCCTGGTGATCCAGACCGATGCGCCGGCGACGGATGTGCCGGGCACCGACGTGGCCGGTGCGAATGCCGCCGACGCGAACGGCGCTGGAACGGATGCCGCGGCTCCGGCCCCCGCGACGGGCGGCGGTGCTGGAGCGAACACTCCGGGCAGCACGGCCGGCCGGCCGAGTGCCGCCACTCCCCCGTCCGGGACGGCGGCGTCGCACGCTCCAGCGGTCGGCGAGGGCGGCGGCGCCGTGCTCGTCGGGCACGGGGCGACCGGACCGACCTCGACGCGGCGGAAGCGGCATCCGTCTCCGGGTGGCGCTCACGGGCACCTCGCGACATCCGGAACCGGCGCGTCCCGAGCCGACGCGGCTGCAGCC
>JALYWB010000120.1 GCA_030852935.1 Actinomycetota bacterium | reverse complement strand
CCCCGGAACGCCGGGCGGAGATGCGGCTCGCCGCTCGAGCCGCGGCGGCGCGTCACGACGACGGCCGGATCGTTGCGGAGTGGGGGCGCGTCGAGCGCGCGGCTGCGCGGCGGCATCATCGGGAAGGGCCGCCGCTCGCGGCATCCGTCGATCACTATCGGCTTCGATCGAGGAGGGGGCGGCTGACCGCGACGGCCCGGCTCAGCGGGGTGCCTCGCGGGTCGACAGCGACGATCACGCTGCGCGAGAAGGGGCGTGGGGCACTGCTGCGCCGGCGTGCGCCGGCCGGGTCGCGCGTGAGGTGGCGCCTCAGCGCAGCCGACACGAAATTCCTCGGCCTGCGGCATCCGCTCGTGGCCACCATCATGATCGAGCACGAGGGGACTCGCACCGAGTATCCGCTCGGAGCACGCAGCCCCGACACGCGATCGTTGGCACGCCGAATCGCGCAACGCGTGTTTCGATTTCGGAACGTTCGCCACGGTTGACGCTCAATGGGCGATAGTCTCGGCCCACTGGGGGACCCTCCGTTCCATCGTCGCGCCCCCCGCGCGAGAACGCCGTCTGCGTTCCTGAAGGGGAAACATGTCTGTTCGTGCCACTGCCGCATCGCTGCTCGTGCCCGGAGCGCTCGTGCTCCTGCTCGCCGGCTGTTCATCGCCACCGCCGTATGTACCGAAGGCGGTGACCTTCGACATCCCGAGCCAAGACGTCGTCGGGCTGTCGGACGGCGCCGTCGACCATGCACTCGAGGAGTTGCCGGGCATCGTCGAGCGGGCGATGGAGACCGACGGCATCCCCGGTGTCGCCGTGGCCGTGGTGCACGACGACGAGCTGCTCTTCTCCGACGGCTATGGGGTGCGTCACCTCGGCGAAGACGCCGCGGTCGACGACGAGACGGTGTTCCAGATCGCGTCGCTCTCGAAGCCGATCGGGGCGACGGTCGTGGCCACGCAGGTGTCGCAGGGCGTCGTCGATTGGGAGACACCGGTCGCGCCACTGCTCGACGGGTTCGCACTGGAGGACCCCTGGGTCACCGAACACGTCACGGTCGGTGACTTCTACGCCCATCGTTCGGGCCTGCCGATGGCCGCAGGCGACGACCTCGAGGACATCGGCTACGACCGCGAGTACGTCATCCAGCACCTGCGATACCAGCCACTGAACCCGTTCCGCACCACCTACGGCTACGCGAACTTCGGCATGACGACCGGCGCCGAGGCCGTCTCTCGGGCGGCGGGCACCGACTGGGAGACGCTGTCAGAGCAGGAGTTGTACGAGCCGCTCGGCATGTCGTCGACGAGCTCGCGGTACGCAGACTTCCTCGAGCACGAGAACCGCGCGACCCTGCACTCGAAGGTCGATGGCGAGTGGCAGGCCCTCTATGAGCGCATGCCCGACGCCCAGGCGCCGGCGGGCGGAGTCAGCTCGAATGCGGTCGACATGGCCAAGTGGCTCTCGCTCGTGATCGGGAATGGCACGGCAGCAGGCGACGAGCTCATCGCGCCCGAGGACTTCACCCCCGCGCGCACGGCGCAGATCATCTCGGGCCACGCGGCGCTGCCCGACATGCGCCCCGGTCAATACGGCTACGGATTCAACACCGGGGTGACCGCAACCGGGCGGGTGAGCGTCAGTCACTCGGGTGCGTTCACGCTCGGCGCCGCGACGAATTTCCAGGTGATCCCCGAGCTCGGCCTCGGCATCGTGGTGCTCACGAACGCCGGCCCGGTCGGCGCGGCCGAAGCCATCGCGGCCGAGTTCATCGACGTCGTGCAGTTCGGCGAATCGACCCGCGACTGGCTCACCGACTACGGCAATGCGCTCGGTCACTACTACGAGTCGGCCGGCGACCTCGTCGACCAGGAGCCGCCCGCGTCGGCCGAGCCGCCGCGACCGCTCGCGGAGTATGCCGGCACCTACCAGAACGAGTACTTCGGGCCGGCGGAGGTCGTGGCATCCGGCGACACCCTCACCGTGCGACTCGGACCAGACGGCGGGTACGAGCTGCCGCTCGAACCGTGGACCGGCGACACGTTCGCGTTCGTGCCGACCGGCGAGAACGGGCCCGACGGCTCCCTGTCGTCGGCGACGTTCACGGTCGACGGAGCGGGTGCCGGCACACTGAACCTGCAGTTCTTCGACTCGAACGGGCTCGGCACCTGGACGCGATAAGCGAGCGGGACTGACGACTACGGGAGCGACCACGGCTCGACGGCCGTGACCTCGAGTCCGTCGAGCGCGTCGTGCACCGCCGGCTTCGTCTTGCCGCAGGCGTCCCGCGGATAGTGCACCGGCACCACGCGGCCGGCTGAATCCTCGAGCCACAGGGCCGGCACGATCTGCAGGTCGGCCGTGCAGGCAATGTCGTCGGGCACGGCGTCGTCGGGCATTGCGAGCGCGGCGAGCAGGCCAGTGAGATCACCCTCGAGACGCTCGACCTGCACCGACGGTTCGAGTTCGCCCTCGTCGGTCGGCGCGAGGTCGACTTCCTCCACGGGCATCCAGTCGACGACGCAGAGCAGCGCAGCGGATGCCTCGAAGTCGTCTGGCACTCGGCCGGGCACCGGGATTGACGGGTCCGGCGTCGCCGACGGATCGAGCATCATCCCCGAGCTCGGCTCGGAACGACAATCGACGGCGTCCTCGATCGGTGCATCCGCGGCGGGAGGCGACGCACCCGGTGGGATCGACCCGCCCGGTGGTCCAGATCCCGCACATCCGGTCGCACAGAGGGCCACGCCGACCGCACCGGCGAGCGCGGCGATCGGCACGGCGAAGTGTCGCATTCGCCGACGGGATTTCTCAACGTGCACGGCTCCTCCTGCCCTCATCTCCTTAAACGGGCGGGCGAAGCGAAACGTTGGGGTCGAGTGCTGCCGTTGCGGCGACGCGGCTGCATTGCGGCGACGCAGCTACGTCGGACGGGCGCGCTGACGGCGCCCGGCGTGCTGACGGCGCCGGGCGCCGGGGATGTCGCGCCTTGCCGTCAGGCGGGCTTGAAGAACGCGTTCGCCTTCTCGCTGTAGAGCAGCACGAGGCCGACGATCGCGAGGATCGCGGAGATGATGGCCGACCAGAGTTGGGCCGGCGCGGTGAACATCGTGATGACGGCCGTGATCAGGTTGAGCACGAACACGACCGCTGCGACGGTGCGTGCCGCATTGTTGCCGCGCAGCAATCCGACGCCGACGATGATCGTCACGATGCCGATGATGATACTGAGCCAGGCGACCCACGCCACCGCCGCGACATCGGCGGCCAGCCCGCCGATGAACAGCAGGATGCCCGTGAGCAGCGTGAGAAGGCCGTTGATCCATGCGATCACGGCGACGAGTGTGACCCCTCCGGGGCGAGTACCTGCCACGATGACTCCTTCGTTCAGCGAACCTGATGCCACACGGTACCGCTCCAGCCATGCGGCGGCACCCCCAGTTCGGGGCCCGCACCGCGTGCGGCCATGGCCGCCCGACGGCGTCGTATCCGCTGCGGCGGTCTCGATGGCGGCCGCCGCGGCGGTCTCGACGGTCTCCGCCGCGCTCGTCTCGGCGGCGGCCGTCTACTTCACTGACGCGAGCCGACCGGATGCCACTGCCTCGGCGAATACGGCATAGTCGCGTTCGTTCTGATCGGCGTACGCCACCGCGAATTCGGTGAGGGCGGTGTCGAACCTGTCGTTCGATCCGAGGTAGGCGGAGATCGCGACGCGGTCACCCGAGCGAGCGTGTGCGCGCGCCAGGGTCTCGCCGCACACGGTCGCATAGAGCTGTGCACCTGGCGGGGTCATCTCCTCGACGTCGAGCGCGCCCTTCCAGTCGTGCAGCTGGCGCAGGTAGTACTCGCGAACGACGCCGTCGTGTCCGGTCACCTGCTGCCAGCCGAGGAAGAGGTCGCTCGCGGCCTGCATGAGTCGCTGCCCACGTACGACGCGCTCGCCGTGCTGGGGGTACTCGCTCGCCGGCAGGAATCGCTCGAGCACTGACGCCTCTGCCTGCTTCGCCTGCAGCAGCAGCGGATCGTCGTCGTCGCGGCCCCGCAGCAGCACGATCCAGGCCCGCGTGCCGACGCTGCCTACCCCGACGACCTTGCGTGCCATGTGCACGTAGCTGAATTCGGCCAGCGGATGCCGCGTGCCGGGCAGTGTGCGCTGGTAGCTGCGCAGCATCGTCTGCATGGCCGCCACGTCATCCTCGTGGGTTCGGCCCACGGGGCGCAGGTCTTCGATCGGCACGATCAGGGGCGGATCAGCGGCGATTCGCAGTTCGCCGTCAACCACGTGCACGAGCTTCGAGAATGCGCGGACGCTGTCGCGTCCACGCGCCTTCGCCATCGCTCCGTCGGTGCGCTTCACCAGTCGCCGGTCGAGTCCCCTCGTCTTCTGCTCGACGCGCACCCACTGCGAGACCTGCTCGGCATCGAGCCGGTCGTACCACGCCTCGAGCACGCCCGACCCGGCGAGCCGGTGCATCCGGTTGCGGTATCCCTCTGCCGCCGCACGGGTGATCGCGTCGCGTTCGGCATCGCTGAAGCCGCGCTGGCGACCGGCCACCTCGAAGCTCGTGACGAGCCGCTTCACGTCCCACTCCCACGGCCCGGGCAGTGTCTCGTCGAAGTCGTTGATGTCGAAGAGCAGCCGGCGCTCAGGCGTGCCGAACACCCCGAAGTTCGAGAGGTGGGCATCGCCGCAGAGCTGCACCGTGATGCCCGAATGCGGAGTCGTCGCCAGGTCGGACGCCATGATCAGCGCGGCACCACGGTAGAAGGTGAACGGTGAGGCCATCATGCGCGTGTGCCGGATCGGGACGAGCTCTGGCACTCGCGTGGTCGCCTGCTCCTCGAGCAGCGAAACCGGATCGAGCCGGTCGGCCGGTGGATTCCATTCGGCGTGGCTCGACCGTGGCACACGGCGACGGGCCGCCCGCCCGTACTCCGCCCGCTTCGCGAAGTCACTCGACTCGGGCGCCGGCGCGACGTTGCCGTTCATCGTCAGCTCCAGTTCACGCTCAGGCGGCCAGGAACGGCTCGTGGTGGTAGCCGTCGGCATCCAGCGTCGCGGCACTCGACTCGGGCACCTCGATGAAGACCCCTGGCAGGTCGGTGAGCGGCTCTGAGACCACGATTCGCGCTCGGTCGCCGAACGCACGCAGCCGTTCGACATCGGGATACATCTCACGGAGCGTCGGGACGTCGGCTGAGTGGAACAGCGAGCGCGTACGCCCCTGGGAGGAGTAGCGGAACACCCAGACCGTCGACCCGTCGGAGACGGCGACGGTGCCCTGCCACGGGAACTGCACACCGTGCTCATGGCCGACGGTCTCGACCGTGCGGATCGCCCTCCCGACCGCCCCGATCGGATCGTCGCGAAGGCCGAGCGTGAGTGCGAGGTGGAAGAGCACTTCGGAGTCGGTCGTGCCGTGCACACCCGGGTAGAGCTCAGGGTCGATCGCGAAGGTCAGGTCACGCTTGACGGCGGGCCATCCGGCGATGGCGCCATTGTGCATGAACATCCAGTTCTCGTGGCGGAACGGGTGGCAGTTCGTCTGCTGGATCGGCGGCCCGGCGGCCGCTCGCACATGAGTGAAGAACAGCGGGCTCTCGATCGACCGTGTGAGCTCGCGAAGGTTCTCGTCGTTCCACGCCGGCTCGATGCTGTGGAAGAGCGCGGGCTCGGTGCCCGCGGGGGCGTCGGTCGGATACCAGCCGAACCCGAACCCGTCGCCGTTCACGGTCTCGGCACCGAGCGGCGAGTCCAGCGACTGCGCCACGATCGAGTGCTTGGTGTCGAGCACGATGGTGGAAGGCCGCAGCGGCTCCCCGATGTATGCCAGCCACCTGCACATGAGCACGACCCCCTGCCCGGCGCATCGGCCACGATGCGAGCCGTCCTCAGTCTCCTCCTTCGGCGGGCTCCGTGGGCTGGAGAATTCGGTATCGCAGGAACACGACGCCGCGATCGAAGCGCCGCTCCTCCTGCAGTCGCAGGTCGAGCCGCACGCCGTCGGGGAGGAAACGGATGCCGCCGCCGATGACGACCGGATACACGAAGAGCCGGAGTTCCTCGACCAGCCCGGCCCGAATGGCATGGGCGGCGAGTCCCGGGCCGCCGATCGACACGTCGTGCGGTGAGTCCTCGACGAGTCGGCGCACCGCCTCGGGGTCGAAACTGCGCTCGAGTCGCGTGCGCTCCGTCTCGACCCCGTCGAGCGTCGTCGAGTACACCACCTTGTCGGCAGCCTGCCAGATCGCGGCGAACTCCCGCTCCACCGGAGAGAGGTCGGCCTGCTCGTCTGCCGTCTCCCAGTAGCGCATCACCTCGAACATGCG
>JALYWB010000104.1 GCA_030852935.1 Actinomycetota bacterium | reverse complement strand
GCCTGTCCGTGCTCGTTGTAGTCGTAGCCCTCGCGACCCTTGATGTAGTCGGTCAGGGCTTCGGGCACCGCCCCGGTCCCTGAGCCCGTCGAAGGGCCGTACTTCGCCACGATGTCGGCGACGTGGTTGCCCACCATGCCGCCGAACCAGCGGCACTGCTCTCGCATGTGCTGCCAGTCCTCGCCGATGTACATCGGAGCGGCGACGCAGAACTTGACCGACTTGGGGTCACGGCCAGCGGCCTCCGCGGCATCCCGAACGGTCTTGATCATCCAGGCGGCGATGTCGACGTCGGCGAGCTGCAGGATGAAGCCGTCACCGACCTCGCCGGCGAGCTTCAGCGCCATCGGCCCGTACGCCGCCACCCACATCTCGAGCTCGGAGCCGCGCGACCACGGCAGCCGCAGCTCCGAGCCGTGGTACTCGACCGACCGCGAGTTGGCGAGCTCACGGATGACGTGGATCGCCTCGCGCAGCTCGGCGATCGTCGTCGGCTTGCCGTTCGTCACGCGCACCGCCGAGTCGCCGCGTCCGATGCCGCACACGGTGCGATTGCCGAACATCTCGTTCAGCGTCGCGAACACCGATGCCGTGACCGTCCAGTCGCGGGTCGCCGGATTCGTGACGAACGGGCCGACCTTGATGCGCTGGGTCTGCGCCAGGATCTGGCTGTAGATGACGTACGGCTCCTGCCAGAGGATGTGGGAGTCGAACGTCCACACGTGGCTGAAGCCGTGCACCTCTGCGAGCTTCGCGAGCTGGATGGTGCGCGATGCCGGTGGGTTGGTCTGCAGGACCGCTCCGAATTCCATGTTGTTCCGTTCTGTGTCTGCTCCCTGAGCCTGTCGAAGGGGACCTCGCTTCGACTGGCTCAGCGAACGAGCCGGGCTCAGATGAGGTACTGGCTCAGGCCGCGCTTGAGGAAGCGGCCGTCGCCCTTGGTGCCGAGGTACGCGTCACCGTCGACGACGACCTTGCCGCGGCTGAGCACCGTGTCGACGTGCCCGTCGATCTCGAACCCCTCCCACGCGGAGTGATCCATGTTCATGTGGTGCGTCTTCTCGAGGCCGATCGACGTGTGGCCGTTCGGGTCGTAGACGACGATGTCGGCGTCGGCGCCGGGCTGGATGACGCCCTTGGTGCCGTAGAGGCCGAACATGCGCGCGGGCGTGGTGCTGGTCAGCTCCACCCAGCGCTCGAGGGTGATCTCACCCGTCACGACGCCCTGGTACATCAGGTCCATGCGGTGCTCGATCGAGCCGATGCCGTTCGGGATCTTGCGGAAGTCGCCGAGGCCCAGTTCCTTCTGGTCCTTCATGCAGAACGGGCAGTGGTCGGTCGAGACCATCTGCAGGTCGTTCGTGCGCAGCGCCTGCCACATCGCATTCTGATGCCCCTCTTCGCGCGAGCGCAACGGTGTCGAGCAGACCCACTTGGCGCCCTCGAATGCGCCCCACTCGTCGCTCTTCGCGCCGAGCTGGTCTTCGAGCGAGAGGTAGAGGTACTGCGGGCAGGTCTCGCCGTAGACGTTCTGCCCGCGGTCGCGGGCCGTCGCGAGCTGCTCCACCGCCTGTTTCGCCGACACATGCACGACGTAGAGCGGAGCGCCCGTCAGCTTGGCGAGCATGATCGCCCGGTGCGTGGCCTCCTCCTCCATCTCCCATGCGCGGGCGATGCCGTGGTAGTACGGGTCGGTCTTGCCCTCGGCGATGAGCTGCTCGGCGAGCACGTCGATCACCGGGCCGTTCTCGGCGTGCATCATCGTGAGCATGCCGGTGTCTCGCGAGACCTGCATGGCCTTCAGCACCTGTGCGTCATCCGAGTAGAAGACGCCCGGGTAGGCCATGAAGAGCTTGAAGCTCGTGACCCCCTCGTCGGGCAGCGAACGCATCGCCGCAAGCGCGTCGTCGTCGACGCCGCCGACGATCTGGTGGAAGCCGTAGTCGATCGCGCAATTGCCGGCGGCCTTCTCGTGCCAGGCGGCCAGTCCGTCTTGCACGCGCTCACCGTAACGCTGCACGGAGAAGTCGATGATCGACGTCGTTCCGCCGTGCGCCGCAGCCCGTGTGCCGGTCTCGAAGGTGTCGATCGCCGCGGTGCCGCCGAACGGGAGCTCCATGTGCGTGTGCGCGTCGATGCCGCCCGGGATCACGTACTTGCCGTTCGCATCGATCACCCGGTCGACGGATGCCGCGACATCCGTCCCGAGAAGGTTGCTGCCCGGCTCGAGCACCGCTCGAATCGTCTCGCCGTCGACGAGGACGTCGGCGGCGGCGCGTCCGGTCGCGCTGACGACGGTGCCGCCGGTGATGAGGGTGGTGGTCATGTTCGCTCCTTACCGCCGTTCCCTGAGCCTGTCGAAGGGATCGGCATCGCACGACGTGTTCGCTTCGACGGGCTCAGCGAACGGCTTGCGCTACGGCTTCGGGATGGACGTGTAGGAGTCGGGCCTGCGGTCTCGGTAGAACTGCCAGGCGTTGCGCACGTCGCGGATCATGTCGAGGTCGAGGTCGCGCACCACGACCTCCTCTTCGCTCTCGGAGCCGTAGCCGCCGACGATGTTGCCCTGGGGGTCGACGAACTGGCTCTTGCCGTAGAAGTTCACGGCCAGGTCGCCGTACTCGTTGTCTTCGAGGCCGACTCGGTTGGCTGCAGCGACGAAGTAGCCGTTCGCCGCGGCGGCCGCCGGCTGCTCGATCTCCCAGAGGCGGTTCGAGAGGCCCGGCTTCGTGGCGTTCGGGTTGAACACGATCTGTGCGCCGTTGAGCCCGAGCTCGCGCCAGCCCTCCGGGAAGTGCCGGTCGTAGCAGATGTACACGCCGAGCGGCCCGACCGCGGTGTTGAAGACGGGGTAGCCGAGGTTGCCGGGCCGGAAGTAGAACTTCTCCCAGAACTTGTCGAGGTTCGGGATGTGGTGCTTGCGGTACGAGCCGAGGATGGTGCCGTCGGAGTCGACGACGACCGCGGTGTTGTAGTAGACGCCCGGCTGCTCCTCCTCGTAGATCGGAAGGATCATGACCATGCCGAGCTCCTTCGCCAGCGCGGCGAACCGCTGCACGATGGGCCCGTCGGCGGGTTCGGCGTAGTCGTAGTACTTCGCATCTTCGGTGATGCCGAAGTACGGACCGTAGAACAGCTCCTGGAAGCAGATCACCTCTGCGCCCTGCTCCTTCGCCTGCCGAGCGAACTGCTCGTGCTTGTCGAGCATCGACTCCTTGTCGCCGGTCCAGGTCGTCTGCGTGATTGCCGCTCGAACGATCGTCATGTCATCTCCTGAGTCGGTCGGCGTCATTGCCGTCCGCCCGATGGGGCCTCGTGTGAACGAATGCTCAGGTGCTCATCGGGCGATGCGGTGATGCCGAGAGGTGGTGCCGGATCCTGTCGAACGGGGCTCGCGACCCGTTCTGTTATTGTTCGGCGTGAACATTTCTCTTGTGTTTCACTGTGTGACGTTGTGGTTACTCATCTTGTCCCTTGCTCCGTGAGGAGGCAATGGCCGTGTCAGGTATTCCTGCGGATGCTCGGGCTTCCGTGGCATCCACGCCGCTGGCACGCGTCGAATTCCCCGACACGACGCCGCGCGGAATAGCGGCCGTGATCGCCCGGCTGGTGAGCGCAGGCGATCTCGAAGAGGGCACGCGGCTGCCGACGGTGCGGGAGCTTGCGGGATCGCTGGGCGTGAGCCCCGCCACGGTGAGCCAGGCGTGGCAGGCACTCGCGCGCGCCGGTCTCATCGAGTCGCGTGGCCGAGCCGGGAGTTTCGTGCGTCGCGACCCGCGTGACTGGCTGGCGCCGCGTATGCGCGGCATGGCCGCGCCGAACGACCCCGTGCGTCTCGACCTCTCGCGTGGAACACCCGACCCGTCGCTGCTGCCCGCGCTCGGGCCGGCGCTCTCGCGCGTCTCGGTGCGAGCAGAGACGGGGAGCTACCAGGCGGAGCCGGTGATCCCGGCGCTCGCTGCGGCGCTCGCCGACTCGTGGCCCTCGAAGGCGGAGTCCATCATGGTCGTCGACGGTGCCCTCGATGCGATCTCGCGCACGCTGGAGCAGGTGGTGCGATTCGGCGATCGGGTCGTGGTCGAGAGCCCGGGCTTTCCGCCGTTCCTCGACCTGCTCGACGTGCTCGGCGCCGAGGCCGTGCCGGTCGCGCTCGACGAGCACGGCATGGTGCCCGATGCGCTCGCGCGTGCGCTTCACCGCCGGCCCGTCGCGGTGCTGCTGCAACCACGGGCGCAGAACCCCACCGGCGCATCGATGACCGCCGAACGGGCGGACGAACTCGCCCGCGTGATCGGTTCGGCAAGCGGCGTCGAGACGCTGATCGTCATCGAGGACGACCACTCGGGGCTCATCTCCACCGAGCGTGACGTGACCCTCGGCACATGGCTTCCCGATCGCGTCGTCCACGTGCGCAGCTTCTCGAAGTCGCACGGGCCCGATCTGCGCATCGCGGCGCTCGGCGGCCCGAGCCGACTCGTCGAACGCGTCAGGGCGCGGCGCATGATCGGCCCGGGCTGGACGTCTCGGATGCTCCAGACCATCCTGCTCGACCTGCTCACCGAGAGCGCCTCCGTCAATGCGGTCGCCGAGGCCCGCCGGCAGTACTTCACACGGCAGCGCGCGCTCGGCGACGCGCTCCGCTCACGTGGGATCGAGGTCGCGCCCGCCGATGGCATCAACCTCTGGATGCCGGTGCTGAGCGAGCGATCCGCCCTCGTGCAACTCGCGGCAAGCGGCATCCGAGTGGCTGCCGGTTCTCCGTTCCTCGCGGCCGAGGCGACGGATGCCGCGAACGGCATGCACTTCCGCTCGTCGGGCTCGAACGGCAACGGCGGGCGCGGTCACGACTTCGTGCGCGTGACGGTCGGCGTGCTGCGCCACGGGACCGAGGAGGTCGCAGACGCGCTCGCCTCGGCGGCGCAGCACCTCGCCGCCGGCGGGTACTGACGACATGACCCGCGCTCCCTGAGCTTGTCGAAGGGAGGGAGCGGCCGCGACTCAGACCTTGACCGAGCTCGGCGCCTTCATGTACCGGTCGTGCGTGATGGTGAGTTCTGCCTGACCACCCGTCATCGAACGGAGGTCGAGTACGTACCGGGCGAGCTCAGCCTCGGGCACGCTCGCCACCACCCGGGCGTGACCGTCATCGGTGACCTCCGTCGCACTCACTCGGCCGCGCCGGCCCGACAGGTCGGTCAGCACCGTGCCCTGGAGGTCGCTCGGTACGCTGACGGTCACGATCGACACCGGCTCGAGCACGACGGTGCCCGCCTCGGCGAGCGCGGCCTTGACCCCCAACGAGGCGGCGGTGCGGAAGGCCATCTCGGATGAGTCGACCGAGTGCGACTTGCCGTCGAAGAGCTCGACACGCACGTCGACCACTGGATGCCCCTGCGGTCCACCCGAGGCGAGCGCATCGCGCGCCCCCTTCTCGACCGCGGGGATATACGTCCGCGGCACCGCCCCGCCGACCACCTTGTCGACGAACTCGAAGCCCTCGCCAGTGGGAAGCGGTGAGACGCGGAGCTCGACGACCGCGAACTGGCCGTGGCCACCCGACTGCTTCTTGAGCTTGCCCTCGGCCTGCACGGATGCCGCGATCGTCTCACGGTAGGCGACAGGCGCGGGCGCCGTGGTCACGTGCACGCCGAAGACGCGGCCGAGGCGCTCGACGGCCATCTCGACGTGGGTGTCACCGAGGCCACGAAGGATGGTGGCTCCGGCCGCTCGATCGACCACGAGCGTGTGGTCCTCCGCGACGAGCCGCCCGAGCGCGGCGAACAGCTTCTCGTCGTCGGACTGCGCCGCCGGCGTGAGTGTCACCGCGTAGACCGGCGCCCGATGGGGCAGTGGCAGCGGGCGGGCGGTGCCGCTTGAACGCGACCACAGGAGGGAGCCCGACGGGGAGCCGGTCAGTTTCGCCACGGCACCGACGTCACCGGCTCGCAGTACGTCGACGGGCAGGTGCTCGGCACCACGCAACTGGAACAGGCCGTGGATGCGCTCATCGGCACCCGTCGTCGCATTGTGGAGGCGGTCGCTCGGCCGAAGAACGCCCGAGAGCACCTTCAGCATCGACACCTGCCCGACGAACGCATCCGACACGGTGCGGAAGATGTGCACGAGCGGCTCGCCGTCGGGGTTCGGTGCGACGCGGAGTTCGGTGCCGGCACTTCCGCCGCCCGGCGAGCCGCCGATCATGATGCGGGAGTCATGATCGAGCGCCGATGGCGACAGGCTGCAGAGCAGGTCGGCGACGCGATCGACCCCGATGCCGGTCGCGGCCGAGCACACGATGACCGGCACCGCCTCGCCCGATGCGACCTCGCGCGCGAAGGTCCGCTCGAGTTCGCGGGCCGGTGGCTCGCGCCCGTCGAGATAGGCCTCGAGCTGTTCATCGTCATGCGAGACGATCTCCTCGGTCACGTCGATGTGCATCTGATGCTCTTCTGCCTGGGCCTCGGGCGGAAGCGCCTCATCGTGATGCCGACCCGTGTCGTCGTACACGAGTGCCTGCTCGCTGAGCACATCGGCGATCGAGCGGAACGACTGCTCCTCACCGAGGGGAAGCTCGACCGCCCAGAGGTGATCACCGAACGCTGCGTGCAGCTCCGCGAGTACCCGCCGGAAGTCGGCGCGCGCCTTGTCCTCCTGGGTGATGACGACGATGCGAGGCACGCCCGCCGCCTCCGCGGCCGCCCACGCGAACCTGGTGCCCGCCGTGACCCCGTCGACCGCGCTCACGACGACGGCTGCGGCATCCGCCACCGAAAGCGCGATGTCGACACCGCCGACGAAATCAGGATGCCCCGGCGTATCGGCGAGCGTGATCGCCTGCTCGACGCCATCGGGCCCGGTCCAGTTCAGTCGGGCGAGGGCGAGCGAGAGGGTCGTGCCTCGCGCGATCTCCTCAGGCTCGTGGTCGCAGACGGTGGTGCCCTGCTCGACGCGGCCGGCTCTCGAAATCGCGCCCGCGCGCAGCAGCAGCGCCTCGGCCAGGGTCGTCTTGCCCGACCCTGCCCCGCCGATGAGGGCGATGGTGCGATGGGATGGAGTCGATGCCGAGTTCATGTGGCCTCCCGCGCCCGTGCGGACCTGTTCGTCCATCGTGGACCGATCGGGCCGCGAACACCAGAGGCGGGTCGACCGTACGCTGGCTCTCGTGAAGATCACGGTACTCGCGGGCGGCGTCGGAGGGGCGCGCTTCGTGCGCGGCGTGCGTGAAGCGGCCGGCAGGCGTTGGCCCGGGCATGATGGCCGATCCGCGGCATCCATCTCGGTGATCGTGAACACGGGCGACGACCTCTGGCTGGCCGGGCTTCGGCTGATGCCCGACTTCGACTCGCTGCTCTACGCACTCGCCGGCGTGAACGACACCGAACGCGGCTGGGGACGCGCCGGCGAGACCGAACGCGTCGCGGCGGAGCTGCGCGAGTGGGGTGTCGGGTGGCCGTGGTTCACGCTCGGCGACCTCGACCTCGGCACCCACATCGCGCGCACGTCGTGGCTTCGCGCGGGGCTCACCCCCTCGCAGGTCGGCGACCGCCTGCAGCGCAGGTGGAAGCTCGGCGTACGGCTCATCCCTGCGACCGACACCGAGGTCGACACCTATGTCAGCGTGGATGCCGCCGCGCTGACACCGACCGATGCACCGCCGCCGCCCGGCGCGCCGACACGGGTGGAGCTGCACTTCCAGGAGTGGTGGACCCGCCATCGCGCCGCGCTACCGGCGCTCGAATTCCGGCAACGGAATATCAAGACGGCACGACCGGCACCGGCCGTCGTCGAGGTGATCGCCGACGCCGACCTCGTGCTCGTCGCACCCTCGAACCCGGTCGTGTCCATCGGCACGATCCTCTCGATCGGAGGCATTCGCGAGGCACTCGCAGGGACACGGGCTCCCGTCGTCGGCGTCTCGCCGATCATCGGCGGACGGGTCGTGCGCGGCATGGCCGACGCCTGCCTCCCCGTGATCGGCGTCGAGACGAGCGCGGAAGCGGTCGGCCGGCACTACGGTGCCCGCAGCACTGGCGGCCTGCTCGACGGCTGGCTCGTCGATGAGGCGGATGCCGCGGCCGTCGCGCCGCTCGAGAAGATCGGCCTGGCCGCGGCATCCGTGCCGCTTTGGATGCGCGATCTCGAGACGTCGGCCGCGCTCGCCGACGAGGCCATCGACCTTGGCAGGCGCGTACGCGCAGCGCGCGGCGTGTGACCCGTGCAAGGACGGCGCGGAATCCGACGGAGTGCGGGATGATGGCGCGGTGATCCTGATCGTCGCGCTCGCGCTCGGATCGGCCATGCTCTACGGCGTCGCCGACTTCATGGGCGGCGTCGCGTCGCGGCGCATCCCTGTACTCGTCGCGACGACGATCAACTACGCGCTCGCGTCGGTCGTGCTCGTGGTCACGATTCTCGTCGTCGGCGGCGTCTGGTCGACGTCGGCGGTCGTCGGCGGACTCGTGGCCGCCGTGCTTGCGGCAGTCGGGTTCCTCACCTTCTACGCGGCGCTCGCAGCCGGGCCCATCTCGCTCATGTCGCCGCTCATGGCGCTGCTCAGCTCCGCGGTGCCCGTGATCGTGGCGCTCGTGCTCGGCGACCAATTGCGTCCGATCGCCTGGGTGGCGATCGTGGTCGCCATCGTGGGCTCGGTGATGATCGGCATCGAGCGGCGCGTGAGCACTCGCGGTGCGAGGCCGCGAACGCTGCTCTTCGCGATCGTCGCCGGTCTGGGCCTCGGCGGCGCGACCGTGGCGCTCGACGCGGTGCCGGAGGACGCGGGCATGGTGCCGGTGTTCCTCGACACGACGGTCGGCTTCCTTCTGTTGCTCGCCCTCGTCGGTCTTGCACCGCGAGTGCCTGCGCTGCGGCGGCTGCTCGCGACGCTCGATGCGCACGAGCCCGCTGCTGTGGCGGTGACCGCGTCCTCAGATCGAGCGGTACCCGCCGGTGAGGAGCCCGGGAGCGGCACTGTCGATACCAAGGCCAGCACCGTCGATTCGGATGCCGCAGACGCGCACCTGCGGCGCCGGGCTCAGTTCCTCGCCGCCGGCGCCGGCATTCTGGTCGGCGGTGCGAACGTGCTGCTCATGCTCGCGCTCCACGCCGGAAGCGTCGCGGTCGTCGCGGTGCTCGTGAACCTCTACCCCGTCGCGACGGTACTTCTCGCGTGGATCCTCCTGCGGGAGCGGGTCAACGCCATCCAGGGCACGGGCATCGTGCTCGCGGTCGCGGCATCCGTGATGCTCGGGCTCGCCTGAGGGATCCCCCGCACGACCGCACCGCTACGGGTCTACGATGGAACTGACCGCCGGTCTGTCTTTGACTGGTCTGGGTGGCCCGGGATTGGGCCGCGAGTCGCCGACCTCGTCGGGTACCGCTGAACCGTCCCGGAGGATCCATGCCCATTCGCGTCATCACACGCGTCACTTCACTCGTCGCCGCTGCGGCATCCGTCGCCCTGTTCGCGGGCTGCGCCGCGCCCGCGGCGTCGGGCACCGGCCCTGAGGATGCCGCCACCACCGCGGCATCCGGATTCCCGCTCACGGTCGACAATTGCGGCACCGAGGTGACGTTCGAACAGGCGCCTGAGCGAGTCGTCACGATCAAGTCATCGACCCTCGAGCTGCTGCTCGCGCTCGGACTCGAGG
>JALYWB010000100.1 GCA_030852935.1 Actinomycetota bacterium | reverse complement strand
GCCGGTGACCGCACCACTCCGTTCGGGGTCCCCGGGGGCGGCGACCCGGTGCTCACTGCACAGGGGCTCGCGATGCCCGCGGATCCGGCCGAGGGTGCGACGCAGTCGGGCCTGACGGCGTGCGCGGATGCCGCGTGGCGGCTGTACGCGCTCGGTGCAGGCGATCGCTACCTGGAACTCGCAGAGCGCACGATGGAAGCCGTGGCGGGGATTGCGACCGAGCGACCGATCGCGTTCGGCGGCGCCCTCGAGCTCATGTCGAAGCTCGCCTCGCCGCTCGTGCAACTGGTCACCGTGCTGCCAGACGGCGACGGCGACGGCGGAGTGCACGGCGCTGGTGCGCAGGGTGAGGTGGCGGCGGCCACACGACGGCATGCGGCATCCGTCTCGACCATCGTCACCGAGCGGCAGGCGCGCGAGTTCGCGGCGGCCGGATTCGAGCTGTTCGAGGGTCGTGGCGTGCAGTCGGGGGCGCCGACCGCGTATCGCTGCCGCTCGTTCGTGTGCGCACTGCCCGTGAACAGCGCCAGCGAGCTCGAGGCCCTCGTCGAGCCGGCGTGAGCGCCGGTCGCAAGATGCGGTGCAGCGCCCCGCCGAGCATCCGTACGATGGTTCCATGAGTCGACGCGTCCGGCCCCGAGCGGTCGTCGGCGCCCTCCTGCTCGATGCGCTCGTCGTCATCGCATTCGCCGCCATCGGGCGCGCCAGCCACGCCGAGGGGCTCGACCTCGGCGGCGTGTGGGGCACTGCGTGGCCCTTCCTCGCCGCACTCGGGGTGGGGTGGCTCGCGGCACGCGCGTGGCGGCATCCTGCTGCGATCTGGCCGACCGGAGTGCTCGTGTGGGTGATCACCCTCGTAGCGGGCATGCTGCTCCGCATCGCCGACGGGCACGGCGCCGCGGCCGCGTTCATCGTGGTCGCCGCGCTGACACTCGGGCTGTTCCTCATCGGATGGCGCGTGATCGCAACGCTCGTCTCGAGGCGCAGGCGCGTACGTGTCGACACGCAGGCCTCATGACCGGTTGACCGTGCGAGTGCACGAGCAGCGCCTCACCAGGCGGTCGGTACCCGATCGAGTACCGACCACACGGCAGCACTGAGCTCGGGATGGTCGAGGGCGATCGCGCGAAGCAGTTCGTACTCGAAGCGCGCCACGTCGCCCTCCCGTGCGGTGGGGTGGTACGCGCGTGCGCGCGCCATGCTCCACTGCTCGGAATGCAGGCGCTCCTCGCGAAGCGTGGCCACGACCTGCTCATCGACCGACGGCAGCGACGGGAGGAACACCCACGGGTCTTCTCCGAGTCGGCAGCGCAATTCGATGAGCGCGGCCAGCTCATCGCGTGCGTCTTGTCGCAGGCGCTCGAGTGTGGGTGCCTCTGCCATCCGCGACCTCCCCTGCGCGTTCCTCAGCTCCAACGGTACGCGTACCGTGTGACGGAGAGGTTACCTCAGCCGCGCCGACATGTCGTGCGGATGACCGTACGGTGACGTTCCGAGCGACGGGCCGGCCGCCTGCTGCAGCTGGACCGAGCGGCGACTGGAGCTGCTGCATCGAGCGGATCGTTCGGTGCGGTTGAATGGTGCGGTGCACTTCGATTCCACCCCTTCGCCTGGCGCGCAGGGAACGAGCGCACTCCTTGCGCGACTCCGAGCCGACCTCGAGGCGGCCGCGTTCACGCGTGATGCGCTCGAAGCCCTCTGGGGGCCGGATGCCGCGTCCGCACTGCATCGCGGCGAACGCGTGCCGGCGCGCCGTGCGCTCCGTGCGCGCGGGCTGGACCACGGGGCATCCGGCGCACTGGTGACGCTCGCGGAGCTGTTCGTGCTCGGCGATCCGGTACGGCCCGAGGCGGCCGCGGATGCGCTCCCCGTGCTCGGCATCGATGGTGCGGTCGAGCTCGGCCTCATCGGCCATGTCGCACCCGACGAAGCCGGTGGCGCTGCAGAGGCGGGTGGCGCTGATGCGGTCGCCGGCGCTGAGGAAGTCGGCGGCGCTGACGAGGTCGGCGGCGCTGACGGCGCCGGTGACACTGGACGAGGCGTGCGCGCGGCATCCGTACGCGCGCTCCTCGACCTGCGGCCGTACGACTTCACCGATGCGCTCGGAGACGGCCACTGGTGGATCCTCTCCGACCTCGGCGAGCTCGCGCTGGGCCACGCACTCGGCGAACAGCACGTGCTGGGCATCGGCGGGGCATCGATGACCCTCTCGAGGCTGATGCTCACGATGCCGGCGGCTCGCGTGCTCGATCTCGGCACGGGCTGCGGCATCCAGGCCATGCATGCGTCGCGCTTCGCACGCGAGGTCGTCGCGACCGACATCTCGAAGCGGGCGCTCGCGATCGCGCGGATGAACATCGAGCTCAACCGCATCGAGCACGTCGAGTTCCGTCTCGGCAGCCTGTACGAACCGGTTGCCGGTGAGCGGTTCGATGCGATCGTGTCGAATCCGCCGTTCGTGATCACCCCGCGTGTCGCCGGCGTGCCGGCGTACGAATACCGTGACGGCGGCCTCGTCGGCGACGCGATCGTGGAGGCGGTGATGCGCGGTGCCGCCGATCACCTCACGCCCGGTGGTATCGCGCAGTTGCTCGGTAACTGGGAGTACCGCGACGACGGCGACGCGCTCGACCGCGTGCGCGACTGGACCGGCGGGCTCGAGCACTGGGTCATCGAACGCGAGGTGCAGCGCGTCACCGAGTACGCGGAGACCTGGATCCGGGACGGCGGAACCCGACCCGGATCGGCGGAGTTCGACCGGCTCTACGGGGCCTGGCTCGACGACTTCGAGCGGCGCGGCGTACGCGAGGTCGGGTTCGGGTACGTGCTGCTGCGCCGACCGGATGCCACGTCGCGAAGGCCGCTCGTGCGCATCGAGCGACTGCACGGATCGATCGGCGACAGCGGCGACACCGCCTCGCTGGGTGCACACCTCGCGGCGTGCCTCGCGGCGTACGACCGGCAAGCCGACTGGAGCGACGAGCAGCTGGCGGCGGCCAGGCTCATCGTCGCGGGCGACGTCACCGAGGAGCGACACTACTGGCCGGGCGACGAGCACCCCACCGCGATGCTGCTTCGCCAGGGCGGCGGATTCGGGCGCGTGATCGGTCTCGACACCGCGCTCGCAGCGCTCGTCGGCGCGTGTGACGGCGACCTCCCCGTCGGCGCGATCATCGCCGCGCTCGCCGAGCTGCTCGAGGTCGGCGAACCGGCCCTCGCCCGTGAACTGCTTCCCGCCGTGCGCACGCTCCTGGGTGGCGCGATGCTGTTGCCTGCCGAGTGAACGCGCGCCTGCGGCATCCGTCGCCCCTCGCATCGCTGCCGACGATGGCGCCTCGGCTGCGCCGTGCCCGACCACGCCTGTGGGGAGTCTCACGCCGACCTCCGAGCCTGTCGAGGTAGTCTCGTGGTCGCAGATCGAAAGCGAGTCCATGCCCGAAAGTCCGCTCTCCGACTCCCCGTACGAGGTGCTCGGCGTGCCGCCCGACGCGGATGCCGCGGTGCTGCGCCTCGCGTACCGCCGCGCGCTCCGCACCGCCCACCCCGACACCGGCGGCGATCCCGCACGCTTCCACGCCGTGCAGCGCGCGTGGGTGCTGGTCGGCACGCCTGAGGCGCGGGAGGCGTTCGACCGCGGCATCCGTGGCACCGTGCCGTCGCCGACGAGGGAGGCCTGGGCGCCGGCCGCACCGCGCCAGCGACGTGACTCGCGCCCGCTCGCCCGTTCGTACGGGCACCCGGGCGGGCTCTCGCGTGAGCGCTACCTCGACCGCATCCGCGAGTGGGCCGGCCGCGGCGTCACGGTCGCCGATCCGTACGACCCGGCGCTCGTGCGCAGCGCGCCCCGCGACATCCGTCACATCCTCGGTGACGCGCTCGTCGAGGAGGCGACCGCGCGGTCACTCTCGACCCTCGGCATCGCCTACACGGTGTGGCACGACCTCGCGACGGATGCCGCGGGTCCCGGGCTGCCGCCGAAGCTCGACCATCTCGTGCTCGGGCCGACGGGCCTGTTCGCGATCCAGTCCGAGGACTGGGGTGCGCCCGTCGGGCTGAAGCGCAATGAGCTCGTGGGGGAGGCCCTCGGCGGCGAACGCCCCTTCCGCGCACTCGCTGCACGTGCGAAGGCGATCGGCCGGGCCGCGCGGGTGAAGCCGACGGCGCTGGTCATCGTGGTGCCAGATGAGTACGCGGCCGAACCGCTCGAGGTCGGCGGCAGCATCCGCGGTGCGGTGACGGCACTCGTGCGCAGCTCACGGCTGGCCAGTGCCGTGCGCGAGGGGCTGCCCGGCTCGGCGCACCTCGGCGGCACCGAGGTCATGGAAGTACGCTCGCGCCTGCAAACCGTGGTGCGGTTCGCATAGTCCGGCATCCGGGTGTTGGATGGGAGGATGCCTGCCCTCGACCGTGACGCCTACGTCGCCGACTTCGCCGAGTACCTCCGCGATTCGCCCTCCTCGTACCACGCGGCCGAGGCGGTCGCCGAGCGGCTGGGGCGTGCCGGATTCGAGCGGCTCGACGAACGCGACGAGTGGCCGACCGGCGCCGGCCGCCGTGTCGTCGTGCGTGACGGCGCGGTCATCGCGTGGGTGCAACCGGATGCCGCGACGGCGGCGAGCCCGTACCGTATCCTCGGCGCGCACACCGATTCCCCGTCGTTCAAGCTGAAGCCCGGGCGCTCGACGAGTGCGGAGGGATTGCTGCAGGCCGGCGTGGAGGTGTACGGCGGGCCGCTGCTGAACTCCTGGCTCGACCGCGAACTCGAGCTGGCCGGTCGCGTCGTGACTCGCGACGGCGCAACGCACCTGGTGCGCACAGGCCCGATGCTGCGCATCCCGCAGCTTGCCATCCACCTCGATCGTGACGTGACCAAGGGGCTGACGCTCGACAAGCAGCGACACCTGCAGCCGATCTGGGGGGCGGTGGCGGATGCCGCGGGCGCCGACCTGCTCGAGACCGCGGTGCAGGCCGCCGGCGTGGCGCATGCTGCCGACGTGGAGGGCCACGACCTGCTGCTCGCCGACACCCAGCCACCCGCCCGATTCGGTGCCGACGGGGCGTTCTTCGCGGCGGGCCGCATGGACAACCTCTCGTCGGTGTACGCCGGGCTCGTGGCGCTCGTCGCCGCCCCCGACGACGCCGCACACCTCAGCGTGCTCGCCGCCTTCGACCACGAGGAGCTCGGCTCCGAGTCGCGTTCTGGCGCCAGCGGGCCCTTCCTCGACGACGTGCTCGCGCGGGTCTCGGCCGGTCTCGGCGCCGATGCGACGGCCCGTCGGCGGGCGTTCGCCGACTCCTGGCTGCTGTCGTCCGACGCCGGCCATGCGGTGCACCCGAACTACCCCGAACGACACGACCCCGTGAACCGGCCCGTGCTCGGCGGAGGTCCGCTGCTGAAGCTCAACGCGAATCAGCGCTACGCGAGCGACGCGCTCGGGTCTGCGCTATGGGCGCGCGTGTGCCGGGAAGCCGGGGTCGCGACGCAGCCGTTCGTCTCGAACAACGCCATCCCGTGCGGGTCGACGATCGGGCCGCTCTCGGCCACTCGCCTCGGCATTCGCACGGTCGACGTGGGTACGCCGCTGCTCTCGATGCACTCAGCTCGTGAGCTGGCGCATGTCGACGACCTCGCGGCCCTCGGTGCGGCGGTCACGGCATTCTTCGGCCCCGCGAACTGAGCGCGGCGGTGCCGCGTCTCGGCGCGGTGCCGCGTCTCGGCGGAGCGCCGCGTCTGGGCGGAGCGGCGTGGCTCAGCGCAGCGGCCCGCGGCGGCTCTCGAGCCACATGGTGTGCTCGCGCAATCCGTTGCGCACCGCGGCCTTGATGATGAGGTAGCCGATCCAGAGCATCAGGGCGAGAACGGCGAGGTAGATCACGAGTCCGATGACGAGGCCGACGAGGCCGGCGCCGAAGAGGAGTTCGCTGTAGTTCGGGTCGGGGGTCTCCATCAGCACAGGTTGCCAGAGGAACGGTGCCGGCGCGAGAGTCCCGATCGGGGGTCACCGCGCGGCTCGTCGGTCCAGCATTCGATGACGTCGACGTTCAGCACTCGATCACGTTGACGGCCAGGCCGCCCTCGCTCGTCTCCTTGTACTTCGTCATCATGTCGAGGCCCGTCTGGCGCATGGTCTCGATCACGGTGTCGAGCGATACGAGGTGCGTGCCGTCGCCGTGCAGGGCGAGGCGAGCTGCGGACACGGCGGTCGATGATGCGATCGCGTTGCGCTCGATGCACGGCACCTGCACGAGCCCGGCGACCGGGTCGCAGGTGAGGCCGAGGTGGTGCTCCATGGCGATCTCCGCAGCGTTCTCGACCTGCCGCGGAGTGCCGCCGAGCACGGCGCACAGCGCCCCGGCGGCCATCGCGCACGCTGAGCCGACCTCGGCCTGGCATCCGCCCTCTGCGCCCGAGATCGAGGCGTTCTTCTTCACGAGCGAGGCGATCGCAGCGGCGGTGAGCAGGTAGCGACGGATGCCCGCGGCATCCGCCCCCGGGACGAAGCGCAGGTAGTAGTGCCCGACCGCCGGGATGATGCCGGCCGCGCCGTTGGTCGGCGCCGTGACGACTCGCCCGCCCGAGGCGTTCTCCTCGTTGACGGCGAGCGCGAATGCGTGCAGCCACTCGGTGGAGGTGTCGCGGTGCTGGACGCCGTCGTGCCCCTCTCGGTCGTACTCCTCGAGCCGGCGACGCACCTCGGGCGCCCGACGCTTCACGCCGAGGCCGCCGGGCAACGTGCCCTCGATCTCGAGGCCGTGCGCGACGCATTCGGCCATGGCCGCCCAGATCGCGTCGAGCCCGGCGTCGATGCCGTCGGTGCCGTGCACCGCGACCTCGTTCTCGCGTGCGATGTCGCAGAGCGATACGCCGTGCTCGTCGCACAGGGCGAGCAACTCGTCGGCGGTGTCGTAGGGCAGCGGATGCCGCAGCGCCTCCGCCTCCTGCGGCGCGTCGCCCTCACGACGGATGAACCCGCCCCCGACGGAGTAGTACGTCTCCTCGGCGAGGGGGAGCGGGTCGCCGTCGCCCCACGCCTGCAGCGTGAGCGCGTTCGGGTGGCCGGGCAGCCGCGTTCGAGGTTCGAGGGTGAGGTCGCCCTGCGACATGATCACCGGATGCCGCCCGGCGACGTTCACGACGCCACCCTCGGCGCCGAGGCGAGTCCACG
>JALYWB010000047.1 GCA_030852935.1 Actinomycetota bacterium | reverse complement strand
CGTCGACCGCCGAGGCGGTGGTGGGCGTCGTAGCGATCAGGAGCACGGTCGCGGTCGCGAGCATGCCGATCGTGGCCAGGACGATGCGCAGCGCGTGCCGGGGGGTTCGGGTCACGGGTTCGGGCCTCTCCACCGATCGCGCTCCCTTGCGCGACGGTGCAGGTCACTCTAGCAACTCCGTTACCGTTTCGTTATATCCCCCATTCGCGGCACGCAGCGGCCGTGCAGATCCGAATCACGCGATCCTGTGGTGCGGGTACTCCGGCTCACGGTGCTGGAACTCCAGAATGGCCGGGTTCCGGATGCGACCGTCGGCGATCTCGATGGCACGGTCGATGGTCTCGGACGCGGCCCACGCGTCCGGGCCCTCCATGACCGTTCGAAGGAATGGCATGAGCGCCTCGCTGATCTCCCAGGTAGCCGAATTCCAGAGATAGGACGGGCTGTGGTCGACCGCGTAGTAATTGGTCGACTTCCCCACGATGAACATCGGGTCGGCGAAGGAGGTCGGGCGGGCCCAGTCGAAGCCCATCCCGGTGTCGACGGAGACATCGATGATCAGGCTGCCGGGTCGGAACGAGCCCAGGTCTTCCGTGCGCAGGTAGGTGAGTGGCGCATTGGGGTCCTGCAGGGTGCAATTCACCACGATGTCGCGCTCGGCCAGGAACGGCGCGAGCGGCACGAGGCCCCCGTCGACGTTGACCATGCTCTCGAACGGCGCTTCGGGGTTGTGCTCGAACTGGAGGATGTCGACGGATGGAATGGGTGATCCCACTGCGGCGATCTCGCGGTTGGTGAGCACCTGGACGTCGTGTACGCCGTGGGCGTTCAACGCGGTGACGGCACCGCGAGCCGTCGCCCCGAAGCCGATCACGACCGCGCTCAGCCTCCTGCCATAGTCTCCCGTCGAGCCGCACAGCTGCAGGGCATGCAGCACCGAGCAGTAGCCGGCGAGTTCGTTGTTCTTATGGAAGACGTGCAGCCCGAAGCCGCCACTGGCCGACCAGTGGTTCATCGCCTCCCACGCGATGAGGGTGAGCTGCGAGTCGATGGCGGCCTGCGTCATCGCCCCGTCCTGTACGCAGTGCGGCCACCCCCAGAGCACCTGACCGTGGCGGAACTCCTCGAGATCGGAGGCCTGCGGCTTCGGCAACAGCACGACGTCGGAGCTGGCGATGATCTCGTCTCGGGAACCGAGTCGGGCGACGAACGACTCGATCTCCGCGTCGCCGACCCCGAAGCGTTCACCGTATCCGCGTTCGACCACCATCTGCTGCCGGAGGTCGGCATCGATCCGCTCGAAGTGCGACGGGTGCAGTGGCAGACGCCGCTCATCGGGCTTGCTCGAGTGCGCAAGTACGCCGAGACGAAGGAGTCCGGGATTGGGCGTGGTCATGGACTTCTCGTCTCCAGCCGGTATCGGCGGCCTCGTCCTGAGGCTACGCCATGCGGTGCGCGCCTACCGGAGGCTCTTCGTGTGCCAGACGGTCTTCGTCTCGGTGAAGGCGCTGATGCGTCCGAGCGCGGGCGCCGCGGCATCGGGACCCGACTCGGGTCGCAGCACCCGCTTCAGCGTGTCGGCCGCATCGATCTCGAGCGAGATCCAGTCGAGCTCGCCCGCGCCGACGAGATCGATCGCATTGACGTCGGCGTGGCTCGCGAGCCACGGTGCGATCTCCGCGGGCGATCCGGTGAGCACGTTGACGACGCCCTTCGGCACGTCGCTGGTCGCGAGCACCTCGGCGAGGCTGATCGCCGAGAGCGGGAATCGCTCGCTCGCCACGACCACGACCGAGTTGCCTGCGACGAGCGCCGGCGCGATCGCCGAGACGAACCCGACGAGCGAGGAGTCCTGCGGCGCGATGATCGCGACGACGCCGGTGGGCTCGGGGACCGAGATGTTGAAGTACGGACCCGATACGGGGTTCGCATTGCCGGCGACCTGTGCGAACTTGTCGGCCCAGCCGGCGTACCAGACCCACCGATCGATCGCTTCGTCGACCTGGGCAGCCGCCACGGCACGGGACACGCCTTCCGCTTCCTCGATCTCGGCGACGAACTGTGCGCGACGACCCTCGAGGAGCTCGGCGATGCGGTAGAGCACCTGGCCGCGGTTGTACGCGGTCGCGCCCGCCCACCCGTTCACGCCGCCCCGCGCAGCGACGACCGCATCGCGGGCGTCTTTGCGGGAGGCCTTGGCGACGTTCGCGATGAAGCGGCCGTCAGCGGACATGACCTCGTACGTACGGCCCGACTCGCTGCGCGGGAAGGCACCGCCGATGTAGAGCTTGTAGGTCTTCGGCACGGCGAGGCGGGTCACTTCGCGGCTCCCTTCTTCGCGGCCGAGGCTGATCGGCGCTGTGCTGTACGGCGGGTGCGCTTGGGCGCGGCATCCGCGGTCTCGATCGGCTTCGCCGTAGCCGGGGCGGCGAGGCGCCCGCGTGACGCAGTCTGTCCGATCGGGGTGGGCGCGAGGTACGCAGCGAGGCCGTGGCGCCCGCCCTCGCGGCCGTACCCCGACTCCTTGTAGCCGCCGAACGGGCTCGACGGGTCGAACCGGTTGAAGGTGTTCGCCCAGATCACGCCCGCACGAAGTTGGTCGGCGACCGCGAGGATGCGGCTGCCCTTGTCGGTCCAGATGCCCGCGGAGAGCCCGTACGGCGTGTTGTTCGCCTTCGCGATCGCCTCGGCCGGCGTGCGGAAGGTGAGCACGGAGAGCACCGGCCCGAAGATCTCCTCTCGGGCGATGCGACTCGACGTCTGCACGTTCGTGAAGATGGTCGGGGCGTACCAGAAGCCGTTCTCGGGGATGACGCACGGCGCGCTCCACCGTTCGGCGCCCTCGGCGACACCGACGTCGGAGAGTTCGCGGATGCGCTCGAGCTGCTCCTTCGAGTTGATCGCCCCGATGTCGGTGTTCTTGTCGAGCGGATCGCCGAGCCGCAGGGTCGAGAGCCGCAGCTTCAGTCGCTCCACGACCTCATCGTGGATGTTCTCCTGCACGAGGAGGCGGGATCCGGCGCAGCACACGTGGCCCTGATTGAAGAAGATGCCGTTGACGATGCCCTCGATCGCCTGGTCGATGGGGGCGTCATCGAAGACGATGTTCGCAGCCTTGCCGCCGAGTTCGAGGGTGACCTTCTTGTCGGTGCCCGCGACCTGCTTCGCAATGGCCCGGCCGACCGCGGTCGAACCGGTGAATGCGACCTTGTCGACGCCCTCGTGCGAGACGAGGGCGGCACCCGTGTCGCCGGCGCCCGTGATGATGTTCACGACACCGGGCGGCAGCTCGGCCTGCTGCAGGATCTCGGCGAAGATGAGCGCCGAGAGCGGCGTGGTCTCTGCCGGCTTCAGCACGACGGTGTTGCCCGCGGCGAGCGCCGGCGCGATCTTCCACGCGAGCATCAGCAACGGGAAGTTCCACGGGATCACCTGCGCGGCGACGCCGAGTGACCGCGGGTCTGCACCGAGCCCCGCGTGGTCGAGCTTGTCGGCCCAGCCCGCGTAGTAGAAGAACCATGCGGCGACGAGGGGGACGTCGACGTCGCGCGACTCCTTGATCGGCTTGCCGTTGTCGAGCGATTCTGCGACCGCGAGCTCGCGGGCCCGCTCCTGCACCAGGCGGGCGATGCGGAAGAGGTACTTGCCGCGATCGCGGCCGCTCAGCTTCGACCAGGTCCGATCGTAGGCGCGTCGGGCTGCCGCCACCGCGTCGTCGACATCCGCCGCGTTCGCGTTCGCGATCATGGCGATCTTCTCCTCGCTCGCCGGCGAGATGGTCTGGAACGGCGTGCCGCGGCCGTCGACGAATTCGCCGTCGATGAAGAGGCCGTAGCCGTCACGCAGCGACAGGATCGCCCGTGACTCGGGGGCTGGTGCGTATTCGAGGAAGCTCATGATGTGTGTGGAACCCTTCGGTTCTTGAAGCGTGTGGTCGAGTTGTGGTCCGGTCCCTGAGGAGGCCCGCCAGGGCCGTCTCGAAGGGTCAGTCGATGGTCACGTAGTCGGCGCCCGAATAGTGGCCGGTCGTCATCTTCTGGCGCTGCAGCAGCACGTCGTTGAGCAGGCTCGAGGCGCCGAAGCGGAACAGGTGCGGTTGGAGCCATTCCTCGCCCGCGGTCTCGGCCACGGTCACGAGGTACCTGATGGCGTCTTTCGAGGCGCGGATGCCGCCAGCGGGCTTCACGCCGATTCGCTGACCAGTGGCCAGGTGCCAGTCGCGGACGACCTCGAGCATCAGCAGCGTCACGGGGAGGGTCGCGGCCGGCTGTACCTTGCCGGTGGACGTCTTGATGAAGTCGCCGCCGGCGAGGATCGACAGCCACGAGGCCCTGCGCACGTTGTCGTACGTCACGAGCTCGCCCGTCTCGAGGATGACCTTGAGGCTCGCACTCGTGCCGTCTGGGCGGCGGCACGCCTCTTTCACCGCGGCGATCTGGTCGAACACGAGGCCGTATCGACCCGCGAGGAACGCGCCACGATCGATCACCATGTCGATCTCGTCGGCTCCTGCGGCAACCGCCTCTGCGGTGTCGGCGAGCTTGATCTCGAGCGAGGACCGACCCGATGGGAACGCGGTCGCCACCGCGGCGACCGAGATCAGTCCGTCGTCGGGGTCGCCGTGGGCGTCGCCCAGGGCGTCGATGGCGGACGGCACCATGTCGCCGTACACGCACACGGCCGCGACACGGGGCACCGTGGCATCCGTCGGATCGGGGTTCACCGCCTTGGCGACGAGGGAGCGCACCTTGCCGGGAGTATCGGCGCCCTCGAGCGTCGTCAGGTCGATGAGCGAGATGATGCGGTCGAGCGCCCACCGCTTCGACGTCGTCTTGATCGACCGGGTCGCGAGCGCCGCGGCTCGTTGTTCGAGGCCGACCGCGTCGACTCCGGCGATGCCGTGCAGGTAGCGGCGGAGCGTCGCGTCGTCGGGTTCGCCGCCGAGCACGGCGAGCGCGCGCTCGCGGGCGGTCACGAGGGCGGTACCTGCGCTGACTGGACCTGGCATGGTGATGAACCTGGCTTTCCGTGGTGGTTTTCGTCGTTGGAGTCGGAGGGACTCGACCGGTGTCAGCCGTCGAGGAGGTGGAGGGCCGTGGCCTCGTCGGTGACGAGCACCGAGCAGAGCCCGCTGCGTACGACCGCGTCGGCGACCGCGTGCTTGGCGGTGCCCGCGACCACCGCGATGGCGAGCGGCGCTTCGCGGAGCTCGTCGAGCGTGAGCCCGACGGTTCGCGCGTCGAGGGCGGGATCGACGATGTTGCCGTCGGAGTCGATGTAGCGACCGACGACATCGCCGACGGCGCCCTTCTGCACGAGCACGTCGACATCGCCGATCGAGAGGTAGCCGCTCTCGACGTGCACGGAGTTGTGGTCGGCCGCGCCGGCGCTGAACAGGTACGCGTCGGCCGAACGGGCCAACTCGATCACGCCTGCAACGACACGATCGGACTCGATCGCCTCCTTGGTGGCGAGTCGTTCCAGGATCGCGGGACTCGGCAGGAGGGTGGCGCTGCCGCCGCCCTTCTGGGCGATGCCCACCGCCGTGGCCGCGGCGGTTCCGGGGCGCCGGTTCAGGCTCACTCCCCCGTTGATCTGCACGACATTGACGCCGGTGGCCCAGCCGTTGCGCAGGTGCTGCGAGATCTCGAACAGCGTGCGACCCCAGCTCACTCCGAGAGTGCGCGGCACCGGCCTGAGCGCAGTGAGGTAGTCGGCTGCCGCCTGCGCGGTGCGCTCCTGCAATTCTTCAGGCGAGTGCACTCCTGCGATCGAGACGACGATCGCGTCGGTGAGTCCACGCTCGTCGCGCAGCCGCCGCTCGATGGGCAGGCGCCTCGCCCGCGGGTGCAGGATCTCGATGCGGATGAACCCGCGCTGCTTGGCCTGCGCGAGGAGTCGACCGACCTTCCACCGGGTCAGGCGGAGCGCCTGCCCGATCTCGTCTTGGGTCTTGTTCTCCTCGTAGTAGAGCTCGGCAGCCCGGATCGAGAGGAGTTCGTCGATCTCGTCCACACGCCATCCTTCCGCTCACCCCAGCGTAGGCAGCACGCCGCGCATCGGCAACACTCGCGGGTGATGGTGCTCAGATGAGCAGAGGGTCGACGGATGCCGCGCGCCTATGCTGGTGCCATGCAGCGCGCGCTCGCCCTCGCCGTCGACTTCGGCGGCACCAAGGTCGAGGCCGCGCTCGTCGATGATCGCGGCCGGCTCCTGTCGGGCTCACGGCACCGACGGCCGACCGGCCCCGCGGCGTCGAGTGCCGAGCTCGAGGATGCCGTGCGCACGGTCGTCGAGGCCGCATATGCCGCGATCCCGCATCGCGCAACGCTCATCGGCGTCGGCATCGGGGCCGCAGGACCGGTCGACGTCGACGAGGGGCTGGTGTCGCCGCTCAACGTTCCCGCCTGGCGCGATCACCCGCTCGCGGCATCCGTCACCGCCATCGTGCCCGACGCACCCGTGACCCTGCGCATCGACGGGCTCTGCATCGCCCTCGCCGAGCACTGGGTCGGCGCCGGGCGCGGTGTCGCCAACATGCTGGGCATGGTCGTGTCGACCGGCGTCGGCGGCGGCCTGCTGCTCGGCGGCCGCGCTGCGTCGAGCCCGACCGGCAACGGCGGGCACATCGGCCACGTCGAGGTCGGTGGCTTCGATGATGCGTGCGCGTGCGGCGGCCGAGGATGCCTCGAAGCGGTCGCCTCTGGGCCACGCACCGTCGCGTGGGCGAGAACCCAGGGGTTCACGGGCGAGTCCGGTGAGGAGCTCGCCCTCGCGCACGAGGCGGGCGACCCGGTCGCGATCGCTGCCGTTGCTCGGGCGGGCGACGCGATCGGCCACGCCATCGCCTCGGCCACGAACCTGCTCGACCTCGACCTCGTCGCCATCGGCGGCGGCTTCTCCCGGGTCTCCCCTGCACTCTTCGCGCATGCCCGCGCCGCGGTCGCCGAACGCCTCGCCTTCCCGTTCGTGTCACGCGTCGAGATCGTGCCCTCCGGCCTCTCCGACGAGGGTCCGCTGATCGGTGCGGCTGCCCTCGTGCACCGGCCGGAGTTCCTGACCTGATTCGTGCGGCTGGAGCCCGAGCGCTCAGCCCACGGGCTCGGAACCGAGCGGGCGCGGCGCAGCGGCCTGCAGCGCAGCCGCCCGGTGCCCGCGGTGCCGTACGAGCACGACCGCCGCGATGCCGGCGAGCACGATGAAGACGATGCTCAGCGCGATGAGCGCGAACCAGTTCGCGTCGAGCGCGAGCACCAGGCCTGCGGCCACCACCGTGATACCGGCCGCTGCAAGCTTCGAACCGACCTTGAGGCGCATGGCCGGGCTCAACCGTCCGTCGGGCCCGTCGCCGCCCGTGAGGAGGATATCGGCGAATGAATCGACGGTCGCGAACAGGGCACCGGAATAGGCGAGCGCGCACCCGAGCGCTCCCCACAGGTTGGGGGCCTTCGGTGCAGCGGCAGCCTCGGCGAGCACGGTGACGATGTCCATGTCAGCGGATGCTACGGGCCGCGGGAGCCGGCGCGCAAGCATCGGACGGATCAGGCTGCTGCACGCTCGTCCTCGAAGTAACGCGGACGGGCCACGACCGCCCCCGCGATCGCCGCAGGCACGGCCGAGCACAGCAGCAGCACGATCGGCCAGGTCCAGCCCTCCGTCGCATCGTGGAGAAGCCCCACCGCCAGCGGCCCGACCGCCACGATGAGGTAGCCCGCCGACTGCACGAACCCCGAGAGCGCCACCGCGCCCGAGTGCGTGCGGGTGCGCAGGTTGATGAGCACGAGCGCGAGCGGGAACAGCAGAGGTCCGGAGCCGATGAGCGCGACCCAGAGCCAGGTCGCGAACGCCGGCACGACCAGGAGCCCGACGTAGCCGGCGACGAATGCGGCGACCGCGACCGAGATCAGCAGGCGAATCCGTCCGTAGCGCGCTGCCAGGATCGGCACGAGCAGTCCGGCCGGTAGTCCCATGGCGGCGAACAACGCGAGGAGTGCTCCCGACTCCGCCGGGGTCGTGCCGGCGATGTCATCGAGCATCGGCGGCATCCACGCGAACATCGCATACGCGTTGAACCCGGCCACCGCGAACACGACGGCGAGCGACCAGGCGAGCGGCGAACGCATGGCATAGCGGAGCAGGCCCGGCTCGGTCTCCTCCAGCCGGACGTCGCGCGCCTGGCGCCGCGGATGCACGAGCAATGCGATCCACGGCACAAGCGAGACCGCGGCCAGGACCGCCCACAGGCCGAGCGAGACACGCCATCCCGCAGCCTCCGCGATCGGCACCGCGATGAGCGGCGGCACGAAGCTGCTCACCGACATGGTCATCACGTAGACCGTCGTCATGAGCCCGATGCGGTCGGGGAAATACCGCTTCACGAGCGGCGGCAACAGGACGTTGCCGACCCCCATCGCCGCGAACGTGAGCGTGCTGGCGGCCACGAGCCAGATGGCGTCGCCAGCGACGCCGCGCCCGAACAGTCCGATCGAGAGTGCGCCGAGCGCGACGATCAGCGTCGCCTCGAGCCCGAGGCGCTTGGCGAAGAGCGGTGTCACGATGCCGAAGACCGCATAGCAGAGCGGTGGCAGCATGCCCAGGAAGCCGACGACCGCGGGCGTGAGCGAGATCTCGCGTTCGAGCTCGGCGAGGATCGGTGACAGCGAGGCCACGGCGGTGCGCAGGTTGAACGCGACGAGCACGATGCCGACGAGGGCGAGGGTGCGTCCGGCCCACAGGGGCCGGAGCTGGGTCGGTGGCATCACGTCGAGTCTAGGCTGGAGTCGTGGCCGACTTCGCCCGCTATCTCCCGCTCAGCCAGCGCCCCCGATCAGATGAGCGGGGCGTCACGAGCGACCGTCGTGAGCTCACGGCGACGATGCTGCGCGCGCTGGCCGAGGCATTGCGCACCGCGGGTGACGCCGGCTGGCGTGCAGGTGCCGAAGACGGCACGACCGTCGAGCGGTCCGTGGTGCGGCTCGTCGCCGGATTCGACCGCACTGCGTCGCGGCGAGCCCTCGACACTGCGCGGCGTGCCCTCGGCGTCGAGGGCAGGAGCGATGACGAAGCCGAGCGCTTCGCGAGTGCTGCGGATGCCGCGGCCGCCCTCGAGGTTCGTGCGACCATGATCATCGAGCGGCCGCAACCGACGGGCATCGTGGAACTCGACGACGCGGTGGTCGCGGCAATTCTCGTCGGCGATGCACTCGGCAGGCCGATCGCGATGCCGCCGCTCGCCTCGGGTTCGGTCGCGCTGCGCCGCGCTGCGGCCGCACCGACGCCGATCCGTGCCGTCATCTCGGGCCACAGCCTGCACGCCACGGATGCCGCGTGGACGATCGGGCACGGCCCCGTGCTCGTCGGTACGGCGCACGAGCTCATCCGATTCCTCGCGGGCTTCGGCACCCGCGCACCTCGAGCTCCGCGCGACGGCGACCTCGACCGGTCGGACACGCCGGGTTGATTCCGCAGCCGACGGGCGGTCCGCTGCGAGATCGGCAATCTCGGGGACGTGCCACGGGCGCGGACCGCGTCAGTCCGCCAGGACTTCCCGCCGGTCGGCGAGCAACTCGCGGGCACGCTCGACGTCGTCGTGCATCGTCGCGATGAGGTCGGGCACGCTCGTGAACGCGACCATTCCGCGCAGCCGGTCGACGAACTCGACGTCGACGACATGGTCGTAGAGGTCGAGCTCACGGTCGAGCACGTACGCTTCGACCTGCTTCTTCGGCACACCCTCGAACGTCGGGTTGTTCCCGACCGAGATGGCGGCGGGATACCTCGTACCGGCATCGGTCAGCCACCCCGCGTAGACGCCGTCGGCCGGAATCAGGCCTTCGGACTCGGGGCTCAGGTTCGCGGTGGGATACCCGAGCTCACGCCCGCGTTTCGCGCCGTGCACCACGATGCCCGAGACGATCGGCGCGTGCCCGAGCAATTCGGCCGCCTGTTGCACCTCGCCCTCGGCCAGCAGCTCGCGGATCCAGGTCGAGGAGACCCGGCGCTCGTCTCCGGGCCGCACGTCGCCTACGACCTCGACGGTGAATCCGAAGGTCGCACCGAGCGCGATGAGCAAGTCGACGTCGCCCGCTCCCTTCGCGCCGTAGCGGAAGTCGCGGCCGACGAGCACAGCCTTCGCGTTGAGCGTGCCGACGAGTACGCGTTCGACGAACTCCGTCGCCGGCACCGAGGCGAGGGCCCGGTCGAACGGAAGCAGCAACGTCGCGTCGATGCCCGTCGAGCCGAGCAGTTCGAGCTTCTGTCGCACGCTGACCAACGATTCGGGGCACTTGTCGGGGGCGAGCAACTCGAGCGGATTCCGGTCGAAGGTCACGACGACCGAACGCAGGTCGTCTGCGGCCGCGATCGACCGGATGCGCTCGATGACGGCGCGGTGCCCGCGGTGCACGCCGTCGAACTTGCCGATCGTGACGGCGCTCGGTCCGAAGCCGGGGGGCACGGCCTGTAGGCCCTTGAACGTCTTCACGCGGCATCCGCCCTGCTGGGTCGATGCGTCGCGAGCCACCACATGCCGAGCACGGGCAACACCAGCGGAATGAACAGGTAACCCCGACCGAACCACGACCAGACCGTGTCGTCGGGGAACAGTTCAGGGAACGCGATGCTCAGGGTGCCGACCACGAGGACGCCCGTGAACTCGAAGGCGATGGTCGCCCACGCGACGCGGTACCACCCGCGTCCGGAACGGACCAGGGCGACCGTGGCGACGACGTAGACCACCGCCGCGAGCGCCGACAGCGTGTACGCGAGCGGAGCCTCGTCGAACTTGGAGGCGATCTGCACGAACGAGCGACCGATGGCCGCCAGCGCCAGAACGCCGTACACGGCCACGAGCAGCCGCCCGATGCCGGTCATCCGTCGCCCGTTCCGGGTCGCGCCCCGGGCACTCCGCACCTCAGTCATGTCGATCGATTCTCTCAGACCCCGCTACGCCTGCTGCACGGTCCAGATCTGCAGCATGCGATACACCATCACGGCCACCGCGAGCGCGGCCACGCCGAGCACGACGGTCGACCACCGGCTGCGCTCGAGCAGCGCCCAGACGATCGCGACGGGCGGCAGCAGCAGCGCTCCCACCAGGTAGGTGTAGAACTCGAGCACGCTGCCGGTGGCCTCGTTGCCGAAGGCGGGGGCGGCGATCGCGACGACGAGCTGCACGATGAGCAACAGCTCGACGAGCACGAGCGCACCGTTGGTCAGGTCGCTCGGCACGCGTCCGGCGAGGCCGAGCACGATGCACAGCAGGCCGGCCGCGCAGGCGACGGCGAGCTGCACCCACGTGAACCACTCGATCATGCTGACGCCTCCTCGGGCGGGAAGCCGGTGACGACCTTGAGCGTGCCGCCGCGGAGTTCGACGATCGCGACGAGCCG
>JALYWB010000152.1 GCA_030852935.1 Actinomycetota bacterium | reverse complement strand
CCGTACGACGGGGCGGAAGGCGGTGCGGGCGGAGCCGGGGGCTCGGGCGCAGCGGGAGGCTCGGGCGCCGACGGCGGAACCGGGAACTCGGGTGTCGAGGGCTGGCCGGGAGGCGCCGGCTCGGGCTCCGACGGGAATGTCGGCTCCTCGGGCGTCGGTACCGTCGGCTCTTCTGGCGACGGGACCGTGGGCTCCTCGGGCTTGGGAACCGTGGGTTCCTCGGGAACCTTCGGAGCGTCGGGGTTCTTCGGATCACTCATGGCAGCAGCCTTTCGTCGTGGTCGGAGTGGCTGAGCGCGATCAGTACGACACGTCCAGGTTGGAGTTCGCCATAACCGCCGCGAAGATCGCGAAGAAGATGATCACGCCGATGACTGCGAGGGCGATGCCGACGTAACCGACGATGAGGCCCGCGACGGCCATACCGCGACCCTGCTCACCCGTCTTCTTGATCTGGCTGAGCGAGATGTGCCCGCAGATGACGCCGACGATGGAACCGATACCCCAGAGGATGACGATGCCGGCGATTGATGCGACGAGCGAGACGATGGCGAGCGTGTTGGTCTTGGCGCCGCTCGGCTGACCGTAGGCGGCAGACTGACCGTATGCCGGCGCGGCGGGCTCGCCGTACGCCGGCGCAGGCTGCGACGGCGGCACTGACGAGCCGGGCTGGTCGGGACGATTCGGATCGGTCACGATGGGGTCCTCTCGATGCTGTGATATTCACAGTCGCGCCATACGCGACTGGGCGCGGCGCGCAGGATCGCGGCATCCGCTGCCTTCGTGCTCACACTATCGCGGCAGGCGCATCGAGCGCAGCCTTCGACGCGCCGGCCTCAGACTTGGATCCGGGTGACAGGCAGGGTCGAGTCGGCACCGAATGCGAGGTCGGATGGCGCGTGGCCCGCCATGATCAGCCGAGCGCCGAGCGCGGCGATCATCGCCCCGTTGTCGGTGCAGAGCGACAGGGGTGGGACCCGCAGCGCGATGCCCGCGGCATCCGCTCGCTGCGCTGCCACTTGGCGCAGCCGCGAGTTCGCCACCACGCCACCGCCGAGGAGCAGACGGGGGACACCGAGATCGGTGCACGCCGCGACCGCCTTGCCCACCAGCACGTCGACGACGGCCTCGCGGAAGCTCGCCGCGACATCCGCCAACGGAATCGGCAGCCCGGCCGCCTCGCGCTGCTCGACCCAACGGGCGACGGCCGTCTTCAGCCCCGAGAAGCTGAAGTCGTAGCGGTGCGCCGCGAGGTCTTTGGGCTGGGTGAGCCCGCGCGGGAAGCGGATCGCGGTCGGATCGCCGCCGATCGCCGCACGGTCGATCTCGGGTCCGCCCGGGTAGGGCAGGCCGAGCAGGCGCGCGACCTTGTCGAACGCCTCGCCCGCCGCGTCATCGATGGTCTCGCCGAGCAGTTCGACGTCGGAGTCGAGGTCGCGGACCAGCAGGAGCGACGTGTGCCCGCCCGAGACGAGGAGCGCCACGGTGGGGGTCTCGAGGGGTGCCCGATCGTCGAGCAGGTCGGCGCCGACGTGGCCGACGAGGTGGTTCACCGCGTAGATCGGGCGGTCGAGTGCGAGCGCGAGCGCCTTCGCGGCCCCGACGCCGACCATGAGCGCGCCGGCGAGCCCGGGTCCGCTGGTCACCGCGACGGCGTCGACGTCGGCGAGTTCGAGGCGGGCCTCGGCGAGCGCCGCGCCGATCGTGGGACCGAGCGCCTCGAGGTGCGCTCGTGCGGCGACCTCGGGCACGACGCCGCCGTAACGCGCGTGTTCCTCCATCGACGAGGCGATGACGTTCGCGAGCAGGTCGGTGCCGCGCACGACGCCCACACCGGTCTCGTCGCACGAGGTTTCGATGCCGAGCACGACGGGTGCGTCCCAGTTCATGCGCGGCCCCCGGGTCCGGGTGCGGTGCGAGGCTCGGATGCCGCGGGCCGGGTGACGGCGGCGGGCACCGTCAGCCGCATCAGGATCGCGTCGATGCCGCCGCGGTAGTAGCGACGGCGCACCCCGATCTCCTCGAAGCCGAGGGACTCGTAGAGCGCGCGCGCAATGGGGTTGTCTGCGCGCACCTCGAGGAAGAGCTCGGCAAGGTGGCGTCGGCGCGCCTGCGTGATGAGGGCGTGCATGAGTCCGCGCCCGAGGCCGATCCCGCGCGCGATCGGCGCGACCGCGATGGTCTGGATGTCGCCCTGTTCGCTGCCCGAGGGCGCGAGCAGCCCCGCATAGCCGAGCAGGCGCCGCTCATCATCGTCGGCATCGTCATCGACCGCGATGAGGTAGTAGCCGTGCGGGCTCTCGAGTTCGCGCCGCATGGCCTCCTCTGGCCAGGCGTCGTCGACGAAGGTCTCGCGCTCGAGCCGCATGATCGTCTCGAGGTCGCCGGGTCGGGCGCGCCGCATCAGCACGCTCATCGCAGCACCTTCTTCACGGCCGCGGCGGGCGTGACATCGGGGACGCGAAGGTAGATCGGCGCGTCGTCGGCGAGCGGCAGGCGCCCTGCCGCGAACGCGAGTTCGGCGAGCATTCCGATGGCGCTCGCCGGAACCAGGGCGGCATCGAACCGGGTGCCGGGAGTCTGCGGCACCGCGTCACGTGCGACGAGGCGCGGCCCGTCGGTGCGAGTGGGAAGCTCGTCGGCATCGAGGGCCTCGTACTCCGAGACGGCGAACTCGCGTCGCCGGGCATCGGTCACGACCTGGAGACCGCCCGTGCCGCCGTCGCGGTACCACGACCATGCGACCGCATCGTGGCTGACGACCGGCACGAACGGTCGGTCGATGCCGAGGGCGAACGCGTGCGCGGCGGCGATGCCGACGCGAAGCCCGGTGTACGGCCCCGGTCCCATTCCGGCCGCGACGCCCGACAGCGCACCGGGGCGCACGCCGGCCGACTCGAGGGCGTCGCGGATGAAGCCGCCGATGACCTCGGCGTGACGCATCGTGTCAGTGGTGCCCGTCTCGGCGAGGCAGCGAAGTTCGCCCGTGTCGCGGTCGCGATCGACCACGGCGACGCTCGTGCCCGTCGAGGTGTCGATCGCGAGCAGCATGGATCCCAGCCTACTCGTCGGCGTCGAACGGGCCCCCCGCCCAGCGCGGCCCGTAGCCTCGCAGGGTGAGGCGGCGGGGCTCGTCTGCGCCGAGCAACTCGGCGTTCGCGGCATCCGCGGCGTTCGCGGTATCCGAGGCGTTCGCGGCATCCGGGCCGTTCGCGGCATCCGGAGCGTTCGCGGCATCCGGAGCGTTCGCGGCATCCGGACCGTTCGCGGCATTCGCGGGCCCTGCGTCCACACCATCCGGTCGCTCGATGACGACATCGAGCCACGAGTCGGCGACGTCGTCGAGGAGTCCGGCGCCCCACTCCACCACCACGACGGCGTGCGCGAAGTCGAGGTCGAGGTCGTCGAGCAGCTCGGCGCTGCCGAGTCGGTAGGCATCCACATGCACCAGCGGCGGGCCGTCGGCGAGGCTCGGGTGCGTGCGGGCGAGCACGAAAGTCGGACTCTGCACCGGTCCGCGCACGCCGAGCCCCGCGCCGATGCCACGGGTGAGGGTGGTCTTGCCCGCGCCGAGCGGGCCGGTCAGCACCACGAGATCCCCCGCCCGCAACAGGTCGCCGAGCTCGCGCCCGAATGCCTCCATCGCGGCACTGTCGGGAACGTCGATCCTCATCGTGCGTCGCCCAGGTAGGTGCGAGGCACCCGCGGACCGATGCGCGTCACGATCTCGTAGCCGATGGTGTCCGCCGCATCGCCCCAGTCGTCGGCCGACGGCGCGCCGGTCTCGGGGTCGCCGAACACCACGAGCTCGTCGCCGACCGCCACGGGGTCGTCGCCCACGTCGACGAGGAACTGGTCCATGGCGATGCGTCCGACCACCGGCCGCCGTGCCCCTGCGAGCCATACCTCTGCCCGGCCGGAGGCCTGGCGCGGGACCCCGTCGGCGTAGCCCAGCGGCACGAGGGCGAGGGTGGTGGGGTGTTCGGCGTGCCAGGCGTGGCCGTAGGAGGCGCCGGTGCCTGCATCGACGCGGCGAACCGCAGCGACGCGGCCGCGCAGGGTCATCGCCGGACGCAGCCCGAGGTCGGCGGCCGTCGTGCCGTCGCCGAACGGTGCGACCCCGTAGCATCCGATGCCGAGCCGGACCAGGTCATAGCGCGACTCCGGCCGCCGCACCGCACCCGCCGTCGAGGCGATGTGGCGCACTTCGGGTGCGAGCCCTACGGCGGATGCCTCGGCGAGCGCGGCATCGAAGGCGGCGAGCTGTGCGGCATCTTCGTCGGCAGAGGCGTTCGCGAGATGACTGAACACGCCGCGCACCTCCACGAGCCCTTCGCGCTCGAGGCGTGCGGCGGTCGCGACCGCGCTGTTCCAGGTCGCCGGTTCGACGCCGTTGCGACTGAGTCCGGTGTCGATCTTGAGGTGCACCCGGGCCCGCCGGCCGACGGATGCCGCGGCATCCGCCATGGCGCCGAGCTGCTCGAGCGACGAGACGCCGAGGTCGACGTCGCGTGCGATCGCGGGACCGAACTCAGTCCCGGGGTCGTGCAGCCAGGCGAGCACGGGTGCGTCGATGCCGGCCGCGCGCAACGCCATCGCCTCGTCGACATCGGCGACGCCGAGCCAGTCGGCGCCCGCGGCGAGCGCTGCGCGGGCGACGGGAAGCGCCCCGTGGCCGTAGGCGTCGGCCTTGACCACCGCCATCGTGCGGGCGGGCGCCACGAGGGCCGCGAGCGTGGCCACATTGTGGCGGACGGCGTCGAGGTCGACGACCGCCTCACGGAACGGTGACGCCGCAGCCCGCCCGTCGAGACCAGGTGCGCTCACGACGATACCTCGCTGCCGTTCGCCGCACCGCCGTTCGCCTCGCTGCCGTTCGCCGCACCGCCGTTCGCCGCACCGCCGTTCGCCACGCTGCCGTTCGCCTCCAGCACGACGAACGCGCTTGCCATGCCGGCGTCGTGGCTCATCGACAGGTGCACCCGGTCGATGCCGAGGGCGCGCACGTGCACGGCCAGACCGCCCGAGAGCTCGAAGTCGGGGTTTCCGTCGGGATCCTGCACGATACGCATCTCATGCCAGCGGATCACGGCGTGGCCGCCGAGCGCCTTGATGAGCGATTCCTTGGCGGCGAAGCGCGCCGCCAACGAACGCGCCGGGCGATTGCGTTCGCTCTCAGCGAACAACCGGATGACGAGCGCCGGGGTACGGGCGAGCGAACGCTCGAAGCGCACGATGTCGACCACGTCGATCCCGATCCCGACGATCACGGCGCCTCCTCGGGCAGGGCCACGCGGACTGCTCGATTCAGTCGGATCACCCGGGTCACGCGGACCACGCGGTCACTCCACCGTCACGGACTTCGCGAGATTGCGGGGCTGGTCGACGTCGAGGCCCTTCGCCTGCGACAGCGCCATCGCGAACACCTGCAGCGGAACCACGGCGAGCAGCGGCTCGAAGAGCGGGGCGGCGAGCGGAATGCGCAGCACCTCGTCGGCGAACGGCAGCACCGCGGCATCCCCTGCCTCGGCGATCGCGATCACCCGAGCGCCGCGCGCGCGGATCTCCTGGATGTTCGAGACGACCTTGGGGTGCAGACTCGCAGAGCCGCGCGGGCTCGGAACCACCACGAAGACCGGTTGGCCGGGCTCGATGAGTGCGATCGGTCCATGCTTCAGCTCGCCCGCAGCGAAGCCCTCTGCGTGAATGTAGGCGAGCTCCTTGAGCTTCAGGGCGCCCTCGAGCGCGATCGGGTAGCCGACGTGGCGGCCGAGGAAGAGCACGGAGCGCGAGTCGGCCATCCAGTGGGCGAGCTGCTCGACCTTCTCGGCCTCGCCGAGCACCGTCTCGAGCTTCTCGGGCACCGCCTGGAGCTCCGCCAGCTGCTCGGCGAGCGCCTCGGGCGACAGCGTGCCGCGCACCCGGGCAAGGTGCAGGCCGAACAGGTAGAGCGCAGCGATCTGGGCGACGAACGCCTTCGTCGACGCCACCGCCACCTCGGGGCCCGCGTGCGTGTAGACCACGGCGTCGGATTCGCGCGGGATGGTGGCGCCCTGCGTGTTGCAGATCGAGATCGTGCGAGCGCCGTGCTCGCGGGCGTACTTCACGGCCATGAGGGTGTCCATGGTCTCACCCGACTGGCTGATCGAGACGACGAGCGTGTCGGTGTCGAGCACCGGCTCGCGGTAGCGGAACTCGTGGCTGAGCTCGACCTCGACGGGCACGCGCGCCCACTGCTCGATCGCATACTTCGCGACCATGCCGGCGTACGCGGCCGTGCCGCACGCGATGATGGTGATGCGACGGATGCCGCGGAGCTCGTCATCGCCGAAGTCGGCGAGCTCGGGGATGACGACCTGCGAGTCCACGACCCGGCCGAGAAGCGTCTTGGCGACCGCCTCGGGCTGCTCGGAGACCTCCTTGCGCATGAAGGACGACCATCCGCCCTTCTCGGCGGCCGAGGCATCCCATGCGACATCGAACGGCTCGACCTCGACATCGGCTCCGGCGAAATCGGTCACCGCGACGTCGCCGGCCGTGATCGTGACGATCTGGTCCTGGCCGATCGCCACGGCCCGCTTCGTGAACTCGACGAAAGCGGCGACATCCGAGCCGAGGAAGTTCTCGCCATCGCCGAGTCCGATCACGAGGGGGGAGTTGCGGCGAGCGCCGACGACGACGCCGGGCTGGTCGCTGTGCACGGCGAGCAGCGTGAAGGCGCCGTCGAGGCGGGAAACCGTTGCGCGGAACGCCTCGGTCAGCTCTCCGACACGGCGGTACTCGCGGCCGAGGAGCACTGCCGCGACTTCGGAGTCGGTCTCACTCTCAAAGCTGTAGCCCTCCGCGAGCAGTTCGTCCTTCAACGCCGAGAAGTTCTCGATGATGCCGTTGTGGATCAGGGCGAGGCGGCCATCATCGCCGAGATGCGGGTGCGCATTCTGGTCGGTCGGGCCGCCGTGCGTCGCCCAGCGAGTGTGTCCGATGCCGGTCTTGCCGTGGTGCAGCGGGGTCGCGTCGAGATCGTCGGCGAGCACCTGGAGCTTGCCGGCACGCTTCGCCGTCTCCATGACGCCGTCGTCGTCGACGATCGCGACTCCTGCCGAGTCGTAGCCGCGATATTCGAGGCGACGAAGGCCTCCGATGAGCACGTCGAGGCTGTTCCGCTCTCCGACGTATCCGACGATTCCACACATAGGGGCGATTCTACTGGCGCGCTGCTGGGCACTTGCCCCGTGCCGCCGCCGCGGGCCGTTCGCGAGCCGTCACTAGAATGTGACGGTGCTGGATCCGCAGAGCCCGTCGTCGCACGTGACGCAGATCTCGCCGTTCATCGAGCTCGGCAGGGCCGACTGGGCCGCGCTCGCGCCGTCGATGCCGTCGCCCCTACGCGAGACCGAGATCGTGCAACTGCGCGGCCTCGGGGAACCTCTCGACGTGCGGGAAGTCGCCGAAGTGTACCTGCCGTTGAGCCGGCTGCTGAACCTCTACGTCGGCGGCATGAAGTCGCTGCACAACGTGACGAGCGAGTTCCTTCGCGAGCGTGTCGAGCCGACGCCCTTCGTGATCGGCGTCGCCGGTTCGGTCGCCGTCGGCAAGTCGACCATCTCGCGGCTGCTGCGTGAACTCCTCGCTCGGTGGGAGCACACCCCGCGGGTCGAGCTCGTCACGACCGACGGCTTCCTCTTCCCGAACGCCGAGCTCGAACGCCGCGGACTGATGGCGCGCAAGGGATTTCCCGAGTCGTACGACCGGCGGGCACTGCTCCGCTTCGTGAGCGAGGTGAAGGCGGGCGCAGCAGAGGTGCGGGCACCCTTCTACTCGCACCTGGCCTACGACATCGTGCCCGATGCACAGGTGACGGTGCGCCGACCCGACGTGCTCATCATGGAGGGGCTCAACGTGCTGCAGCCGCCGGGGCCCGGCCACCGGCTCGCGGTCAGCGACCTGTTCGACTTCACGATCTACGTCGATGCCCGCACGAGCGACATCGCGCGCTGGTACGAGGAGCGGTTCTTGAAGCTCCAGCGAGGGGCGTTCGCGAATCCGCGCTCGTACTTCCATCGCTACGCGAGCCTCACCGAGGACGAGGCCCGCCAGCGGGCGCGCGAGATCTGGCATTCGATCAACGAGCCGAACCTGCTGCAGAACATCAGGCCGACCAGGTCGCGTGCGTCGCTCGTGCTGCGCAAGAGTGCAGATCACACCGTGTCGAGCGTGCTCCTGCGCAAGCTCTGACCGCGCGTCGCCTCGTCAGCGTGTGAGTCGCGTGCGCACCACGTCGGCGAGCGCCTCCGCGTGCCGCTCGGCGGTCTCCTGGTCGGATGCCTCCACCATGACGCGCACCATCGGCTCGGTACCAGACGGCCGCAGCAGCACCCGCCCGGAGTCGCCGAGCTCGGCCTCGGCCGCGGCGACCGCCGCCGCGATCTCAGGGTCGTCGTGGAGCGCGTTGTGGTCGACCCCGCGCACGTTCACGAGCACCTGCGGGTAGACCGTCATCACCGAGCCGAGCTCAGCAAGCGACCTGCCCGTGCGCGCCATCTCGGCCGCGAGGTGCAGCCCGGTCAGCACGCCGTCGCCGGTGGTCGCGAACTCGGTCATGATCACGTGCCCCGACTGCTCGCCGCCGAGCGCGAGGCGCTCTGATGCGAGTGCCTCGAGCACGTACCGGTCGCCCACCTTAGTCTCGATCACGCGGATGCCGCGCTCTGCCATCGCGCGCCGCAGCCCGAGGTTCGACATCACGGTCACGACGAGCGTGTCGTCGGTGAGGGTGCCGCGCTCGTGCATCGAGACGGCGAGGATCGCCATGATCCGGTCGCCGTCGACGATATTGCCGTCGGCGTCGACAGCAAGGCAGCGGTCGGCGTCGCCGTCGTGAGCGATGCCGAGGTCGGCCCCGTGCTCGAGTACCGCCGCCTGCAGCTGCTCGAGATGGGTGGACCCCACGCCGTCGTTGATGTTCATGCCGTCGGGGTCGGCCCCGATCACGGTCACGGTCGCACCGGCGTCGCGGAACGTCTCGGGCGAGACACCGGCGGCCGCGCCGTGCGCACAGTCGAGTACGACGTGGAGCCCCTCGAGGCGGTGCGGGAGCGTGCCGAGCAGGTGCACGACATAGCGGTCTTCCGCGTCGGCGAACCGGCGGATGCGCCCGACTCCGTTACCGACCGGCGCGAGCTTCTCCTTGCTGAGGAATGCCTCGATGCGGTCTTCCACCTCGTCGGGGAGCTTCGTGCCGCCGAACGAGAAGAACTTGATGCCGTTGTCTGGCGCGGGGTTGTGCGACGCCGAAATCATCACGCCGAAGTCGGCGCCGATCGAGTCGATCAGGAACGCGGTCGCGGGCGTGGGGATGACCCCGGCGTCGAGCACGTCGACACCGGAGCTCGCGAGCCCGGCGGCGACGGCGGACGTCAGGAACTCGCCGGAGACGCGCGGATCGCGCGCGACGACGGCCACCGGACGGCGGCCTGCGGCGCGGAGTTCGTCGGCGTGCCGTCCTTGGGTGAGGACGGCGGCCGCCGCTTGGGCGAGGCCCAGAGCCAGGTCAGCCGTGAGTTCACGGTTGGCCAGGCCCCGGACCCCGTCGGTTCCGAAGAGCCGGGGCATACGGAGAACCGGAGGCCCGGATCAGCGCTTCGAGAACTGAGGCGCCTTGCGGGCCTTCTTGAGACCGGCCTTCTTGCGCTCGATGACGCGTGCATCGCGCGTGAGGAACCCGGACTTCTTGAGGGTCGCGCGGTTGTTCTCGCGGTCGATCTCGTTCAGCGCGCGGGCGATCGCGAGGCGCAGCGCACCGGCCTGGCCCGAGGGGCCGCCACCGGTGATGCGGGCGATCACGTCGTACGAGCCGGAGAGCTCGAGCACGGTGAACGGGTCGGTGATGAGCTGCTGGTGCAGCTTGTTCGGGAAGTAGTCCGCGAACTCACGGCCGTTGACCGTGATGGAGCCGGCGCCGGGAACCACGCGCACGCGGGCGATGGCCTGCTTGCGGCGACCGACGGCCGCGCCCGACACGTTGAGCACGGGGCGGGGGGTGGTGGGGGCGGCCGAGGGGGTGCTCTCGGTCGTGAAGCTCTCGGGAGCCGCTTCGATCTGGTCTGCGATCTTCGCCATGGTGGTGTGAATCCTTATTTCGAGAACGTCGAGTGCGCCGGAATTACTGGGCGACCTGGGTGAGGGTGTACGGCTTGGGCTGCTGCGCCGCGTGCGGGTGCTCGGGGCCGGTGTAGACCTTGAGCTTCTTCAGCTGGGCGCGACCGAGCGAGTTCTTCGGCAGCATGCCGCGGATCGCCTTCTCGACGGCGCGGACGGGGTTCTTCTCGAGGAGTTCGGCGTAGCCGACAGCCTTGAGGCCACCCGGGTAGCCCGAGTGGCGGTAGGCCTTCTTCTGCTCGAGCTTCTGGCCGGTGAGGGCCACCTTGTCGGCATTGACGATGATCACGAAGTCGCCGGTGTCGACGTGGTTCGCGAAGATCGGCTTGTGCTTGCCCCGCAGCAGTGCCGCGGAGTGGCTGGCGAGACGGCCGAGCACGATGTCGGTCGCATCGATGACGACCCAGTCTCGCTGGATGTCGTCCGCCTTGGGTGTGAATGTGCGCGTCACGGTAGTGCTGCTTTCTGATCGAGAGAGGGGTTCGTGAATCCCACTCCGGCGGGAGTTCGCTCGCGATACGAGGCGAACGCCCAGGTGGAGGGCTCATCTTCGGGTGCCGGCCTTCGACCGGTTCGAGAAGCCTTTCGGCTCATCGAGCAGCAGTGGCGGCACCAAAGAGACAGCTTAGCCGACGATGCCGTGGGCGTGCAATTCGCGACGCGCCCGGGTCTGCGTCGCTCGGGCCTCCAACTCGGCGTCGTCGGGATAGCCGACCTCGGTGAGCACGAGCCCCTTGGCTGGCATCACCGTGAACGCGCTCGTACGCTCAGCGGCCTCGAGCAGTGCACGGGGGTCGGATGCCGCGAGCCGGCCCTCCCCCACCGCGACACACGCGCCGACGAGGGCACGAACCATCGAGTGGCAGAACGCGTCGGCCTGGAGTGATGCGACGAGCACTTCGTCGACCGCGCGACGCCACTCGAACGCCTGCAGCGTGCGGATCGTCGTCGCACCCTCGCGCGGACGGCAGAATGCCGCGAAGTCGTGCAGCCCGAGCAGCGACCGCGCCGCGGCATCCATCGCGGAGTCTTCGAGCCGGCGCGGGTGCGCGACGGTGCGGCGCCGCTCGAGCGGATCCCGGAATGCCGCCGCGTCGGCCACGCGGTACTCGTACCGGCGCCACACCGCTGAGAACCGGGCATCGAAGCCCGCGGGTGCGCGTTCTGCGTGGGTGATCGCCACGTCGGCCTCGGCACCGAGGATCCCCGTCAGCCGACGCGCGAGCACTGACTCGGGCGACGCCTCGACCTCGCTGCCCCTGCGCGGCCGAGTCACCGACGAGAGGGCGGCCTCGCCCACATCGAGGTGCGCGACCTGGCCGAGTGCGTGCACGCCCGCGTCGGTGCGGCCCGCGACCGTGAGCCGCGGGATCTCACCCGTGCGCCGGAACAGGGTGCCGAGGGCCTCCTCGATGACGCCCTGCACGGTGCGGAGGCCCGGCTGCCGGCTCCAGCCGCTGAAGTCGGTGCCGTCGTAGGCGATCCCGAGACGAATTCGCACCACGGATGCCGCGGCATCCGTCATCGATTGGGCGTGCTCGCCATCGGACCCGTGCCGCTCACTCACGCCCCCAAGCCTAGAGCCGCCAACATCGCCACTGCCCCACGCCTTGGATCGGAGGACATCTGCCGATGTGGAGGACACCTGCGACGCCACGCGTCCTACGAAGATCCCGATGTCCTCCGAGTTGACGATGCTGGCACCTCGAAGCGGGACCCCGGCCGACCACACCTGTGACGCGGAGGACGGAGAAAGGCCCGGATGCCGCAGCATCCGGGCCCTCCCGAGCAGAACTCGAGGCTACTTGACCTCGGCGGGCTCCTCGGCGGACTGCTCCGCCGACTCCTCGGACGCCTCAGCGCCCGCAGCCTCGTCGACCGTGGCCTCGCCCTCGGTGACGACCGTCTCGGGCGTCTCCTCGGTCTCGGCGACGGGCTCGGCCGGGGTCTCGTCGGCCACCGGAGCAGCGGTCGACTTCGCGGCGCGCTTCTTCGGGGTCACGGGCTCGAGCACGAGCTCGATGACCGCCATGGGCGCGTTGTCGCCCTTGCGGTAACCGGTCTTCGTGATGCGGGTGTAGCCGCCTTCGCGGTCGGCGACCTGCGGCGCGATGACCGTGAACAGCTCGTGCACGACCGACTTGTCGCCGATCACGGCGAGCACGCGACGACGTGCGTGCAGGTCACCGCGCTTGGCGAAGGTGACGAGGCGCTCGGCGAGCGGACGGAGGCGCTTGGCCTTCGTCTCGGTGGTGGTGATCCGCTTGTGCGTGAAGAGCGCAGCGGCGAGGTTCGCGAGCAGGAGCCGCTCGTGCGCGGGTCCGCCTCCGAGGCGGGGACCCTTTGTGGGCTTCGGCATGGTTCGTTCTCTCCAGTAGTGGGGGTCAGTACGGCGGGTGCGTCCGACTAGTTCTCGTCGTCGAAGCCCGTGTAGAAGTGAGCGCCGTCGAATCCGGGCACGGAGTCCTTCAGCGAAAGACCCATCTCGGTGAGCTTGTCCTTGACCTCATCCACCGACTTCTGGCCGAAGTTGCGGATGTTCATGAGCTGCGACTCCGAAAGGGCGACGAGCTCGGACACGGTGTTGATGCCCTCGCGCTTGAGGCAGTTGTAGCTGCGCACCGACAGGTCGAGGTCTTCGATCGGGATCGAGAGCTCGCTCGAGAGCACGGCGTCGACCGGCGCGGGGCCGATCTCGATGCCCTCTGCTGCGACGTTGAGCTCGCGCGCGAGTCCGAACAGCTCGGTGAGCGTGCGGCCCGCCGAGGCGATCGCATCGCGAGGCGTGATGGCGGACTTGGTCTCGACGTCGACCACGAGGCGGTCGAAGTCGGTGCGCTCGCCGGCACGGGTGGCCTCGACGCGGTACGTGACCTTGAGCACCGGCGAGTAGATCGAGTCGACCGGGATCTGGCCCGCTTCGGAGTACTCGTTGCGGTTCTGCGCGGCCGAGACGTAACCGCGGCCACGCTCGATCGTGAGCTCGAGCTCGAACTTCGCCGAGTCGTTCAGCGTCGCGATCACGAGCTCGGGGTTGTGCACCTCGACGCCGGCCGGAGCCGAGATGTCGGCTGCCGTGACCTCGCCGGCGCCCTGCTTGCGCAGGTAGGCGGTGATCGGCTCGTCGTGCTCGCTCGAGACGACGAGGTTCTTGATGTTCAGGATGATCTCGGTGACATCTTCCTTCACGCCCGGCACCGTCGAGAACTCGTGGAGCACGCCGTCGATGCGGATGCTCGTCACGG
>JALYWB010000106.1 GCA_030852935.1 Actinomycetota bacterium | reverse complement strand
TCGACGGGCGCGAGGTGCGCGTGAGCAGCCCCGACAAGGTCGTGTTTCCCGAGCCCGGCCTCACCAAGCTCGACCTGGTCAACTACTACCTCGCCGTTGCCGACGGTGCGCTGCGAGGCGCGGGCGGCAGGCCGATGGTGCTGAAGCGGTTCGTCAAGGGCATCGAGGCCGAGGCGTTCTTCCAGAAGCGTGCGCCCGAGAAACGGCCCGAGTGGATCGACACCGCAACGCTGCACTACGCCTCGGGCAACTCGGCCGAAGAAGTCGTCGTGCGGGATGCCGCGGCGCTCGCGTGGGTCGTGAACCTCGGCTGCATCGACCTCAACCCGCATCCCGTGCGTGCCGAAGACCTCGACCATCCAGACGAGTTGCGCGTCGACCTCGACCCGATGCCGGGGGTCGATTGGTCGCAGATCGTCGACGTCGCATTCGTGGCGCGCGATGTGCTCACCGACCACGGTCTCGTCGGCTGGCCGAAGACGTCCGGGTCGCGTGGCATGCACATCTCGGTGCGCATCGAACCCAAGTGGGACTACAAGCAGGTGCGCCTCGCCGCCGAGACGCTCGCCCGCGAGGTCGAGAACCGCGCGCCGGGCCTCGCCACGGCGAGGTGGTGGAAGGAGGAGCGGGGCGAGAGCGTCTTCGTCGACTTCAACCAGAACGCGAAAGACCGCACGGTCGCCTCGGCGTACTCCGTCAGGCCCCTGCCCGACGCCCGCGTGTCGACGCCGCTCGACTGGGACGAGGTGCGGGGCAGCCACCCCGAGCGGTTCACCGTGCCGACGGTGCTCGAGCGGTTCGCTGAGCGCGGCGACCCTGCTGCCGGCATCGACGACGCCGTCGGCGGGCTCGACGCCCTGCTGCGCCTCGCGGAAGAGCTCGGGCCGGCCGAGAAGCCGCCGAAGAAGTCCGACGGATCGGGCCGCAGGACCTCCACGATGCCGCTCATCGAGATCGCGCGGGCGAAGACCAAGCCCGAGGCGCTCGACGCGCTCGAGCAGTGGAAGGCGGCGCATCGCGATGTGGTTCCCCTGCTCGAGCCCGCCGACGTGCTCGTCGACGGCATGCGCGGCTCGAGTTCGCTCTGGTACCGCATCCGGGTGAACCTGCAGCACGTGCCCGAGCCGAAGCGACCCGCGCAAGAACCGCTCATCGTCGACTACGATCCGTGGGCCGAGCATCGAGATCGAGACCGGCCGAAGTCGTGAGCGACCTCGGGCCGGTGAACCCCGGAGAGGCCGGCGATGCCGCGTGGCTGCATCGATGGCGGCTGCGACCAGACGGTGATGCGATGACGACGGCGTCTGGCACCCTGATGCCGGTGCTCACTGAAGACGGCGTGCCGGCGATGCTGAAGCTCGCGCACGCAGACGAAGAGACACGCGGCGCTGACCTGCTGGTCGCCCTCGGCGGACACGGCGTCGCGCGAGTGCTCGAGCGCGCCGGCGAGGCCGTGCTGCTCGAACGGGCGACCGGCAAGCAGAACCTGGTGCGACTTGTCGAGGCCGGGCACGACGACGAGGCGACGCGCATCATCTGCGACGCCGCCGAGCAGATCCACGGGGCTTCCTCAGACGCGCTCGCGGCGACCGATCAGCCCGAACTCATCGATCTGACGACCTGGTTCCGGCACCTGCCGATGCACGCCGACCGGCTGGGCCCGCTGCACCGCCGCGGTGCCGAGCTCGCTGCTGAGCTGCTCGGCGACCAACGCGAGCCCGTGGTGCTGCACGGCGACCTGCACCACGGCAACGTGCTCGATTTCGGCGAGCGCGGCTGGCTCGCGATCGACCCGAAGGGCCTGATCGGCGAGCGCGCGTTCGACTTCTGCAACCTGCTCTGCAACCCGTCGCACGCACGCGCGCTCGAGCCGGGTCGGCTCGAGCGCCAGTTCGGCGTCGTCGTCGCCACGACGGGCGTCGAGCCCGATCGGTTCGCGCGATGGCTGGTGGCGTGGTGCGCCCTGTCGTCGACCTGGTTCGCCCTCGACGACAATCCTCGGCTCGCGGAATCCGCGGCGGCCATCGGCGAGCTGGCGCTGGGCCTCGTCGCGGCCGCCTCAGCGTGACGAGGCTCGCGAGAGCGCCACGGGAGCGGTCGACGCCCAGTCGCGCACGAGGTCCTCGCGCACGGTGACGCCCGTGCCCGCGGCATCCGGAACCCGAAGCTGCCCGCGGTGCTCACCATCGCCGAGCACGAACGGCTCGGTGAGGTCTTCGGCGTAGTAGCGCGACGACGCAGAGGTGTCGCCCGGCAGCAGGAAGCCCGGGAGTGCTGCGAGGGCCACGTTCGCGGCGCGGCCGATGCCGGTCTCGAGCATGCCGCCGCACCAGACCGGCACGTCGAGGGCGAGGCACGCGTCGTGCACGCGCAGCGCCTCGAGGTAGCCGCCCATGCGGCCGGGCTTGATGTTCACGATGCTCGTCGCGCCGCGATCGATCGCGTCGACGGCGGTGGTCACGTCGAGGATCGACTCGTCGAGGCACACCGGCGTCTCGCAGGCCGCGGCGAGGCGCATGTGCGTGGCGAGGTCCTCCTCGGCGAACGGCTGCTCGATGAGGAGCAGGCCGAACGCGTCGAGGCTGGCGAGCAGCGGGATGTCGTCGGCGGTGTACGCGGTGTTCGCGTCGACCTGCAGCAGTCCGTCGCGTCCCAGCAGCTCGCGCACGGCGCCGACCGGCACGAGGTCCCAGCCGGGCTTGATCTTCAACTTGATGCGCCGGTACCCCTGCTCGACGTAGCCCGCGACCTCGTCGAGCAGCTCGTCGAGCGTCGGCGCGATGCCGACCGAAACCCCGCAGTCGACCCACTCGCGCACCGCCCCGAACGCCTCGCCCATGGAGCGACCCTGCGCCCGCAACTCGGCGTCGAGCACGGCAGCCTCGAGCGCCGCCTTCGCCATGCGGTGTCCGGCGACGAACGAGAGCGTCGAAGCCACGGATGCCGCGAGCGGCACGGACGCGATCGTCGCCGCCGCGGAAGTGGTCGTGGTGTCGTTCGCTGAGCCACGCCCGTTCGCTGAGCCTGTCGAAGCGAACCCGCCTCGGCCCCCTTCGACACGCCCGTTCGCTGAGCCAGTCGAAGCGAACCCGCCTCGGCCCCCTTCGACAGGCTCAGGGAACGCGACTGGCTCAGGGAGCGGACGCGGGGCCGCGAGCAGTGCCGGCGCGAGGTACCGCTCGATGACGGATGCCGCACCGTCGACATACTCGCCCGAGTAGAACGGGTCGCGACCCGCGACGCACTCGCCCCATCCATCACCCGCATCCGTGACCACGTGCACGAGCAGCACCTCGCGCACCGTCTCGCGGCCGAACGAGGTCTCGAACGGGCGCACCAGCGGCACCTCGATGCGGTGCAACTCGATGCGTTCGAGCACCGGTGGCGGAGCCGGCTGCGTGGTTGCCCCGGGTGCGGGCCGCGCGGCGCGCGACGGCGGCACGCCCGTCGGCTCGGGTCGATCGGTGCTCGCGTGCATCAGGCCTCCCGGTCTGGGTCGTCGCTGGTGAAGACGTAGTCTCCGTTCGCGTCGAGTTCAACGCGCAGGGCGGGATCGGCCGCGAGCGCGGCGAACGCCTCTCGCGACGCCCGCCGAAGGCGCGTTGCCACCTCGGGATCCTCTGCGCGCACGTGCTCGAAGTCGGCGACGAGCGGCAGTCCGCCCCGTGCCCGCCACTCCGGCGCGGGTCTCCCGGCGAGCGCTCGCGCGGTGCGAGGTGCGTCGAGTCGCCACCGCACCTCGAAGCGGTCGCTGTGATCGGCGCCCGTGATCGCGTCGCGCAGCTCGCCGTAGAAGTCGGGATGGAACGCGATGACCTCCGCGCCGAGCCGCACCAGGTTGAGGTGTGCGTTGCGGCGGATGAGCGGGTCGTACGTCCAGCGCATATCGGTGACGCCGTGCGCGAGGCAGATCGCGCGCTGTCGCAGTTTGAGCGCCACGCCGATGCCGCGCCCGCGCGCTGCCGGGTCGACGGCGTTCATGTGCGAATGCAGGTGCACGCCGTTGTTCCAGCCGAGGAAGCCGAGGGTCGCGCCGAGCGGTGTGGTCGTGGCGGATCCGGTTGACGAGCGACCCGAGCTCCCTGAGGCCGTCGGAGGGATGCCTCCGGCAGATCTCACTTCGACAGGCTCAGTGAACGACGTGGCGTCCACGGGCTCAGTGAACGACGTGGCGTCCACGGGCTCAGTGAACGACGTGGCGTCCACGGGCTCAGTGAACGACATCGCGTCGACGGGCTCAGTGAACGACGTCGCATCCACACGCTCAGTGAACGACGTGGCGTCCACGGGCTCAGTGAACGACGTCGCGTCGCCGGGCTCAGTGAACGACGTCGCGTCGTCGGGCTCAGTCGCCGGAACGGCCACGAGCACCGTGTTGCCCGCGTGATCCATGGCCTGCAGTGTCGCCCGATCTGGTCCTCGTCCTGCGCCCCACGTGGCGTCGAATCGGGCGAGCACGCCGTCGAGTTCATCGACTCGCGCTGGGCGCGTCACGATGCCGGCACGTGCGTCAGCGGCATCCGCCATCGCCTGCGCCTCGGCGATGAGCGCAGCGGCCACCGCACCCGAATCGGACGTCACGCCAGCCGGTCTTCCAGGTGCCACGGTTGGGCGTAGCCGCCGTCGCGCTCGGGCCGCGCCATGAGGTCGAGGAACGGCACCGCATCGAAGGCCTCGGGGCCGAGCACACCCCGCCCTGACCAGACGCCGGTCGCGAGCATCTCGAGCGCCACGACCGGGTTCAGTGCCGTCTGCCAGACCACGCACTGGCTCTCGTACTCGCGCATCGTCCACTCGTTGTCGGCGACGTGGTAGAGGTACACCTCACGCGGCGCACCGTCGGTGCCGGTGCCAGTGACCCAGAGGCCGGCGCACGTCTTGCCGGTCATGCGCGGCCCGATCGTGGCGGGGTCGGGAAGCACCGCCGCGACCACATCGCGCGGGGCGACGTGCACCGGGCCGTCTTCGCTGCGCACGCGCACCGGACTCGTCGAATCGAGGCCGAGCAGGTGCAGGGTGCGCAGCACATTGATGAATTCCTCGCCGAGCCCGTACTTGAAGGTCACGCGCTTGGCGTCCACCCAACGAGGCATGAGGAGCACCTCCTCGTGCTCGACGTTGACGCACTCGACGGGGCCGATGCCCTCGGGGAACTCGAAGACCTCGGGCTCGGAGAACGGGGGCGTCGTGTACCAGCCGGCCTGCTCCTCCCAGACGACGGGCGGGTTCAGGCACTCCTCGATGGTCGTCCAGATCGAGAAGCTCGGCGCGAAGATCCCATTGCCCGCCTCGTCGGTGACCACGAGGTTGGCACCGTCGCGCACCCCGAGCTCGTCGATCTCGCTGAACAGGTGATCGGCGGCGAATCGGGCGAACACATCGGACAGCCCCGGCTCGACGCCCATGCCGACGAGGGCGAGCCGGCCCGCGGCATCCCAATCCGTGGTCTGCGCGAACTGGTCGTCGCCGAGCTTCACGCCGGTCTGCGTGTATGGATCGCTCGGATGCGGCTCCGACAGGCTCATCGCCATGTCGAGGTAGTCGGCATCTGCGGCGAGCGCGCCCGCGAACACCGACGGCACGAACTTGGGCTCGACCGCGTTCATGACGTGGGTCGCTCCATGCTCACGGGCGACGGATGCCACGACGTCGGGGTCGCTCGCATCGATCTGTGCAGTGGCGAACCGCGCGGCGACCTCATCGCCGTGCTTGGCACGGATCCAGTCAACCGTGCGCAACGCGCGCGACTCGTCGTAGTCGCTCACGACGAGCAGTTCGAAGAACTCGCGGCGCGCCGCGATCTTGGCAATGGCATCTCCGACGCCTCCGGCGCCGACGAGGAGGATCCGCATGCCCCGACGCTACCGTGGGCGACTGTGGCGCGTCGACGGCGTCGCGTCCGGCAAGTGCCTCGCGGCCGGACGTTCGGTCGCGGCAGGCGCCCGCAGAATCTGGCCACCCCGAGAGTGCACTTGCCGCCCGCGAACGGGCCGCAACTGCACACTCGGGTACGCGGAATCCGCCCCGCCTGCACCGAACGTGCACTCCCCGCCCGCGAACGGGCCGCGACTGCACACTCGGCAAAGCGGCGCGGCGCCAGCCCCGGTCGCCGGCGGCTACGCACGAGTCCAGCCGCGCAATTCCAGCGCGTCTGAGAGTTGCCGCTCGACCTCCTCGAACGGTGAGCGCTTGTTGACGCGGATCACCAGCCAGCCGTTTGCCGCCAATTCGTTCAGCCGATCGACGTCCTTGGCCCACTGCGTTGCGTCCTCGCGGTGGTGGTCGCCGTCGTATTCAAGGAGCACCTTCCAGCGCCGGAACACGAGGTCACCGTGGGTCTTACGGCCTGATCGCAACATGATGACCCCGTTGGGTTCGGGGTCTGGGAACCCTGCCTCGATCACAACAAGGCGCAACTCGGTCTCTTTCGGTGACTCGGAGCCGGCACGCAGGTGCTCTCGGGCCGCGCGCAGCATGCGGCATCCGCGGCGCGTGCCGTATCTCGCGATCGCGTCATCGAGGTCGGCGGCGGTCGCGAGCGGCTGTGGCCGCCCGAGAAGCCGGTCGCCCGCTTGGATCAACTCGAGCTCGTCGAGTGTCGTCGAGAGCTGACACCAGGAGTCGGCCGGGGCGACGATCTGCAGTCCACGATGCTGGGCAGTGCGTGGTGGATCGATCGCCCGGTGCCCGACGACTTCACGCACACGTGGCGGATACACGCCATCCCACACGGTGATATGGAGCCACTTCGCCGTCTGCAGTCGCAATGGAAGAGGAAGTCCCCACAGCATCGCAGCGGTTGCGTGGCTGAACGCGGCGCTCGCATGAACAAGGTGCAATTCGAGCGCACGACAGCGCTCAATGAGCGACCGCGCGTCTTCACGAAGCAGCCGCACGCCCCGTACGGGTACGACGAGGTCGGAGGCACGAAGGCGCTTCTCACTCAAGCCGCGGGCGCGAGCCTCGTGCACCGTGAACGGGGCGAGCGCGAAGTCGAGCGGGAGCGGGCGGCGCGGACTCATGGGCCGAGTATGGGATCTGGCGCGGTGCCGACGTCCGGGGTTGCCTACAAGGTCGACATTCTCAGCGAATTCAGTTGTGTTGAGGAGAGGTTGAGCGGCGTACAGCGGCGGATCCTCTGATTGAACGTGCACTGGACGCCGCGGATCGGGCGAGGAGTGCACTCTCGGCGAAGGGGGCGGCGCCGGCGCGGCATCCACTGATCGAAAGTGCACTCGGAGCCCCGAATCGGGCGGGGAGCGCACTCTCGGCGAGAGGGGGTGGGGTTAGGCGGGCCGGGCAGCGCTCAGCAGAAGCCGGCGATGCCGTGCCAGGCGGCGGCGGGCGATGGGACGCCGTCGCGCTCGACCGAGGCCTCGATGAGGCCGTACGGGCGGTCGGCGGCGAAGAACACCTCGTTGGGGTTGTCGAGTCCGAACGGCGAGAGGTCGACCACGAAGTGGTGCTTGTTGGGCATGGAGAAACGGATCTCGGCGATCTCGGGGTGGACCTCGAGCACGCGCGAACCCATGTCGAACAGGGTGGTCTGCAGTGCAGCTGAGTACTTCTCCGCGAATGCCTCGAGCAGCAGCATCCGCACGCTCTCATACGTCGCGTTGTAGTCGAAGTCGGTGCCGGCCGACGCGTCGCCGTCGTAGCGCCATCTGGCCGCGACATCCGTCGCCAGGATGCGGTCGGATGTCTCGGGCAGGGTCGTATACCGATCCTTCGGGTAGCCCTCGAAACCCGACTGGGTGGTCTTCAGCACCGTGAGTTCCTTGAGCCCGGCAATGATGTGGCGCTCGGCGCCGTCGGCGACGACGAGCGCGGTACGCACCTCTTGACCGCTGCGCACGAAGGCGTGGTCGTGTTCGGCGCCACCGGCGAGGATGCGGTGCCACGAGTACGCCTCGGCCTCCCAGCGGCCACCCGACACCCAGTCGAACGAGCTCGTGAAGTGGTCGGCGAGCCGCAACAGGAAGGCCTCGGGCGATCCGATGCCGTCGCGCGCGAAGGCGAAGATCGTGTTCTTCTGGGTGTCGGTCGGCACCACGTGAGCGTTGTCGCCGGCGAGGTGCGCCGCGGCGAAGTCACCTCGCAGCTGCGACGTGA
>JALYWB010000069.1 GCA_030852935.1 Actinomycetota bacterium | reverse complement strand
ACCGCATTGGACGCAGCTGAAGCGGCTCAATCGGCCGCGAACCGAGCCATGGCCGCGCATCTCGACGCAGTGGCTCGGGCGCTCGCGGTCGCCGCGCGCGAACCAGGGCTGTACCTCCGGCCCGAGTGCGTCATCGACGCTGATGCGGTTGAACTCGCGGTGCGTGCCGCGGCCGTCGAGTTGTCGATGCGGCTGCAGATCCCGGCGGGCACTGTTCGCAATCGCGCCCACGAAGCCACCGTGCTGCAGCAGCGACTCCCGCTCGTGTGGCGGCAGTTCACCGACGGTGTCGCTTCCTATGTCGACGTGAGGGTGGCCGTCGAGTCAGCGGCCGGGTTCGGTCAGGGCGATCCGCGGCTTGTCGAGCTCGACGCGGCGCTCTCGGCGGTGATCGGCACGACGACGACGGCCCGGTTCCGGCAGCGGGTGCGCACGACGCTCGCAAGACTGGAGCGTGAACATCTCGAAGCTCGTCACACACGCGCGTACGCAACTCGGCGCGTCACGGTGGAGCATGTCGATGACGGCATGGCGTGGGTGAGCCTGTACATCGCCTCCGTCGACGCGGCACGGGTGCATGCCCGGCTCGACGCCACTGCGCGCTCCATGGTCGGCAGCGCGGGGGAGCCGCGCAGTCTCGATCAGGTCCGTGCCGATGTCGCAGTCGCTTGGCTTGCCGGTGACGGCGGTCCAACCGCCGCGCGTGCCGAGGTCATCGTGACCGTGCCGTTGCTCACCGTGGCCGGCGTCGGCGACGAGCTCGCCATACTCGACGGCGTCGGGCCCATCGACGATGCGACGGCGCGACAGTTGTTCGCGGATGCGCCCTCATTCCTCCGGCTTGCGGTAGACCCGATCACGACGGCGCCGCTCGCGCTCGACCGCACACGGTACCGACCCACGAAGGCGCAACGGCTCTGGCTCGCCCTTACTCACGGAAGCTGTGGTCGACCGGGGTGCGACCGGCTCGCTGTGAGCGCCGACATCGACCACCTCCTCGACTGGCAATACGGCGGTGGCACCAACGTCGAAGACCTCGCCCCCGCCTGCCGAGGCGATCACCGCCTGAGACATGAGGCGCAGTTCACGGTGACGAAGGCGCGCGACGGCACGACCACTTGGAAGAGCCCTACCGGCCGAAGTTACACGCAAGACCCGCCCTTCTGATTCGCCGGGCGGTTGATCGCGCGACGCGCGAGTCGGGTAAGCCCGAGTGGGGCACGCCCGGGTGACGCGAGGTCGCGTATGCCCGAATCGTGCGAGGTCGGGTATGCACCGAGTCGTGCGAGCGCACGCCATAGTCTTGAGCGCATGAAGATCGCACGGTTCAGTCACGACGACCACATCGCGTTCGGCATCGTCGACGAGGAGGAGCACGAACTCGTCGTGCTGAAAGCCGACCCGATGTTCGCCGGCTTCGAGCCGACCGGCGAACGCGTGCCGCTCGCCGATGCGAAGCTGCTCGCGCCCGTGATCCCACGCTCGAAGGTCGTCGCGGTGGGCAAGAACTATCGCGAGCACGCCGAGGAGATGGGCGGCGAGGCGCCCGCCGAGCCGCTGCTGTTCCTCAAGCCGAACACCTCGGTGGTCGGGCCGGACGACGCGATCGTGCTGCCCCCGCAGAGCAAGAGGGTCGAGCACGAGGGCGAGGTGGCGGTCGTGATCGGCCGCATTGCGAAGAACGTGAGCGAAGCGGATGCCGAAGACGTCGTATTCGGCTACACGATCGCGAACGACGTCACGGCGCGCGACCTCCAGCGCAGCGACGGCCAGTGGACCCGTGCGAAGGGCTTCGACACCTTCTGTCCGCTCGGTCCCGTGATCGACACCCATCTCGACTTCGAGGGCGGCACGATCGAGACGAGCGTGAACGGCGAGCGTCGACAGCAGGGGCGACTGGCCGACATGGTGCATTCGGTGCCGGCCATCATCGCCTACGCATCGAGCGTGTTCACGCTCCTGCCGGGCGATGTCATCCTGACCGGAACACCGGCCGGCGTCGGCCCGATCGTCGCGGGCGACACCGTCGAGGTGTCGGTCTCGGGACTCGGCACACTCTCCAATCCGGTGCGCGCGGCCCGCTGATCCATCGCCGGTCGCGGAGCCCGTCCGTCAGCGGCCGATGGCCCGGGCGGCCCGTTCCACGTCCTCCTCGTCATTCCACAGGTGGAAGGCGACGCGCGCCCGTCCGGCCCTACCAGACGCGGTGATGCCGGCCGCTCCGAGCGCCGCGAGCGCGCCGCCCTCGCCATCTGACCAGGTGACGATCGCGCTGTCGGATGGAGCCGCCCCGAGCCGCTCACGGAAGGCATTCGCGAGCGCGAGGTCGTGTCGCCGGACGTCGTCCATGTCGAGCGCGGCCGCGAACTCGAGCGCAGCCTCAGCGCCCGCCCACGCGTGCCATGCGGGGGAGACGTCGAACCGGCTCGCGTCATCGGCCAGGTAGAGCCCCGGACCATAGCAGGACGCCCACGGGTCGGTGCCCGAGTACCATCCCGCCGCGTACGGCGTGAACTCGGCGATCGCCCGTTCGGAGAACGCGGCGAACGCCGCGCCGCGTGGTGCGCACAGCCACTTGTAGGCGTGACACACGATGAGGTCGGCGTCGAGGTCGTCGGTCGACATCCATCCGGTCGCCTGCGTCGTGTCCACGAGCACACGGGCGCCGGTCTCGCGAGCGGCTGCGCTGACGGATGCCGCGTCCGCGACCTCACCCGTCGCCGACTGCACGAGCGAGTACGAGACCAGCCACGTGTCTGCGGTGATCGCGTCGGCGAGGGCGTCGAGCGGCACGTGCCGAACCCGAAGGTCGCCGCGCGCGAGAAACGGGGCGACGACCGACGAGAAATCGCCGTCGACGCACACGATCTCGGCCCCGGTCGGTGCGCTGGCAGCGGCGACCCCGCTGAAGACCGACACCTGCGATCCGGTGGCGATGCGAACGGCGTCGACGCCGAGGAGGGCGGCGGCGTGACCGCGTGCACGTTCGAGCAGCTCGGAGTAGTGCGGAGCCGCCGCATCACCGACCGCCCAGCGGTCGAGGTCGCGTCGGACCGCGTCGCGGGTCACGTCGGCGGGAAGGCCGAAGGTGCATGCCGACAGGTAGCCGCTGCGCGCGGCGAATCGGTGTCGAAGGGGATGCATGTCACCAGCATCCGCCGCGCTCACCCATTCGGCAACAACAGGTGTGTGATCACATTCATGACGGGTGCTTATGATTCAAGCGTGACCGACACCTCGATCCAACACCTCGCCGCGGAGCTCGACCTGCAGACCGTTCGCGTCATACGACAGGTGGCGACGCACGGTTCCATCACCGCCGCCGCCGAGGCGGTCGGCTACAGCCAACCCGCCGTGAGTCAGCAATTGCGTCGGTTCGAGCACCGCACCGGCATCGCGCTCGTCGAACGCGTGGGCCGCGGCATCCGGCTCACCGAAGCGGGGCGCGTGCTCGCGCGACATGCCAACGCGGTCGCGACCGCCCTCGAGGCTGCGGCGGGTGAACTCGCCGATCTCCGCGGGCTGCATACCGGGCGGCTCAGGTTCGTCGCCTTCCCGTCGGCCTCAGCGTCGCTCGTGCCGCGGCTGATCGCGGCCCTCGCCGCGCGGCATCCCGGTGTCGTGGTCACCTATGTCGAGGCCGAGCCGCCCGAGGCGGTCGCGGCCGTGCGTGCCGACCGTGCCGACCTTGCGATCACGTTCAGCTATCCGGGTGACCGCGACGACCCCCACCGGGCGAGCGCGCGCGGTCTCGACGTGATCGCGTTCGGCGACGAGCCGATGCGACTCGTCCTTCCGACGGGACATCCGGCGGCGGCATCCGATCTCGTCGATCTCGCGAAGCTCCGCGACGACCCTTGGATCGCGGGCTGCCCCCGCTGCCGCGGACACCTGCTCCAGCTCGCGGATGCCGCAGGCTTCACCCCTCGCATCGCATTCGAGACCGACAACTTCGTCGCGGTGGAGGGCATGGTGGCGCAGGGCCTCGGTGTCGCATTGCTGCCTGCGCTTGCGCTCGACGTGGCGCCGCGACACCAGGGGGTCGTGACTCGGCCGACCGCGAGAGCCGACGTGCGCTCGCTGCACCTCGTGACCGCGCGCGGCGCGGCGCGGGTCCCGGCCGTCGGCGCGACGCTCGCGGTGCTGCGTGACCTCGCCGGCTCCGAGTGAGCGACCGGCTCCGAGTGAGCCACCGGCTCCGAGGAGCTGCCCCGCTTCCGACCCGACACGGCGACGCCGTGCCCGCAGATAGCATTGACGCGTATGCCTGACACAGCCCACCCCACCACCACGGCCACCGGTCGCGACATCCGCGTTCGATTCTGCCCGTCGCCCACCGGCACGCCGCACGTCGGCCTCGTGCGCACCGCGCTCTTCAACTGGGCCTACGCCCGGCACACGGGCGGAACCTTCGTCTTCCGCATCGAGGACACCGACGCTGCGCGCGACAGCGAGGAGAGCTACGAGCAGATCATCGACGCCCTCACCTGGCTCGGCCTCGACTGGGACGAGGGCATCGGCGTCGGTGGTCCGCACGAACCGTATCGACAGTCGCAGCGCGCCGACATCTACGCCGACGTCGTCGAGCGACTGAAGGCCGCGGGTCACGTCTATGAGAGCTACTCCACCGCCGACGAGATCGACGCACGCAATGCGGCGGCCGGCCGGCCGAAGCAGCTCGGCTACGACAACTTCGATCGAGACCTCACCGACGACCAACGCGCCGCGTACCGCGCCGAGGGACGCGAGCCCGCGCTGCGCCTGCGCGTGCCCGAGGTCGATCTCAGCTTCGTCGACCTCGTGCGCGGCGAGATCAGCTTTCCTGCGGGTAACACCACTGACTTCGTCGTGGTGCGGCCGAATGGCGCGCCGCTCTACACCCTCGTGAACCCCGTCGACGATGCGCTCATGGGCGTCACGCACGTGCTGCGCGGCGAAGACCTGCTGTCGTCGACGCCGCGCCAGGTGGCGCTCTACCACGCGCTCATCGACATCGGCATCACCACGTTCGTGCCGCGCTTCGGCCACCTGCCCTACGTCATGGGCGATGGCAACAAGAAGCTCTCGAAGCGCGACCCCGAATCGAACCTGTTCCACCATCGCGATCGCGGATTCGTTCCTGAAGGACTCGTGAACTACCTCGCCCTCCTCGGTTGGGGCTTCTCGGCCGACCGCGACGTCTTCAGCCGCGACGAGCTCGTGGCGGCGTTCGATGTCGAGAACGTCAACCCCAACCCCGCGCGCTTCGATCTCAAGAAGGCCGAGGCGATCAACGGCGACCACATCCGTCAACTCGACGTCGCCGAGTTCGCGGCGCGCACGGTGCCATACCTGCAGAAGGCAGGTGTGGTCGACACGCCGATCACTGCGGCACAAGAGGCCGTGCTCGTCGAAGCGGCGCCGCTGGTGCAGGAACGCATCAGCCTGCTCGGCGAAGCTCCCGGCATGCTGGGCTTCCTGTTCACGGATGCCGCGGGCCTCGAGTTCGAGGAGAGCGCCCTCGCCGCGCTACCCGCTGACGCCGCCGCGGTGCTCGGCGCGGCGCGCGAGGCACTCGACCGACTGCCAGCCGACGCATGGAACCACGACGAGATCGAGCAGGCGCTGCGCGCCGCGCTCGTCGACGGACTCGGACTCAAGCCCCGAGTGGCGTTCGGGCCGGTGCGCACCGCCATCTCGGGAAGGCGGGTGTCGCCGCCGCTGTTCGAGTCGATGCAGATCCTCGGCAAGATCGACTCCCTCGACCGCATCGACGCGCTCGCCGGGCGACTCGCGTAGCGCATACCCTCGGCCGACGTGCACGCGACGGTGCGGGCCCACGGTTTGGTCGGGGCGCGCAGGTTAGGCTAGAGTTGCGTGTCGGCGCGGAGCTTCGGCCCGAGCCATTGGGGTATGGTGTAATTGGCAACACGGCGGTTTCTGGTACCGTTGTTCTTGGTTCGAGTCCAGGTACCCCAGCAAGTCGAATCCCCCGGTGACGGGGGTTTTTTGTTGCCCGTCGATCAACAGCGACGTGTCATCGACAGGTCAGCGAGCGCTCGATCAGCTCGGCCGGGGGCCGGCCGTAGAGGCTCTCTCCGTTGCCGTTCCCTTCCATGCCCATTCCGATCGCCCAGGCGGTCGCCCACGCCTCATGCTCGAGCCCTGAGGTCGGCGTGAAGATCTGAGCGCACTTGCCGGTCATGGCGTGGCCCACCTCGTGCACGACCACCGCACGGCCGATGTCCGACCATGGCCAATCGCGCGCGATCGAGTCGGACAACGCGATCATCGCGTGCGGCGCGCCGACATCGCTCGCGGTCGCGGTGCCGCCGTACGACGTGCCCTCGCCGAAGCCGTTCACGATCGGGGCCCAGTCGAACTCGAGCAGCACTCCTCCGGCGATCGACCGGGCGTAGTCTTCCACCGCTTGGCGCTGGACGAAGAGGTCGCCCGCCTTCTCCGCCTCCTCGGCCGCGTCCGATGCGATCAGGCGTTCGACCGCGGCGACGTAGGCGGCCAGGTGCACTGGTGTGTCGGCATCCCAGGCGCCGACGTAACGGCCCATGATCGCCGTGGCATCGCGGAAGGCGAGGCGATCGGCATTCCTGGCCGACGCATGGGCTTCTTCGAGCCGGGGCGCCGATGCCGCGACCGACGCGACCAGCGCGTCGCCGGCGCGCTCGGTACGTTCCAGCGCGTCGCGAACGTGCTGGGCCAGTGCCTCGAGTCCTCTCGATCGTTCGTCGAGGTCGCGCGCGAGCGCCTCGACCTCGACGCTCGCCTCGCGAAGCGCCGGTGGCCAGACCGAGTGGTTGTCTCGGACGGAGACCTGCACGCGTTCGGCGACGGCCGCGGCCGACGACGATTCCAGTGCTTGCACGGCCTCGCTGAGCGCAGATGCGGTCGCCGGGTCGGCGTAGGGTCCGAGCCCCAGCGCGTCGACCTCCCTGGCGAGCTCCAATGGAACGCGGGCTTCGCGGCGAGCGGCCAGAACCTCCTCGAAGGACGCGAGGTAGCTCTCGTTCGCCGTTTCGAATCGGTCGACGGCGACGTCGTACGCACCCCGCGCTTCGGAAACGCCCGACCAACCGGCGACCACGATGGCCGTGGAGGCGACCAGGATGCCCACACCGCCGGCCAGCACTGCGCGCATCGACATCACACGCCGGAGGTGCGGGTCAACCGGTGCATGACGCAGAGGCTACGCCCCGACGTCCCACGCCACAACGCGCAGCGGCGGGACGCGGACGACAAGCGTCACAATCGCACCACCTGTCCGGTCATGGCTTGCATCGGGCTCGGTCGAGTCGTGAGATCGAGGTTGGAGAGAGGTGCGCCATGAGCGAAGCAGCTGGTCCCGGATCGTTCGAGTATCCCGATGCAGCCGGCTACCCCGACGATGCCGGCTTCCTCGATGAGGGCACCGCGGCGTTGGTCGACGAGGTGACGGCGTACGCCGTTCGGGAGGTCGATCGACCGTCGGCCGATTCGGAGGTGGAGATTGCGGTGCACCGCCTCGACGACCGACATGTCTACTCCGCGACGCTCGAGGACCGTGAGGTGGCAAGCCTTCGCTACACAGAGGAGGACGATCGCGTGGTCGTGCTCACCACCAGCGTGATTCCCGAGTTCCGCGGTCGGGGCATCGCGACCGACCTCATCGCCTTCGCACTGGACGACATCCGCGAGTGGGGAAAGCGGCTCACCGTGCAGTGCCCCGTCGTGGCAGCGTTCATCGCCGGCAACCCGCAGTACGCCGATCTGGCCGATCCGGCCCATCCTCGCCTCGCCTGACCGCGCGTCCCCTTTACAGGGGGCGCCCCCTGCTGTTCGATTGGGAGTGACGACGAAGGCACGCCCTGCAGAACCGGGCTCGTCTCGTCGCTGACGCTCGCATGGGGGGTGAGTTCGGTGAGGACACGGAATATGCGGAACCGCGACTTCGCTGAGACTCGCACGCCGCTTGGCGTCATCGGTGGGCTCATCGGCCTCATCGTCGCGAGTGCCGCCGCCGCCACGCTCGTGGTGGTCGGGATCACGCCGGCCATCGCGACCGTCGGCATCGCGGCATCCGGAACCATCGGGATGTTCGAGAACCTGCCGGGCTATCTCGCGATCGGCGAACTCTCGCAGAAGAGCAACATCTACGCTACGAGGTCCGACGGCTCGACCGCCCTGCTCGCGTCGTTCTACGACCAGAACCGGGTCGAGGTCGGCTGGGACGCCATCAACCAGTACGTCAAGGACGCCACCATTGCGGGCGAGGACCCCCGGTACTACGAGCACGGCGGGATCGACCTGCAGGGCACGGTCCGGGCGGCGTTGACCACCGCGACCGGCGGCCGGACGCAGGGTGGTTCCTCGATCGCCCAGCAGTACGTCAAGAACGTTCTCGTGCAGGAGTGCGAACGTGAAGCAGGCCCCATCGCACTCGAGAAGTTGACCGAGGAGGAGTCGGCCGCGCTCACCCCCGATTCCCGCTTCGCAATCGTCGAAGAAGCCGAACTCGCCTGTTACGACACGGCCACCGAGGTCGCCATCGATCGCAAGCTGAGGGAGATGCGTCTCGCGATCGGTGTGGAGAAGCGGTACACCAAGGACGAGATCCTGCTCGGCTATCTCAACATCGCCGGCTTCGGCGGCACCGTCTACGGCATCGAGGCGGCGGCGAACTACTACTACTCGACCACGGCGGCGAACCTCACGCTCTCGCAGGCGGCGTCGCTGATGGCGATCGTCAACAATCCCGTGAAGTTCCAGCTCGACCGGCCCGACAGCGAGACGAATGGAGCGGCGAACGGGTACGCCGACAACACCGCGCGCCGCGATTACATCCTCACGAGCATGCTCGAGCAGAAGAAGATCACGCAGGCCGAGTTCGACGAGGCGATCGCGACGCCGGTGCAGCCCGTCATCACCGAACCGAGCACGGGGTGCCAGACCGCAGCGGGCAGCGCGTACTTCTGTGACTACGTGAAGAACATCCTGCAGACCGACCCGATCTTCGGGGAAGACGAGCAGGAGCGCATGCTGAATTTCCGGCGCGGCGGATACGAGGTCTACACGACACTCGATCTCGACCTGCAGAACGCGGCAGAGACCGCGATCGCGAACAACGTGCCGCAGACCTACCCGGGATGGGATGTCGGGGCCGTGATCTCGAGCGTCGAGGTCGGCACCGGGCGTGTGCTGGCAATGGCCCAGAACAAGGTCTACAGCCAGGATCCCGCGGTGCTGCAGACCGGTCCGCAGTACACGAGCGTCAACTACAACACCGACTACACAGAGGGCGGGTCGAGCGGCTTCCAACCGGGTTCGTCGTACAAGGTGTTCACCCTGGCGCAGTGGCTCAACGAGGGTCATGCCCTCGGTGAACGCGTCGACTCCCGCCGCAAGAGCAACTGGGGTACGTTCCAAGACAGCTGTCTCGGTCCGCACTTCGCCGGCGACTGGAACCCGAGGAACGACGCGAACGAAGCGGGCGCAAACTACACGGCGCTGGAGTCGACGATCGGTTCCATCAACACCGGCTACGTGGGCATGGCCAAAGTGGTCGACTTGTGCGGCATCCGGAAGACCGCCGAGGCCTTCGGAGTGCACCGGGCCGACGGCAATCCGCTCTTCCAGGGTCCGTCGTCGGTGATCGGCACGAATGAGGTCGCTCCGCTCAGCATGGCCGTCGCGTTCGCCGGCATCTCGAACAACGGGGTCGCCTGCACGCCCATCGCGATCGACCGGATCGTGGATCGCAACGGCGTCGAGATCGCGGCACCCAAGTCGACCTGTACTCCCGCGGTCTCTCCCGATGTCGCCGCCGCGATGCACTACGCGCTCGGCCTGGTGATGACGAGCGGCACCGCACAATCGTCGTGGGGTGCCACGGAACCGCGCGTCCCGCTGATCGGCAAGACGGGTACAACGGATGACGCGAAGGACACCTGGATGGTGGGGGCGAGTTCGAAGGTCGCCACCGTCGCGGCGGTCGTGAGCGTGACCGGATCCGGGAACCAGCGAAGCCTCTCCTTCGACAGCGGCCAGGCGGCAACAGCTCGGCACCGGATGTGGCCCGTGGTGATGTCGGTCGCCAATGCGAAGTACGGTGGCGACCCGTTCACCGAGAGCCTCGGGCCGAGTGGGCAGCCCAACAACGGCCAGACCTCGGAATCGCCAGAACCCGCCGAACCTGCCCAGGTGGTCCCCGACGAGCCCGCCGAAGGCGGTCCGGGCGAGAATGGCAACGGCAATGGCAACGGCAACGGCAATGGCAATGGGAACGAAGACGGCGGCGGCAACATCGACGGGAACGGCGATCCTCCCGGTTGGCCCGAAGACTGGCCCGCCTTCCCGATGCCTGATTAGCCGAACAGAGGCGGAACCCGCACCGCCCCGCTGGCGAACCGGGGCTCAGAAGTCGAGGGTGTCACCCGGCTCGAGCGGCAGGTACTCGCCGCCGGACTGTTCGGTCGCCCAGGCAAGGCGCACGTTCGACAGCGACTTGCCGGCTTGCGACAGCAGCATCTCGTGCGTCGGGAACGCGCGCCGAGGCGCGACCGCCACGACGTAGTCCATCGACTCGCTGAGCTTCATCCACGGTGCGGCCGCCGGTGCGGCGAGCACTCCGACGTCGACCCCCTCGGGAATGGTGAACGAGTCGCCCGCGTAGTACAGCGTGTCGTTCACGAGCACGCCGACATTGTCGATGATCGGGATCGACGAATGGATCTGCGCGTGCTGCCCACCGAAGAACCGAAGCCGGAACGGCCCCACCTCGACCTCGTCGCCTGCATTCACGACCTGCACCGGGAACTCGGATGCCGCGGCGGCGACGCCCGCCGGGCCGAAGATGCGCACGCCGGGGTTCGCGTCGACGATGCGCCGCAGCTGCTCGGGCGTCCAGTGGTCGTCGTGCTTGTGCGTGATGACCACGGCGACCGCGCCGGTCGACTCGGTGATCGGCGTCGTGAACTTGCCCGGGTCGACATAGAGCTTGCTGCCGGAGTCTTCAATGACGAGCGCGGCATGTTCGAGCTTGGTGAGTCGCATGGTTCGAGCCAACACCGGCCGCCCGTCGCCGCGCAAGCCCCACCGCCTGCCAGAATCGCTCCATGTACCGTGCCCCCCGGCGGATGCTCCTCGCCGTCAATCCGGCCGCCTCCTTCGGCCGCAATCGCTCCGTCGGCCCCGCGGTCGCGGAGCGGCTCATCGCCGAGGGCTACGAGGTCTCGATGGTGCGCGAGGCGAACTTCGAGCTGCTCCGACGCGAGACCGAGTCGGCGCTCGAGCAGGGTACCGACGGCCTCGTCGTCGTGGGCGGTGACGGCATGGCGTCGCTCGGCATCAACCTCGTCGCCGAGACCGAGGTGCCGCTGGCGATCGTCGCGACCGGCACTGGCAACGACTTCGCGCGCGGCCTGGGCCTGCCGTTCGACGATCCCGCTGCCGCGATCGAGGCGATGCTCGCGGCGCTCAGGCGGCCGCCGCGTCCGATCGATGCGGGCATCGTGCGGCACGGTGCACATCGCACCTGGTTCGCCTGCGTCGTCTCGACGGGGTTCGACGCGGTCGTGAACGAACGGGCGAACCACATGACCCGACCTCGCGGTCCGAGCCGCTACACGTTGGCACTCATGCGCGAACTTGCGACGTTCCGCCCCCGCCGGTACATCATGACGATCGACGGGGTGCGCCGTGAGCAGCGCGCCATGTTGGTGTCGGTCGCGAATACGCCCTCGTTCGGAGGGGGAATGCAGATCGTGCCGCACGCCGATCTGACCGACGGGTGGCTCGACGTGTTCATCGTGCACCCGCTCTCGCGGGCCGGGTTGATCGCGGTCTTCCCGAAGGTCTTCGCGGGGGAGCACGTGGACCATCCCGCGGTGGAGTTCGTACGTGCACGGCACATCTCGATCGAAGCCGATGACATCGTGGCATATGCCGATGGCGAGCGCGTCGGCGCGCTTCCGATCGAGGTCGACGTGGTCGCAGCGGCACTCTCGGTGCACGCCTGACGACTCTCGGTGCACGCGCGAATTCGGTGGATGCCGCGGGGCGGCCCTGATTTTGCGGCGACCCGGCGGCTGTGTCATACTCTTCAAGTTGTCGATTCGGCCCCATCGTTTAGCGGCCTAGGACACCGCCCTCTCACGGCGGCAGCGCGGGTTCAAATCCCGCTGGGGTCACGCTGAGTCTTCAGACGCCCGAATGCCCTCGCTTCTGCGAGGGCATTCGGCATATCCGGGGGCGTTCGGCTCGCGGCATCCGTCCATTCGCATCGGTTAGACTCGTGCCAGCGAAGGGGAGTATCCCGCGGGGCGCACAGCGTCTCGGGTCACGATCGTCAATACGAGCGCCAGAGACGCCGCTCCGGTCGTTGCGGCGCGCGAAGGCGTGTTCGGGAGAGACTTTCGGGTTCATCTGTACCCTCAACTCACCCGGAAGGCCAACCTGTGCTCGAACTCCCGATCTGGTTCGAAGTCGGATCCCTCATCGTTCTCACGCTGATCCTCATCGGGGATCTCCTGCTGGTGATCAAACGGCCGCACGTCCCGTCGTTCAAGGAATCGACCCTCTGGGTGGTGTTCTACGTCGCGCTCGCGCTGATCTTCGCGCTGCTGATGTTCCTGCTCGGCGACGCGCAGCATGCGGGTGAGTTCATCACGGGCTGGCTCACGGAATACAGCCTGTCGATCGACAACCTGTTCGTCTTCGTCATCATCATGGCGCGCTTCGCGGTTCCGAAGAAGATGCAGCAGGAGGTGCTCATGGTGGGCATCATCCTCGCGCTGATCTTCCGCGGCGTCTTCATCCTGCTCGGCGCACAGCTCATCGAGAACTTCAGCTGGATCTTCTACATCTTCGGTGCGTGGTTGATCTGGACGGCGTATCAGCAGGCCTTCGTCTCGCACGACGACGACCGTGACAATCCGCTCGTGCGCATGCTCCGCCGCCGGGTGCGCATCTCAGACGACTTCGACGGCATCAAGCTGCGCACCACGATCGACGGCACTCGAGTGTTCACGCCCATCCTGTTCGTGTTCATCGCGATCGGCACGACCGACCTGTTGTTCGCGCTCGATTCGATTCCTGCGATCTTCGGCATCACCCAGAGCGCGTTCATCGTCTTCACCGCGAACATCTTCGCCCTCATGGGGCTGCGCCAGCTCTACTTCCTGCTGGGTGGCCTGCTCGAGCGGCTCGAATACCTCAAGTACGGCATCGCGTTCATCCTCGCGTTCATCGGCGTGAAGCTGGTGCTGCATGCCCTGCACGTCAACGAACTCCCGTTCCTCAACAACGGCGAGCCCATCGAATGGGCGCCCGAGATCTCGACGTGGGCATCGCTCGGCGTCATCGTCGCGGCCATGGCGGCGGCCACGATCGCGAGCCTCGTCAAGGCGCGAGTCGACTCGCGGCGGCGGGGCACGAAGCTCCTCGACGAGGTGCCGCACTTCACGGAGGACGATCACCGCTCTGCGCGGTGACGTCGGTTCGCTGCACCACCCGATCTCCACAATGGTCGGTGCGGGCGTTCCGGAGTTGCTAGCGTGGGGAGGCGGCGCCTGGGAGGGGTGCCCGGGCCTCGGCCCGGTGGCGAGCTGCAACGAGGAGAACCGTGTCGGCTGATGGCGAGGACATCGTCGCGCTCCCGCGTGGGTCCGCGGTGATCGCGCACAGCGCGCAGAGCGATGTCGGTCGAGTCCGCAGCGTCAACGAGGACTCCTTCCTCGCCGAAGCGCCCGTGTACCTGGTCGCCGACGGCATGGGCGGCCACGCGCGAGGCGACGCGGCCAGTCGCGCGGTCATCGAGACATTCCGCCGACACCTCGAGGCGGGACGCCCGACGTCACCCGAGCAGGTACTCGACGCGATCCACACCTCGAACGACGCGGTCCGCGCCCTGAGCCACGAAGGCGAGGAGGGCACGGCCGTCGCCGGAACCACGCTCACCGGCGTCGCGCTCGTCGACGCCGGTGACGAGGCAGGCTTCCACTGGATGGTCTTCAATATCGGCGACTCCCGCGTCTACTCCTGGGACGGCCGAACCCTCGAGCAGCTGAGCGTCGACCACTCCGCGGTGCAGGAGCTGGTCGATGCCGGGCTCATCAGGCCAGAGGAGGCCGAACGACACCCCGATCGCAACGTGATCACCCGTGCCATCGGCGCCGACGACGTCGTCGACCCCGACGTGTGGCTGATTCCAGCAGTGGGGCGACAGGTGTTCCTGATCTGCTCCGATGGGCTGTCGAGAGAGGTCGGCGACGAGCAGCTGGCGCGCATCCTGGCGGGCGATACGGGGCATGCCGCCGGGCTGGCCGGCGAACTCGTCGAGGCCGCGCTCGAGCACGGCGGCCGGGACAACGTGACCGTGATCGTCGTCGAGTCCCACCTCGGCGAGCACGACGGCGACGACGACGAGACCACGAGGGATCGACTCAGCTCCAGATCCCGTGCCAACGAAGACACGACACCGCGCACCTCCGGAGGCGAACATGGCGACCTACCTGCCTGATCCGACGTCGACCTGGTTGGCCGCCGTGCGTGGCGGGGCGGTACTCGTCGTCCCCGCATCTGCCTCCGCCGACCTCACGGCGCTCTGGCCCCGGCTGGGCGACGACGACCCCACTTCGCACGTGCTCGATCGGTTGACCTCCGGCGGGCTCGCGGCCACCCCGCAGTTCGCGCTGGCGGTGCGCGACGGGGCGAGGGCAACCGTGCGGGTCGTCGTGCGCGGCGAGTTGACCATTCGCGTCGACGACGAAGAGGTCTCAGGAGCAGGTGTCTCGACGTGGACCGAGCGAGTGCTCCCGTCGGGAACGTTCGAGGTGGCTGCAACGTCGACGTCGTCGTCGGATGCCGCGACGCCGATCCCTGTGGTCGAGGCCGTCGTGCCGGCGCTGCGCGTACGGTCAGACGGGGTCGAGCCGATCGCTCAGGAGAGTCGAGCGCCTGCCCCGAATGCGGCACCGGCCTCCACGCAGGCACGGCCGTCTGCTTCGGCAGCTGCCTCGGCTGCGGCATCCGCACCCGCTTCGACACCGCCGGCTCCGGGGTTCCCGCCAGCCCCGCCCGCTCCCGGCGCCCCTGCGGCCCACGCCGCCGAACAGACGATGGTGCCTGCTGAAGACACGATCGCCGGCCCCTCGACCCCGTCGCAGCCGATGCCCGCACTCGTTGCGAGCGAACACGGCGAACTCGACGGCGATCACGACGGCTTGACCGTCGCCAGCATCGACCTGCGTCGCCTCCGCGCCGAGCGCGCCGCTCGAGGCGTCGACGCGACTCCGGCCGCGGGCGTTGCCGTCGCCGAGGCTGCACGGCCCGCGCCCGCCGCTTCCCCGAGCCTGCGCATGCCAGACGGCGCGCTGGAACCGCTCGGCCCAGGAGTCGTCCTGGGTCGCGCGCCGAGCGTCAGCCAGGTCTCGGGCGGAAGGCTGCCGCGTCTCGTCACGATCGGGGCAGGCGACCCCGACATCTCGCGCAGTCACGTTCGCGTGTCGGTCGAGGGCGACACCGTCGTGATCACCGACCTGCACTCGCGCAACGGCACGCACGTGGTCGCGCCGGGCAAGGCGCCCGTCAAGCTCCGTGCCGGAGACCCCACGCCGGTGCTCGCAGGCACGGTCGTCGACCTCGGTGGCGGCTGGACCGTCCAGGTGGTCGGCGACTGATGCGGCGCGCCCCCTCGACTCCGCCCGACCTGCCCGGGTACACCCCGCTGCAGCTGCTCGGATCCGGCGGCTTCGCCGACGTCTTCCTCTACGAACAGCGTCTGCCGCGCCGCAAGGTCGCCGTGAAGGTGCTGCTCACCGAGGAGCTCGGCCGCGACACCCGCGCCCAGTTCGTCGCCGAGGCCAACCTCATGGCCCAGCTCTCGGCGCATCCGTTCATCGTCACGATCTTCCATGCGGATGTGTCGGGCGACGGTCGCCCGTACTTCGTGATGGAATACTGCTCGGGTCCGAGCCTCGCCGAGCAGTACAAGCGCGAGCGGTTCGCCGTCGAGGATGCGCTGCGCACCGGCATCCGTCTGGCAGGCGCGGTCGCCACCGCGCACGCCGCAGGCATCCTGCACCGCGATATCAAGCCGGCCAACGTGCTGACCAACGTCTACGGGTGGCCGGCTCTCACCGACTTCGGCATCTCATCGAACCTCGAGGGCGAGCTGCCGGTGCACACGATGACCTCGCCGGTCGACCCCACGTCGACCTCGTCGGGGCAGTCGGCGGTCGGCATGAGCGTGCCGTGGTCGCCTGCCGAGATGTTCGAGGACGACCCCCGGCCCGACCAGCGCAGCGACGTCTTCTCGCTGGCCGCCACGGTGCACACCCTGCTCGCCGGGCGAACCCCGTTCGAGATCCCGGGTCGTCCCAACGGTTCGCTCGACCTGATCGGACGCATCGAGCGCGGCGCGATCACCCCGATCGAACGGGCCGACGTGCCGCGCAGTCTCGCTTCGGTGCTCGCGAAGGGCATGTCGACCCGGCGTGACGACCGCTATCCGAGCGCGGTCGAGTTCGCCCGGGCGCTGCAGCGGGTCGAGCTCGAGCTCGGGTACGCGTCGACGAACATCGAGGTGCCGAACCTCGCGACCGAGCGCGAGGCGGCGCCCGGCGATGACGCCGATGCAACGCGAGCACGTTCGGTGCGCTCGGTCGAAGCGCAGCCCGTCGCCCCGACCCCACACGACGACGATGCCACGCGCGCTCGGATGCCGCGACCGATCGATGCGCAACCGAACACCGGCGCCGTGGCGGCCGATTCGACACCCGACGACGGAACCGTCGTGCGTTCGGCGGTGGGGCGAGCCGCGGGTGCGCCCGCGGGACCGGCCGCCGGAGTCGACGAGACCGTCGTCCGGCCTCGACGCACGGTGGTCGCGGGGCAGACACCCGCGGCGGCGGTGGCGCGACCCCAGCCGACACGTGAGCCAGGCGAAGGTTCGGGCGCAGGAGCAGCGGGCTCCCGCCCGAAACGCTCGCGCGCGGCATCCGTCGTGGGCATCGCCGCCGGCATCGTCGTGGTCGGGGCGATCGGCGTCGCGATGGCCCTCTCGGGCACCCTGCAGCAGGGCGCTCCCGATCCGACGACCGCCCCCGTCAGCGAAGACGCGATTCTCGAGGCGACCGTGCCGACCCCCGAGGTGGAACCCGGCGTGCCCGCGGGCGACGGGTCGGGGGTGTCGTTCGCCGTCTCGCACGAGAACGCGGAGGACGGCGACCGCTACCGCTGGCAGCGTGCCGACGGCTCGGGCTCCACCGAGGTCGCCGACGGCCCGACGATCCTCGTCGAGGGCGTGGGCGCGGGCGATCGCATCTGCATCGACGTGCAGGTGCAGCGCGGCAGCAAGACTTCGGAGACGACGACAGGCTGCACGTCATGAGGCCGCTCCGGGTGGAGTTCTGCGGCGAGTCGTACACCGTCGACGGCGACCGCCCGTTCACGATCGGCCGGGAGTCCGACCTCACGATCGACGACAACCCGTACCTGCACCGCACGTTCCTCACGCTCTCGGCCGAGTTCGGCCTCTGGTGGCTCTCGAACGTCGGGCAACTCCTGTCGGCCACGGTGTCGGACGCGACGGGAAGCGTGCAGGCGTGGGTCTCGCCCGGCGCGAAGCTCCCGCTCGTCTTCCAGACCGTGCACGTCATGTTCAGTGCCGGTTCCACCACGTACGACTTCACCGTGCACGCCGAGGAGGACTTCTACAACACCTCCGTCACCGCGAGGGCAGAGGACGGCGGCACCACGATCCTTCCCGTGACGCTCACCTCGAGCCAGCGACTCCTCGTCGTCGCGCTGGCCGAGCACCTGCTCGTGCAACCCTCGGCAGGACGGGCCAACGTTCCCACCTCCGCAGAGGCCGCCGCCCGCCTCGGGTGGAGCATGACGACCTTCAATCGCAAGCTCGACAACGTCTGCGAGAAGCTCGACAAGATTGGCGTCGACGGGCTTCGTGGCGGTCGGGGCAAGCTCGCCACGAATCGGCGCGCACGCCTCGTCGAGTACGCCGTCGCGACTCGACTCGTGAGCAGCGACGACCTGCCGCTCCTCGACGCGGCCCCGGTCGGCTCACCGCCGGAGTCGAGTACGTCCTGATCGGCGATGGGGAGGCATGCCCATTTCTGGGGGACACCGGAGCATGTTAGGTTGATGGCCGTCCGGGTGCCCGCGCGCTCGGATTTCCGACGCATTCGGTCGACGAAATCACTGGGGAGTTGAAAGTGGGCACCTTCACGGCCTGGCCGCGCGGGCGCAAGCAGCTCGCCTCAGTGGTGGCACTGGTCATCGCCGTCGGAACGCCGGTGACGATCGCCGCGCTGCATGAGGGGTTCCCCGTCACCGACCCCGACCTGCGTGCCCGCGACGTCTGGGTCACCAACGGCGAGGAGCTGCTCTCCGGCCGGCTGAACCGGCAGATCGAAGAACTCGACGCTGCCGTGGCCACCGCGTCGAACGACGTCGACGTCTTCCAGAACGGCGATGACGTCTTCCTGTTCGACGCGAGCGTCGGATCGATCGAGCGCATCGACCCGGCGTTCACGACCCTCACGCAGCGCATCGACGTGCCGCTCGGTTCCCAGATCGCCTATGGCGGCGACGTGCTCGCGATCCTCTCGCCGAAGGGCGAACTGTGGACGACGGCCGCAGGTGGCGACCTCTCGTTCGACTATCGCGGCACCGACCCGGCAGCCGAACTCGGTGGCGACTCACGCGTCGCGGTCAGCGACAGGGGGACGGTCTTCGCGACCTCAGCTGACGATGACCGGCTCATGACGCTGTCGGCCGGCGGCGGAGAGCCTGCCTTCTCCGAACTGCCGAAGCTCGGCGTCCACCAGCTCGCCGCGGTCGGCGAGCGTGCGGTCGTCTTCGACGAAGATCGCAACACCGTGGTGGTCGACGGCCGTGAGGTCGAACTCCCTGAGCCAGGCCTTCGTCTGCAGCAATCGAGCGCCGAACATGACCGCGCCTACGTGGCCGGCGCAGCCGAGCTCATCGGCGTGCCGCTGGGCGGCGGCGACCCGAACGTGATCGAGAGCGACGCGGATGCCGCGCCCGCCCGCGCCGCCGATGAGGTCGCAGCTCCCGTGTGGGTGAACGGCTGCGCACACGCCGCGTGGGCGACGTCGTCGACCTACCTTGCGGCGTGCGACGGCGAGGAGCCCGCCTCGCAGGCGATCGAACAGCCCACGCAGGGCTCGCGTCTCGAGTTCCGCGTGAACCGTGATGTCGTGGTGCTGAACGACCTCACGAACGGCAACGCGTGGCTCGTCGACTCCGACCTCCGGCTCGTCGACAACTGGGAAGAGGTCACACCTCCCGAAGAGACCGACGAACTCGAGGGCGACGAGAAGAGTGCGCAGCAGACCTTCGAAGACACGCTTGCCGAGCGCACCGACCAGAACCGCCCACCGCTCGCCCGCGATGACGATGCCGGCGTGCGGCCGGGCCGTACGACGGTGCTCGAGGTGCTCGAGAACGACACCGACCCCGACGGTGATGTGCTCACCGTCGCCGGTACGTCCGAGGTCGCCGAGTCGCAGGGGCGGCTCGAGCTGATCGACGGTGGCCGGGCCCTGCAGTTCAGCCCTGCCGAGGGTGCAGCCGGCACCGTGTCGTTCCGCTACACCGTCGCCGACGGCCGGAACGGCGTCTCAGAGGCATCCGTCAACGTGCGCATCGTGCCCGAGAGCGAGAACGTCGCACCCGTGTCGATGCGGTCGGGCGCGGTGAGCGTCGAACAGGGCCAGCAGATCTCGTACAACGTGCTCGCCGACTGGAACGACCCCGACGGCGACGACGTGTTCCTGGTGAACGCGTCGCCGACGAGCGGCGACTCCGTACGTTTCAGTCCCGACGGCTTCGTCACATTCGAGCACAAGTCGGGTGAGCTCGGCCTGAAGGATGTCGCATTCACCGTCTCCGACGGGCAGCTGACTGCCACCGGCACGTTCACGGTCGACGTGAAGCCCGCCGGCTCGCTGAACCCGGTCGGAACGCCCGACTTCGCGCAGGTCTTCGCGGGCGAGACCGTGCTCATCGACCCGCTCGAGAACGATCTCTCGCCCTCTGGCGCACCGCTCGCACTGCTCGGAGTCGATCAGGTGCCGACCGATGCGGCGGTCACGCCCAATCCCGAGCGCGGCACCATCGCCTTCTCGTCGAGCGCGCCCGGCGAGTACATCTTCCTCTACAACCTCGGGGCGGATGCCGCGGTCAGCATCGGTCTCATTCGCGTGCAGGTCGTGGAGCCGCCCGCGCAGGCGCCGCCGCCGATCGCCGTGAAGGACACCGCCTACCTCCGACCGGGGGAGCCGACGACGGTGCCCCTCCTCGTGAACGACGTGTCGCCGTCGGGCCGAGTGCTCGCCGTGCAGTCCGCCGACGACTCGCAGACCGACGACCTCGTCTCGGTCGAGATCCTCACCAACACGGTCGCCCGCGTCACCGCATCCGAGGCGCTCGACCGGCAGCTCCAGTTCAGCTACACGATCTCCGACGGCATCGCCACGGCCACTGCGACCGTGACCGTCGTGCCGGTGCCGCCCCTCGTGCAGCACCAGCCACCGGTCGCCGTCGACGACACCGCGATCGTGCGTGCCGGCGACATCGCGACCGTGCCGGTGCTCGACAACGACTACCACCCCGACAGCAGCGCCATTCACGTACTGCCAGAGCTCGCCGACACCAGCGCGCTGCAGGGGCTCGCCTTCGTCGACGACGACGAGGTGCGCTTCCAGGCACCCGAGACGCCGGGCACGTACACCGCGGTGTACACGATCGGTGACGACTTCGAGCAGTCGGCGCGGGCCAACGTGACGTTCACGGTCATCGCGAAGGACGCAGGCGAGAACCGTGCCCCGCTGCCGACACCGCTCATCTCGCGCACCTTCGCCGGTTCGGCCGTCGAGATCGACATCCCGCTCGACGGACTCGACCCCGACGGCGACTCGGTGATGCTCACCGGCATCTCGACCGCACCGGGCCTCGGCCGGGTCGCCGATCGCACGAGCACCGCGATCACCTACGAGGCGTTCGCCGGGTCGACCGGCACCGACACGTTTTCGTACGAGCTCCGCGACGCGGCTGGTGCGACGGCGAAGGGCACCATCCGCATCGGCGTGATCCCTCGTCCTGCGGTGGCGCTGCCTCCCAAGGCCGTCGATGATGCGATCGAGATGAAGCCAGGGCGCACGGCGTCGGTCGAGGTGCTGCTCAACGACTCCGATCCGAGCGGGTTCAGCCTGAAGGCGGTCGACCTGCCAGAGGTCGACGAGGGCATCGAGGCCGAGATCCGCGACAATCGGCGCGTCGTCGTCACGGCCCCAGAGCACGAAGGTGCGTTCACGATCCGCTACGAGATCTCGAACGGCCACGGCGGTGCCGACACGGCGTTCCTGCAGATCGCCGTCAAGGAGAACGCGAAGATCCTGCCGCCCACGGCCGAAGACCAGGTGATCGAGCCCGAGGAGGTGCTCGACGTCGACTCGGTGACGGTGCACCCGCTCGACGACGCGACGAACCCGGGCGGTCTCGTCGAAGACCTCGTGGTGACCCTCGAAGGCCCGAACGCCGATCGTGCCGAAGTGAAGCCCGACGGCGGCATCGAGGTGAAGCCCGGACGCGAGCGTTACGCCGTCGCGTACCGGCTCACGAACGACCTCGACGACCTGTCGGCGATGGCCTTCGTCATCGTGCCCCCATCGGTGAATGAGGAGCAGCTCGAGGAGGAGGACCAGAAGCCGACCTTCCCCGCCCCGCACCTCGCAGATCTCGATCCGATCGTCGTGCCGATGAACGGCAGCATCCAGTGGGATGTCGCCGACATCGTCGTGGTGCCGTCGGGCAAGCCGGCGCTCATCCTCTCTGCCTCGGCCGGGAACGCGCGCGAAGCCGCATTCGTCGACGGCTCGACGTTGCAGTACCTGCCCGCGAAGGACTATCGCGGCGAGGCATCCGTCACCTTCGAGGTGACCGACGGCAGGAGTGCCGACGATCCAGAGGGGCGCAAGGCGCTGCTCACGATTCCGATCACGGTCGGCGACCCGAACTTCGAGGACACCCCGCCTGTGTTCACGCCGCGCACCGAGACCATCGAGGCGGGAGAAGAGCCGCTCGAGATCGACCTTCGCTCCTCGAGCGACCATCCGAACCCCGACATCATCGAGCGGCTCGGCTACGGCAACCTCGCCGGCACGACGGCCGATATCGAGGCCGCCATCGACGGCAGCACGTTGCGCATCTCGTCTCCGCGCGGCGTGCAGCCCGGCACGAGTACCCGGCTCACCTTCAACGTCACGTTCAAGGAGTTCACGGTGCCCGGCTACGTCGACGTGAAGGTGGTCTCGTCGACGAAGGCGAAGCCACAGGCCGTCGACGACGGGCCGATCTACCTGACCCGCAGCGACACGGGCACGATCGAGGTGCTCAAGAACGACTTCAACCCATTCCCGGGCGAGCCGCTCACCGTGATCGCAGCCGAGATCAACCAGCTCGACGTCGGCTCGAACGCCTCGGTGAGTCACACGGCGAGTGACGTTACGGTGCGCACCGGCGCGGCGTTCACCGGCACGCTGAGCGTGATCTACCGCGTCCAGGATGCCACGCTCGATCCCGCCCGGGAGACGCAGGGCTACGTGGAGGTCATCGTTCGCGACGAGCCCGACAAGCCGGGTGCGCCCACGGTGGATGCGGGCGACAGGTTCGCCAACGTCAGGTGGCAGGCACCCGCGAACAACAACTCGGCCATCACCGGGTACGAGGTCCACTACGGGAACAAGACCCAGACGTTCGGCGCGGACGCCGCAGGAATCGCCCAGCGCATCGGTGACCTCACGAACGGCACGGCGTACACGTTCACGGTCCGTGCGATCAACGGCATCGGCCCATCGGAGTGGTCAGCGGGCACGACGGCGACACCATACGGCACCCCGACCGCGCCGCGCGGCGTCACCCTTCGCTCGTCGGGCAACGCACCATCCGATCTCACGGCGAGCTGGGATGCGCCGGGCGACACCGGTGGTGGATCAGTGAAGTATCGATGGCGCATCACAGGTACCGGCAACGGTTGGCAGGAGACCCCAGGCACGTCGGGCCGCGTCAACAATGTGGGCGCCGGGAGCTACACACTCGAGGTCGTTGCGATCAACAACGGCAGCGGGAGCGCCGGGCCGGTCGGATCCGACACGGTCGGCGTGAGCGACCCGCCGCCGCCGCAGCCATCGGGTTCACTCGGAAAGGGTCCGAGCCGATCGTGCCAGAGTGGGGGCGGCGGCTGCGCCGAGGTGCGTATCACTTGGGCCAACATGGATCCGGGCACCTACCGCGTCTTCGCGACGATCAATGGCGGCTCCTGCTGCAGCTACCAGCAGCAGGTCGACATCGGTGCGAGCGGGCAGCTGCAGCTGCAGAACCACCTCGGCGTACGTTCGGCCAGCGAGACGATCGCAGTGCGCTTCGAGAACGTCAGCGGAGGGACCTCCCGCACGCTCGGCGGCATCAGCGGGTCCCAATGGAACAACATCGGTTTCAACACGTGGTGACCACGACATGACACGGCGCAGGCAACACAGACCAAAGGAACAGAGATGTCAGTAACCCAAGAACAGGCCGAATGGTTCCAGGACGCCTTCTCGAAACTCGCCGACAATATCGAC
>JALYWB010000060.1 GCA_030852935.1 Actinomycetota bacterium | reverse complement strand
GGGCCCGATTACGCTTGGCGCATGGGTGCAGTGGCCGACGAACGCGAGCAGGTCGACGCCCACGATGAACGCTCCATCGAGGTCGAGCCACGCGGCACCCGCCTCGACGACTGGTGGCAGCGCCTGCTCTCGACCCCGCGCCGGCGAGCGCTCTGGTACTGGGGCGGTCCGATCCTCGTCACCCTGCTCGCGGGTGTGCTGCGATTCTGGAACCTCGGGCATCCGCAGGCGATCATCTTCGACGAGACGTACTACGTGAAAGACGCGTGGACGCTGCTCCAGAACGGGTACGAGTCGAGCTGGCCCGAAGGCGCCGATGAAGACTTCGCACGCGGAGACACCGGCATCTTCCTCGACGACCCCGCCTATGTGGTGCATCCGCCGCTCGGCAAATGGCTGATCGCGCTCGGCATGGCTGCCTTCGGCGCCGGCGACGCGTTCTGGTGGCGAGCGTCGACCGCGCTCGCCGGAACGGTCGCGGTGTTCATCCTCGCGCTCGTCGCGCGGCGGCTCTGGCCCTCAACGATGGTGGCGGTCATCGCCGCGCTGCTCCTCGCTGTCGATGGCAACGCAATCGTGATGTCGCGGGTGGCGCTGCTCGACAACTGGCTGATGTTCTTCGCGCTGCTCGGGTTCTGGTTCGTGCTGCTCGACCGCTCGCGCGCGACGCGCGTGCTCGAGCAGCGGCTCGGCGACGCGCGCGCGGCTGGGCATGACCCGCACTACGGGCCGGCGATCTGGGCTCGCCCGTGGGTGATCGCCGCCGGCGCGGCGTTCGGCGCCGCGTGCGCCGTGAAGTGGTCGGGCATCTGGTTCCTGGCGGCGTTCGGCATCTACCTGGTGGTGGTCGACGCACTCGCGCGCCGTAGGGCCGGCGTGCCGTTCTGGCTCACCGGCGCCCTGCTCAAGCAGGCGCCGGTCACCTTCGTGCTGCTCGTGCCCGTCGCGGTGGCAGTGTACGTCGCGTCGTGGACCGGCTGGCTCGTCACCGCCGGTGGATACTTCCGGCACTGGGCCGACGAGGTCGCCAACCAGGCGACCGGCTGGCTGGCGTGGGTGCCGCATTCGCTGCAGAGCCTGTGGCACTACCACCAGTCGGCCTACACGTACCACCTCGGCGTGCACGGCGAGCATCCATCGGAGGCCAATCCGCTGACCTGGCTCATCATGTTCAAGCCGACGAACATGTACTTCGCGTCGGCCGACGACGGCTCGGGGGGATGCGGCGCCGACACGTGCTGGGAATCGATCATCGGCATCGGCAATCCACTGATCTGGTGGGCCGCGGCCGCGGCATCCGTGTACCTCGTCTACCGCCTGATCCGCTACCGCGAGTGGCAGGCGGGGGCGATCCTGCTCGGTCTGGCCGCCGGATACCTGCCATGGCTGATGTACCTCGACCGCACGGTGTTCCAGTTCTACTCGATCGTCTTCCAGCCCTTCACGATGCTCGCCCTCACCGCGGTCATCGCGCTCATCCTCGGTCGCCGCGAGGACGCGCAGTGGCGACGCCTGCGGGGCATCGCGACGGTCGGGATCTTCCTCGGCTTCGTGATCCTCGTGAGCGCGTTCTACTACCCCATCTGGACGGCGGTGCCGGTCACGCCCGAGTTCCGGCAGCTGCACTTCTGGACGCCGAGCTGGGTGACGTGATGGGAATGACGTGAGGCGCGAACGGATGCCTGGACTGCATGTCTGGATGCCCGGACTGGTCGTCGCAGCATCCGCGGCCCTCATCTCGTGGCTCCTGCATCTTGCTGTTCCCGCCCTGCCGATCCTCACCGCGGCCGTCGCACTCGGCATTGTCGTGGGACAGGTGCCCGCGTTGCACCCGGCGCTCGGCGGCAGCCTCGGCCCCGGACTCCGCGTGGCCGCGAGGACGCTGCTCCGCGTGGGCATCGTACTGCTGGGGCTGAAGCTCAGCCTCATCGACATCGCCGGCCTCGGCTGGCTCACCATCGCGACGACCGTCGCGGTCGTGATCCTCACCTTCGTCGGCACGATCGGCCTGGGGCGGGCACTCGGACTTCCAGGACACCAGCCCCTGCTCGTGGCGAGCGGATTCGCGATCTGCGGCGCGTCGGCGATCGGCGCAATGGCGTCGACGGTGCGCGCCCGCGACGAGGAGCAGGCGGTGCCCATCGCGCTCGTCACGCTGTGCGGCACGCTCGCGATCGCCGTGCTGCCCGCGCTGTGGCACCCGCTCGGCCTCTCGACGACGGGGTTCGGGCACTGGGTGGGCGCGGGAGTGCACGACGTGGGTCAGGTCGTCGCGACCGCGCAGCTCGCCGGCACGGCGGCGCTCGCGGTGGCCGTCGTGGTGAAGCTCACCCGCGTGCTCATGCTCGCCCCGATGGTCGCCATCACGGCCGCGGTCGAGCGGCGCCGCGCCATCGAGCCCACCGGAACGCGACCGGCGATCGTGCCGTTGTTCGTCGCGGGATTCCTGGTGGCAACGCTGCTCAACACGTTCGTGCCACTGCCCGAGTGGTTCCTCGCCGGTGCCGACCTCATGCAGACCGCGCTCCTCGCGATGGCACTGTTCGCGCTCGGCGCGTCGATCCGGTTCGCCGAGCTGATCACCACGGGGTGGCGGGCGCTCGTCGTGGGCCTCACCTCGTGGGCGCTCGTGGCTGCGCTCGCGTACGGGGCCGTGCTGCTCGGGTGAGCCGTGGGGCTGAGCGCTGCGGCCAGTCGGCCTACGCCGCGTCGAGCTCCACCGCCCGCACGTGCAGCGCGTGCCGGTCGATCTTGCCGACCTTGTTCCTCGGCAGGTCGGTCACGAAGGTCCAGCGATCGGGCACCTTGTAGGCCGCCAGGCGCTCGGCGGCGAAGGCCCTCAGGTCGTGCTCTGTCGGTGGCGTCGCGAGCCCATGCTTCAGTTCGACGAACGCGTGCACGAGCGAGCCGAGGCGGGCGTCGGGCGTGCCGACGACACCACTGAGTTCCACGTCGGGATGCGCGTCCAGCACGTCTTCGACCTCTCCGGGTGCGATGTTCGACCCTCCCTTGATGATGATCTCCTTGATGCGCCCCTGGAAGAAGAGATAGCCGTCATCGTCACGACTCCCGAGGTCGCCGGTGCGCAGCCAGCCATCGGCGAACGTCGCCGCGGTGTGCTCGGGGTCCTCCCAGTAGCCGGTCATCAGCGAGTCACCGCGGATCCAGATCTCACCGGTGCGCCCGGCCGCGACATCCTCGCCCGTTGGATGCTCGCCTGCCGTGACGATGCGCACCTCCACACCCTCGCGCGGAATGCCGATCGAGCCGCGCTTGATCAGGCCGAACGGCGGGTTCATGGTGGTCCCCTCGCACTCGGTCAGCCCGTAGAGCTGGTTCAGCTGCAGATCGGCGACCTTCGCGAACTCGGTGTACAGGTCGGGCGAGATCTGGTCACCGCCGCACTCGACCTCGCGGAGGCATCCGAAATCGACGTCCTTCGCACGAGGATCGACGACGGCATCGAGCAGCTGCGCCGGCAGCAGGATCGTGCGCGTCGGACGTTGCGTCTCGAGTGCATCGAGGAACAGCTCAGGATCGCTCTCGGCGAGGATGACGACTGTACCGCCGGCGAGCAGCGTCGGAAAGGCGACCCCGACCGCGGCGCCGGCGTGGCAGATGGCGGTGGCCGCAAGTGAGATGTCGTCAGGAGTCAACTGCTGGGTGGCCACGCGAGCCGATGCCGACGCGAAGATCGAGCGGTGGGTGTGCGTGACACCCTTCGGCTTGCCGGTGCTGCCCGACGTGTACAGGATCATCGCCGCATCGTCATCGCCGACCGACGGCCAGCCGGCCGGTTCGGCGGCGGCACTGACGACACCGGCCCACCGATGCGGCGCCCCATCGGGGACGTCACCGTAGACGTAGACGCCCGCGAGGCTCGGTGCGGCCTCCTGCACGTCCTGCACGATCGGCAGCAGGGCTCCGTCGACGATGAGCAGCTTGGCCGCACAATGGTCGACCGCGAAGACGACCTCGTCGGTCTGGAAGCGGTGGTTGAGCGGCACCGCGATCGCGCCGACACGGAAGCAGGCGAGATAGAGCTCGACGAACTCCGAGCGGTTGCGCATGAAGATCGCCACGCGATCGCCGGGAGCCACTCCCAGCGACAGCAACCCGCGCGCCGACCGTTCGACCGCCTCGGCGAGCGCGCGGTACGAGGTGGAGCTTTCGTTGAAGATGAGCGCAGGCTTCTCGGGTGTTGCGGTGAGCGCGTCCTGCAGCAGGAGATTCAGCGACATACGCGAAACCTAGCAGCCGCCTGTCCGACGATTCGCGGCGGAATCCCGTTGGGCCGCTGGAATCCGCTAATCGACGGATTCCATGGCAGCGCCGGGATTCCGCCGGACGAGTCAGACCGTGAGCACGAGTTTGCCGCGCACTGCGCCGGCCTCGAACCGGCGCATCGCCTCCGCGGCATCCGCGAGGTCGAACGTGCGATCGACGACGGGCGTCACCTCGCCCGCCTCGATGAGGCCGGTGAGCTCGGCGAGGTCGTCGGCATTGCGTCGGGCCGCGAGCGGGCGCAGCCGCTGCGATACGAACGGACCGAGGAGCGAGGCCCGGATGATGCGCCCGAACGGTCCGAACACCCTGCCGCCGGTTCCCGACGAGAGCACCAGCACGCCATTCCTCGTGAGCGAGCGGCGCAGGCTGCGGAGGGAATGGTCGGCGACGAGGTCGAAGATCGCGTCGTAACGGATGCCGCCGGCCGTGAAATCCTCACGGGTGTAGTCGATCACGTGGTCGGCACCGATCGCCCGCACGTGCTCAGCCTTCGCGCCGCGGCAGACGCCGGTCACCTCAGCACCCATCGCCTTGGCGAGCTGCACGGCGAATCCGCCGACGCCTCCCGACGCGCCGTTGACGAGCACGTGCGAGCCCGGCCCGATGCCGGCGAGGCGCCAGCCCTGCAGCGCGGTCGTGCCCGACACGACAACGGCCGCCGCGTGGATCGCGTCCACGTTCGCCGGACGCCGAACGACGAACTCCTCGGCGACGGCGACCAGCTCGGCATACCCGCCCTGGTCGGATTCGGCGTACACCGGGTCGCCGACGCGGAACTTCGTCACACCAGAGCCGACGGCTTCGATGACGCCCGCAATATCCCGCCCGATGATCGAGCGCTTCGGATGCCGCAGGCCGAACGCGAGGCGAACGGCACTCGGCACACCCCGCATGATGAAGGCATCGCCCGCGCTCACGGCGACCGCCTGCACTCGGATGAGCACCTCGTCGACTGCCGGCGTCGGGGCCGCCACCTCGGCGAGTTCGAGCACCGCGGGCCCGCCGTACCGGCGCTGCACGATCGCCCTCATGACTCCGCCTCGCGGCCATGCGACAACGGCGACACTGCCACTACGACGTTTCCCGCCTTGTGGCCGCCATCGACGCGGCGGTGCGCCTCGGCGATCTCGTCGAACGGCACGACCCGGTCGATGACCGGCACGATCGCACCCGACTCGGCCAACTCGCCGATCAGCACCAGGTCGGCCGATTTCGCCGCGAGGCTGCGAAGCCCGGTGAACAGGATGCCCGCGCGCTGCCCGGTGTCAGACGACCTCGCGTGCCGCGCCCGCAGCAGCACCGGAAGCGTCGGCACCGTCGAGAGGTAGATGCCGTCGCGCATCAGTGCCTGCCGGCACTCGCGGAAGGAGCGCTTGCCGACGGCGTCGAAGATGACGTCGTACTGCTCTACCGCGTCGGTGAAGTCCTCCCGCGTGTAGTCGATCACGCGGTCGGCGCCGAGTGAGCGAACGAGGTCGACGTGGTCGCTGCCGCACACGCCGACGACGGTGGCACCGAGGTGCTTTGCGAACTGCACCGCAGAGGAGCCGACGGTGCCCGACGCACCGTTCACGAGCACCGTCTGGCCGGCGCGCACGCGGGCGCCGTCGCGCAGGAACGGGATCGCGGTGAAGAACCCGTCGAGCAGCGAGACCGCGCCCGCCGCATCGAGACCGTCGGGGATGCGCCCGATGACGCCATCCTCGGCGATCCGCGCGAATTCGGCGTGCGTGCCCGGCGAGGGTGCGAGCGTTCCGTACACGCGCTCACCGGGCGCGAATCGCGAAACGGCCGGCCCCACCCGTTCGACAACGCCGGCGAAGTCGTACCCGAGCACCCGATGCCGAGGCCGTGCGAGTCCGAAGAAGAGCCGCGAGAAGGCGGGCCGACCACTGCGGTTCGTGCCGTCGGTCGAGCCGACCGTGGTCGCCGCCACGCGAACCAGCAGCTCTCGCTCCGCGATCGTGGGCACGTCGATGTCTCGCAGTCGCACCACGTCGGGGCCGCCGTACCGCTCCACCACTGCTGCTCTCATGATGCCGCCTCCTCTGCGCCTGTTGCGGGGTACTGGAACACGTCGTCGAGCGGCACCCCGAACACCCGAGCGATCTGGAAGGCCACCTCGAGCGAGGGCGAATAGCGGCCCTGCTCGATCGCGATGACGGTCTGTCGGGTCACGCCGAGGCGTTGGGCGAGCTCGGCCTGGGTCATCTCCCCGTGGCGGAAGCGAAGCGCACGGATGTCATTGGTGACCTTGGTCGGCTTCACCACGTCGGTACGCCCTTGCGGTAGGCGACCAGCTTCGTGACGCTCGACAGCACGGCGGAGAGCAGGAAGCAGAGGTAGATGATGTTCGCGATCCAGAACCAGTGTCCCTGGAACATCGCGAGCACGAGGGCCCCCAATGCGCCGATCACGACGAACGAGCCGCCCACGCGCTCACCGAGCCGATCGATCTCACGATCGCGGACGTCGCCCTTCGTGCTGCCGCTCGGCGCGAAGATCTCGACGGTGATGCGAGCAACGATGGACGCGACGATCGCGCCGCCGATCGTCCAGAGCATGACGGGGACGTAATCGATCTGATCGACCGGCGTGCCGCCCACGAGCGTTGGGAGCACGAATGACAGGTACACCGAGTACCCGACGACCGCGACCACCAGATAGACCCAGGTGCCTTTCTCCTCGTATGACATCTGCACTCCTTGGTCCGAATCATGTAAAGAAAACCTGACATCCATCAATGTAAGGGATCTTCGACACCACGTCAAGAATTCTTTACATGTGAATGCCGCCGCGATTCACGTGCCCTCGGACGGGCATGTGGCTAGTGGCCGGTGCCGTCGACGAGCTTCAGGCCGACGACGCAGCCGACGAGGCCGGCGATCAGCGCGAGCTTGATCCACGAGACATCCGTCTCACCGGTGATCATCGCCCAGATGACCGTGAGCGCTGCGCCGATTCCGACCCAGACGGCGTATGCCGTGCCGGTGGAGATGTCGCGCATCGCCCACGCCAATCCGGCCATGCTCGCGAGCAGTGCGACTCCGAAGACCACCGAGGGCCACAGCTTCGTGAAGCCTTCTGACTTGCCGAGCGCGGTGGCCCAGACGGCCTCGAGTACGCCCGACGCGATGAGGATGACCCATGCCATGACTGTTCACTCCCTGAGTGCCAGTCTTGTCGCGTTCCGGGTACTGGGTTCCCTCGTCCGGGGCCGGCGCGATCATGGTGTGCCGACCTGCGCTCAGGCTACCAAGCCGCACTGATCAGTCCTTGTGCACCGTCGGTCAGGCCCTGTGCACCGTCGACCAGGCCCTGTGCACAGTCGATCAGGCCCTGTGCACCTCGGCGAAGTGTTCGACGACCGGGAACGGCTCGTAGAAGGGATGCAGCAACGCACGCCAGCGCTCGTATTCTGCAGATCCACGGAACCCCTGCTCGTGCGCCTCGACGCTCTCCCAGTGCACGAGCAGCAGGTACTCGTTCGGCGTCTCGATCGACCGCGACAGCTGCAGGTCGACGAACCCGGGCATCACCGAGATGATCGCCTTCGCCTCGGCGAACGCTGCTTCGAACTCGGCCTCACGACCGGGGACGACGGGCAACAGGGCATGTTCGAGGATCACCGGCTCACCGTAGCGCAGCGCGAACACAGGAGACTCCCGAGTGCAGCGCTGCGAGTCTGCCTGTTTTCGTGGCCAAGCCGCCACATTCTCCTGTTCTCGTGACGCGGTCGCTGCCGAACGACGACGATGGAGGCATGCAATTCGACGACACCGCTGCGCTCATCGTGATCGACGTGCAAGAGGGCTTCGATGATCCCTCCTGGGGCCAGCGCGACAACCCCGATGCCGAGCAGAACATCGGGCGGCTCATCGCAGCGTGGACGGATGCCGCGCGGCCGGTCGTGCTCGTACGGCATGACTCGCGCTCCCCCGGCTCGCCGCTCGCGACCGGCAGCCAGGGCAACGCGTTGAAGGAGATGGTCGCGGATGCCCCGCACGACCTGTTCGTGACGAAGCACGTGAACTCGGCCTTCTACGGCGAACCCGACCTGCACGCCTGGCTGCAGGCCCGCGGCATCCGTCAACTCGTGATCACCGGCATCCAGACGAACATGTGCGTCGAGACCACCGCGCGCATGGCAGGCAACCTCGGCTACGAGGTCACGGTGCCGCTGGACGCGACACACACGTTCGACCTCGAAGGGCCGGGCGGCATCCAGCTGACCGCGGCCGAACTCGCCCGCGCCACCGCAGTCAACCTCGACGGCGGCGGGTTCGCGCGCGTCGCGACCACTGATGAGGTGCTCGGAGCGGCGCCCTCGGCGTGACATCGCGGCATCCGTTGCCCCGCATTACGGCACGAGGTGGGCGCTGCGACCGCCGGCAGTAGCTTGATCCGCATGGCAGACCGCGAATTCGGCTTCAAGACCCGCGCCATCCACGCGGGCAACATCCCCGACCAGGTGACGGGCGCCCGCGCGCTGCCGATCTACCAGTCGAGCGCGTTCGTCTTCGACGA
>JALYWB010000028.1 GCA_030852935.1 Actinomycetota bacterium | reverse complement strand
AAGACCCCGACGCGCCCGAGAACTTCCCCCGCGTGCTGAACGTCTGGCGCGCGAACATCCTGGGGTCCTCGGGCAAGGGCAACGAGTACTTCCTGAAGCACCTGCTCGGCACGGATGCCGCGGTGCGGGCGAGCGAGGCCGAAGGCGATCGCCGGCCACGCGACATCCGGTGGCGTGAGGATGCCCCGATCGGCAAGCTCGACCTGCTCGTCACGACCGACTTCCGCATGACCAGCACGACGCTGTTCTCCGACATCGTCTTCCCCGCCGCCACCTGGTACGAGAAGTACGACCTGTCGTCGACCGACATGCACCCGTTCGTGCACTCGTTCAACCCGGCCATCAAGCCGCCGTGGCAGACGAAGACCGACTTCGACATCTTCCACACCATCGCCGCACGGATGAGCGAGATGGCGACCGCGCACCTCGGCGTTCGACACGACCTCGTGGCCGTGCCGCTGCTGCACGATACGCCCGACGCAATGGCGACCCCGCACGGCACGGTGCGCGACGATGCGCCGCTCGTGCCGGGCGTGACGATGCCGAAGCTCGTCGTCGTCGAACGCGACTATCCCGCCCTCCTGGCGCGTCTCGGCTCGCTCGGGCCGCTCACGACGAAGCTCGGCATGACGACGAAGGGCGTCACCTTCGATCCGGCGCCCGAGGTCGAGCAGCTCAAGGCGTCGAACGGCGTCGTCACGTCGGGGCCGACCATCGGGGCGGTGCGTCTCGACACCGACAAGCGCGCGTGCGAGATGATCCTCGCCCTGTCGGGCACGACGAACGGGCGCCTCGCGGTGCAGGGCTTCCGGCAGCTCGAGAAGCGCACCGGGCAGGAACTTGCGAGCCTCGCCCTCGATCACGAAGGCTCGCGCATCACGTTCCCTGATGTGCAGGCGCGACCCGTCAGCGTCATCACCTCACCCGAGTGGTCGGGCTCGGAGCACGGTGGCCGCCGCTACAGCGCGTTCACGGTGAACGTGGAGCACAAGAAGCCGTGGCACACGCTCACCGGCCGCATGCACTTCTTCCTCGACCACGATTGGATGGCAGAGCTCGGCGAGAACCTGCCCGTATACCGTCCACCGCTCGACCTGCACCGGCTGTACGGCGATGCACGCGTCGGCTCGACCGAGCCCACCGGCGCACCCGGCTCGGAAGGGCATGCCGAGGTCGCGGTGCGCTACCTCACGCCGCACTCGAAGTGGTCGATCCACTCCGAATACCAGGACAACCTGTTCATGCTCTCGCTCTCGCGCGGCGGTCCGACCATCTGGATGAGTCCACAGGATGCCGCGAAGATCGGTGTGCGCGACAACGAGTGGATCGAGTCGTACAACCGCAACGGCGTCGTCGTCGCCCGCGCCATCGTGTCGCATCGCATGCCAGAGGGCACGGTGTTCATGTACCACGCGAAGGACCGCACCGTCGATGTGCCGCGCACCGAGACGAGCGGCCTGCGTGGCGGCATCCACAACTCGCTGACCCGGGTGCTCCTGAAACCGAGTCACCTGATCGGCGGCTATGCCCAGCTGTCGTTCGCGTTCAACTACCTCGGCCCGACGGGGAACCAGCGAGACGAGGTCACCGTGATCCGCCGGCGCAGCCAGGAGGTCGAGTACTGATGAAGGTCATGGCCCAGATGTCGATGGTGATGAACCTCGACAAGTGCATCGGATGCCACACCTGCAGCGTCACGTGCAAGCAGGCGTGGACGAACCGGTCGGGTGTCGAGTACGTGTGGTTCAACAACGTCGAGACCAGGCCGGGCATCGGCTACCCGCGCGGCTACGAGGACCAGGAGAAGTGGCAGGGCGGCTGGGTGCGCAACAAGCGCGGCCGGCTGAGCCTCAAGGCCGGTGGCCGCCTGTCGAAATTCGCCCGGATCTTCTCGAACCCCAAGCTGCCCGAGATCCACGACTACTACGAGCCGTGGACCTACGAGTACGACATGCTGCTGAACGCCCCGGCGGGCGAGCACACCCCGGTGGCGAAGCCGAAGAGCCTGCTCGACGGCCGGGACATGAAGATCGAGTGGTCGGCGAACTGGGACGACAACCTCGGCGGTGCCGAGGAGACCATGGCCGACGATCCGATCCTGAAGCACATGAGCGAACACGTCACGACCGAGTTCGAGAAGACGTTCATGTTCTACCTGCCGCGCATCTGCGAGCACTGCCTGAACCCGTCGTGCGTGGCATCCTGCCCCTCCGGCGCGATGTACAAGCGCGCGGAAGACGGCATCGTGCTGGTCGACCAGGACGCCTGTCGCGGCTGGCGGATGTGCGTGACCGGATGCCCCTACAAGAAGGTCTACTTCAACCACAAGACCGGCAAGGCCGAGAAGTGCACCCTCTGCTACCCGCGCCTCGAAGTCGGGTTGCCCACGGTCTGCTCCGAGACCTGCGTCGGACGCCTGCGCTACCTCGGGCTCGTGCTCTACGACGCCGACCGGGTCGCCAAGGCCGCGTCGGTGAAGGACGAGAAGGATCTGCTCGACGCGCAGCGCTCGGTGTTCCTCGACCCGCACGACCCCGCCGTCGTCGAGGCGGCGCGTGCGGAGGGCATTCCAGAGGACTGGATCGAGGCGGCCCAGGCCAGCCCGATCTGGCGGCTCATCAACGACTACAAGGTCGCGCTGCCGCTGCACCCCGAGTACCGCACGATGCCGATGGTCTGGTACATCCCGCCGCTCTCGCCCGTGGTCGACGTCATCGCGAGCAGCGGCAACGACGCTGAAGACGCACCGACGCTGTTCGCGGCGATCGACAAGCTGCGCATTCCGATCGAGTACCTCGCCGGGCTCTTCACGGCGGGCGATGTCGCCCCGGTCGACGGCGTGCTCCGTCGCCTCGCCGCGATGAGGTCGTACATGCGGGGCATCAACCTCGACGAGGGGCGCGACGAGGAGATTGCGACCGCGGTCGGCATGACCGGTGCCGAGATCGAAGAGATGTACCGCCTGCTCGCGATCGCGAAGTACGAGGAGCGCTACGTCATCCCGAGCGCGCACACCGAGCAGGCCGCCCAGCTCGAGGAGCTCGCGTGCTCGCTCGATTACGACGGCGGACCCGGCATGGGCGGCGGCGGGCCGTTCGGCGCGGCGAGCGGCCCCGAGATGCCCGTCGCGGTCGAGAACTTCCATGTGCTGCAGGTTCGCCAGACGGCAGACCAGCCCTCGACGCCCGGCCGGGTCAACCTGCTGAACTGGGACGGCAAGGGCGCACCGCGGGGGCTCTTCCCGCCCGACGGCACTCGGGGGTCGGACACATGACCCCCCGCCGCCGTCCTGGGCCCGTCGAAGGAATGGCCGCGGCCCGCACGTCCGCCCCCCGGATGCCCGCGCAGATCCAGCTTCGGAACATGCCCGAGCCGGTGCGTCCCGTCGCGCTCACCGCCGCGCAGCGCGCGACGGCGCACATGGTCGCTTCGCTGCTGCTCGATTACCCCGACGCGGCATTCCATGAGCGGATGCCGCAGCTCGCGGCATCCGTTCGGCCGGCTCGAGACGGCGCCGACGACGCCCTGCCGGTGCCGATCAGGGCCGCATTCACCGCCTTCTTCGAGGCAGCGGATGCCGCGGGACCCGAGCGGCTCGCACAGGACTACGTCGTGACGTTCGACCTGAAACGCAAGTGCTGCCTGTACCTCAGCTACTACGCGGCGGGCGACACCCGCAAGCGCGGCACGGCGCTCGTGACGTTCCTCGACGCGTACCGCGCGGCGGGGTGGGAGTTCGACGCCGACGAGCTCCCCGACTTCCTGCCGGCGGTGCTCGAGTTCTCGGCGCTCAGCGACTCGCCCGTCGCCGAGCAGCTGCTCGCGGCGCATCGCGACGGCATCGAGGTGCTTCGCGCGGCGCTGCTCGCGCAGCAGAGCCCGTGGGCCTCGGTCGTCGAGGCGGTGTGCCTCTCGCTGCCAGAGATCGACGAATACACGCGCGAGCGGTACCTCGCGCTCGTCAACGAGGGACCTCCCACCGAGACGGTCGGTCTCAGCTTCGGCGCACCGACGTTCCTCGGCAACCTCAAGCCGTTCGCCTCGGGTGGGCTCGCCGACGAGGAGGTGCGGGTGTGAACACGATCGACATCCTGCTGTGGGTCGCCTTCCCCTACGCGGCGTTCGCGGTGTTCGTGGTCGGGCACATCTGGCGCTACCGCTACGACCAGTTCGGCTGGACCACCCGGTCGAGCCAGGTCTACGAGAACCGGCTGCTGCGCTGGGGCTCACCGATGTTCCACCTCGGCATCCTGTTCGTGCTGGCCGGGCACGTGATCGGGCTGTTGGTTCCTCGGGAGTGGTTGTACGCCATCGGCATCGATGAGCACATCTACCACATCGGGGCGACGACGCTCGGAACGATCGCGGCCGTCTTCACGGTCGCCGGGCTCGCGATCCTGGTGTATCGCCGCCGCACGACGAATGCCGTGTTCCTCGCGACGACCGTCATGGACAAGGTCATGTACGCGTTCCTCGGCGCGACGCTGCTCTTCGGCTCGATCGCGACGATCATGTTCCAGGTGTTCGGGCCCGGATACGAGTACCGCGGCACGGTGGGCCCGTGGACCAGGAGCCTCATCCTGCTGCAACCGCAGCCCGAGCTCATGGCCGACGTGCCCCTGATGTTCCAGTTGCACGTGCTGTTCGCGACGGCGCTGTTCGCGCTCTGGCCGTTCACACGGCTCGTGCACGTGTTCTCGGCGCCGGTCGGGTACCTGTTCCGGCCATATATCGTCTACCGGTCGCGCGACGAGCAGCGGCCGGGTCGCCCCTCACGCCGTGGGTGGGAGGGCATCGAGCAGCCCGACGAGAAGAAGCTGCATAAGCTGTGAGGGTAGAGAGAAAGGCACCACTCCATGACGAAGCAGTCCATCTCCATCGGGCACACTGCCCACGCAGCATCCGCTGCCCCTGCCGCCGGCGACCACGCCTGCGACTGCGGACACGACGACACCGACCGGATCGTGCTCGACGCCACGTCGATCCCGCACGCGATCCGGCATGCGACGATCTTCGGGGCGCTCGGCGCGGTGCACCCGGGCTTCTCACTCGACCTGATCGCGCCGCATGACCCGCTGCCGCTGCTCGCGCAGCTCGAACAGCGTGAGCCCGGCGCCTTCACCGTGAGCTACGTCGAGCGCGAGCCCGAGCGCTGCGTGGTGCGGTTCCACCGCAACTGACGGTTAGTCGGGCGCGGCATCCGTGACGTGGAAGAGTCCGGATGCACCGCGCTCGGCGTCGATCATGACGTGCGAGACGAACGGATAGTCGCCCGCCTCACCGAAGCCGAGTTCGACGAACCCGCCCTGCGCGGGCATGAGCCCGAGCGCCTGCGCGCCGCCCGCTCCGGTCGAGCCGCCGGCGCGCAGCAGGTACTCGCCCTCGCTCCACACCGTGTCGAACTGCCCTCCGATGACGTGGAACGACGTCGCCCGGTTGGGCCCCGCATCGAGCACCCACACGCGCACCCGCTCGCCGACGGATGCCTCGAGCGGATCGAACCGGTACTGGTTCGCATAGCCGTTGAAGACGACGAGGTCGGGTCGCTCGTCGTGGATCTTCGCCGCGTCGACCTCACCGCCCTGCGGACCCAGGTAGAGCTCGCTCTGCACGACGATGAACTCGCGATCGACCGGAGCGAGCCCCGGCGGATCGATGACCACAGCCCCGAACATGCCGTTCGCGATGTGCGTGGACATCGGCATGGTCGAGCAGTGGTACATCCAGATGCCCGCCTTCGTCGCCGTGAACCGGTACACGAGCGACTCCCCCGGCTGGATCGTGCGCATCGGCTGGTTCGGCGCCAGCATGCCGGCGTGGAAGTCGATCGAATGCCCGATCGTCCCGTCGTTCACGAGCGTGATCTCGAACACGTCGCCCACCTTGCCGCGCAACGTCGGCCCGGGCGCGGTGCCGCCGAACGTCCACAGCGTCTGCGTCACACCCGGCGCGACCTCGCGTTCGACCTCGGTCACCTCGAGCGTGAGCTCGTGCCGCGTCGCCGGCGGCGCCGGCTCGAGCGTGGCGTCGCGGGCCTCGAAGCCATCGCCCGGTTCGCGCTCGAGGTCGAGGTCGTCGGCAGCGGATGCCGCGGCACCGCCGCTCCGGTCGCCGTCGCGGTCGTGCGTCCCGCCGTGACCGGTCGCGTCGCCCTCACCGGCGCCATCGCCCCCGGCGTCGGCATCGCCCCCGGCGTCGGCCGCGGCATCCGGCCCGCCGACCGCGATGATCTGCAACTCCATGCCCATCTGCCGGTGGCCGGCCACCGAACACCACGCGTCGAGGTCGGTGCCGATCACGCCGACGTCGATCGTCGCGCGCTCGCCCGGGTTGAGG
>JALYWB010000012.1 GCA_030852935.1 Actinomycetota bacterium | reverse complement strand
TTGCCGGTGCCCGTGACGAGGATGTCGATCTCGCCGATGACCGACTCGAGGCGCGAGACCTGGTAGCCGTCCATCGCGGCCTGCAACGCATTGATCGGGTCGACCTCGCTCACGATCACCCGTGCGCCCTGCCCGCGCAGTGCCTCGGCCGCGCCCTTGCCGACGTCACCGTAGCCCGCCACGAAAGCGACCTTGCCGCCCATCAGCACATCGGTCGCGCGGTTGAGTCCGTCGGGCAGCGAGTGCCGGATCCCGTACTTGTTGTCGAACTTCGACTTCGTCACCGAGTCGTTCACGTTGATCGCCGGGAACAGCAGCTCGCCCTTCGCGTGCAGCTCGTAGAGCCGGTGCACACCGGTGGTGGTCTCCTCGGTCACGCCCTTGATCTCAGCCGCGATGCGGGTCCAGCGGTCGGGGTTCAGTTCGAGCGAGCGCCGCAGCGTGTCGAGCACGACGCGGAACTCGTGGCTCGTGGCATCCGTCGCCTCGGGCACTTGGCCCGCCGCCTCGAACACGCGGCCCTCGTGCACGAGCATGGTGGCATCGCCACCGTCGTCGAGGATCATGTTCGGACCGATCCAGTCGGCACCGGATGCCGCGGCCTCCGCACTCCAGTCGAAGACGCGATCGGTGCACCACCAGTACTCCTCGAGCGTCTCGCCCTTCCACGCGAACACGGGCACGCCGCTCGGCGCATCGACCATGCCCTCGGGGCCGACGACGACCGCGGCGGCGGCCTCGTCTTGCGTGGAGAAGATGTTGCAGCTCGCCCAGCGCACCTGCGCACCAAGAGCGACGAGCGTCTCGATGAGCACGGCCGTCTGTACGGTCATGTGCAGGCTGCCGGCGATGCGCGCCCCGGCGAGCGGCTTCGAGTCGCCGAACTCCTCACGGAGGGCCATCAGCCCGGGCATCTCGTTCTCGGCGAGGCGGAGCTGGTGACGACCCGACTCGGCGAGCGAGAGATCAGCGACCTTGAAGGGCAATGCGGATGTCGCGGGCGATGTGGCGAGGCTCATGGCGTCTATTGTCGCAGGCGCGAGCGAGAGTTGGTCACGGGCAAGCATCACGTTCCCCGAGCTGTCGCGGATGCTCCGCTGGGCTGGCGCGGCTCGGGCGCTACCGCCGCGGCCTTTCGTGAGCTCGGGGCTCGCTACGCGTCGCGGCGATCACGCACGGATGAGCGCGAGCACCTCGTCGCGGATCGCGGTCATCGTCGCGGCATCCGCGCCCTCGACGTTGAGGCGCAGCAGCGGCTCGGTGTTCGACGGGCGCACGTTGAACCACCAGAACGGCTCGCTCTCGGCGGTGATGCCCGTGACCGTCAGTCCGTCGAACTCGTCGAACTCGGCGCGGCCGGTGAACGCCTCGACGATACGCGTGTAGGCGCGCGGCACGTCGTCGACCGTCGAGTTGATCTCGCCCGACAGTGCGTAGGGAGTGAAACGCGCCGCGAGCTGCGACAACGGGAGGTCGTGCGAGCCGTGCTCGGCGAGCACGTGCATCGCGGCGAGCATGCCATTGTCGGCACCCCAGAAGTCGCGGAAGTAGTAGTGCGCCGAGTGCTCGCCGCCGAACACCGCACCCGTGAGGCGCATCTGGTCTTTGATGAGCGAGTGGCCGACGCGTGTGCGCACCGCGGTGGCACCGGCCGCCTCGATGGTCTCTGCCACGAACTGCGACGTGATCAGGTTGTGGATCACCGAGATGTCATCTTCTCCCGACGCGCGCACTCGCTCGATCTCGCGTAGCGCCACGATCGCGGCGACGGTGGAAGGGTTCACCGCCCCGCCGAGCTCGTCGATCACAAAGCACCGGTCGGCGTCGCCGTCGAAGGCAAGTCCGAGGTCTGCGCCGTGCTCGACGACCGCCCGCTGCAGGTCGACGAGGTTCGCCGGTTCGAGCGGGTTCGCCTCGTGGTTGGGAAACGTGCCGTCGAGTTCGAAGTAGAGCGGCACGATCTCGAGTGGTAGCGCACCGAGTCCCGCGGCGTCGCCGAGCACGGCCGGCACCGTGAGCCCGCCCATGCCGTTGCCGGCGTCGACGACGATCTTGAGGGGCCGGATGCCACCGAGGTCGACGAGTGAGCGCAGATAGGCCGCATAGTCGGCGAGCACGTCGACCTCGGTGACCGAACCCGTGGTCATTCCGGCGGCCGCGGCATCGGGAATGCCATGCTCGAGGTAGTCGGCGGCACGGTCGCGGATCGCAGCGAGGCCGGTATCGAGCGAGATGCCCTGCGCGCCCGCGCGGGAGAACTTGATGCCGTTGTAGGCCGCCGGGTTGTGGCTCGCGGTGAACATCGCGGCGGGCGCGTTCATGGAGCCCGAGGCGAAGTAGCTCTCGTCGGTCGAGCAGAGGCCGATCGACACGACGTCGGCGCCGCGCTGCGTCGCCCCACGTGCGAAGGCGGCGGCGAAGCCCGGCGAGGAGTCGCGCATGTCGTGTCCGACGACCACTCTGCCGCCCGCGGCGCCGACCTCGTCGACGAACCCCGCTGCGAGGGCCTCGACCGTCTCTTCGGTGACGCCGTCGCCCACGATTCCGCGGACATCGTAGGTCTTCACGATCGCGTCGAGGCGCGCGCGAGCCTCGGATGGTGCAGCGGGATTCATGCCTTGAAACCTACCTCACCGAGCGAGACGTGCCGCACGACCTGCCACCCCACCGGCGCAGAGGTGCGCTGGGCGTGGCGGGCGCAGAGATCGTAGCCCTGCGGGTCGCGCGCTGTCGCGAGTGGGCCGAGCACGGCCATCGCATCGGCGTAGTCGAACGTGAGGGTCACGACGGCCTCGGCGGCGCAAGCGGTTCGCGAACAACGTCTCATGGCCACCCCAGAGTATCGAGGGGTGCGGACATTACGATGGAGGGTATGGCCAGATCCCGTCGTGTCGCCGTACCTCGTTCACCCAGGCGGCTCGCCCGGGACCGGCATGGTCGCGGCATGCGCTCCGCGGTGACCGGTCCGCACCTCGAACCGATCCGCACGCGACTCGACGAGTTCGACTTCACGATCGCCTCGACGGCCGCCTACCTGCGTGGACTCTGGCCCGAACTCGAGGGGGTCGTGTTCGAGGTCGCTCAGGGGCCGGCCGAGGCGATCCACGGCGACCACATCGACCGGTGGAAGGTCTTCCACGACGAGCGCCGCATCACCTTCTACCGGCTGCCGATCGTGCGATTCCTTCGCCTGCAGGAGGGCGAGGACCGCGACGAGAAGCTCCTCATCGAGAGCTGCGTGTTCCGGGCCGTCGCCGAGCTCCTCGACAAGGACCCCTGGGAGCTCGCGCCGGGTCGGTACCGGCACCTCTGACGCTGCGTCGAAGTTCCCTGGGCCCGTCGAAGGTCCCTGAGCCCGTCGAAGTTCCCTGAGCCTGTCGAAGGGCGCTTCGACAAGCTCAGCGAGCGCACCGCTCAGCCCGGATACACCGTGATCGGCGAATCGAGCGGACCCGGCGGCTGCACCCCGAACGACGCCAGTTCGTCGCCGCCCGTGAACGAGACCGTCGCATGCAGGCCGGCGGCGCCGGTGAGCATCACGGATGCCGCCCCGCCGAGCTCCACCGAGACCGCACCAGCAGCCGGCACCGACACGATGCGCTCCGAGCCACCGACGGTCAGCGTGACCTCAGCCGCCGCTCCACCGGGATTTGCGAGAGACAGGGTGGGCGACGGCCCGTCCGGTACGGCGATGACAGCGGCATCGAGCAGGGGCGCCGTGGCGACGGTCCATGCGAGATCCGATGGCGCAGCGGCATCCGTCTGCCCCTCGGCTCCCCCGACGGTTGCGCGTGCCGCCGCGACGATCGGAGCCTCCGCCTCGAGGCGCACGGTGTAGGCGCCCGCGTCGAGCACGCCGAGCGGCACGTCGATCACCTGACCGGGCTGCAGGGTCACCTCGAGCGTGTTCCCGCCGCTGCCGGTGACGGGCACGACCCCGATGGAGACCTCGACCGGGTCCTCGCCCGGCGCGAACAGGCGTACCACCGGGTGATCGTCCCCGTCGGCATGGTCATCGGATGCCGCGACGCCACCGGCCTGCGGCACCACGACGCCTGGGATCACCTGTGTCGTCGCCGGCGCAGCCGTCGCGCCGGTCAGTTCTATGCCCGCGGGCGCGAGGCCCACGACGACGGCGTGCACGAGGCTCGCCGCGATCGCCCCGCCCGTGCTCACGACGTGCACGACCGGTGAGGCGATGTTCGGCGCCAGCCCCGCGAGCGAGAGCACGCGCTGGGTGCCGGGCGGCACGATCAGGTCGAGGGCGGAGGGAGCATCGACCGGGCCCGACTCGCCGATGACCCGCACGTCGACGGTCGCGGCGACCGGCGTCGGGTTCGCGAGCAGCACGAGTCCGCTGCGCCCGAGCGTCGTCGCGCCGGCCACGAGCCACGATTCGGCGACGGCCTCGGCACACGCGGCGGCGGCGAATCCGCCGAGGGTCTCGGTGCCGACCGCCTGCGACTGCGCACCGGCGAGCATGCCCGCGTCGACCCCGCCCGGCTCAGCGGCGATCGCGACGGGTGTGCCGTCATCGGCTGCGAAGGGATTGCCCGGTGCCTCGAGGGCGGTCTCTTCGAGCAGTGCGTCGGGGGGCTCGGCCGCGGTCACGATCTCTGCGGCGCCGACGGATGACGCGGTGGTCGCTGCGGCCGCATCCTCGCCGAGCGTGAGCAGCGGCCCGGGGCATACGCGCAACTGGCGACTCTCTGAAGGCTGCACGCGCAGCGACGGTGCATCCGCTCGATGCTCTGGCCACGGCACGAGGGCGGCCGCGCTGACGGCACCGACCGCGAGCGCGGCGACGGCGACCAGGGCGAGGGCGCGGCCACCGACGCGCAGGAGCTTCCTTCGGTCAACGCGCATCGTCGTCTCCCCCCGTCGTCGTACTCGCCGGGTCGGAGCGCGTGCCGGAATCGGCTGTGGCAGCTTCGTCGGCACTGGCAGATTCGACGCCAGCGGCATCCTCGTCGGGAGCGGCATCCTCGTCGGGAGCGGCATTCACGCCGGCAGCGGCATTCACGCCGGGATGCGTATCGGGATCGCCGGCGACATCGTCATCGGCATCCGCGTGCGCCTCGTCGTCGGCACTGGCATCGGGCTCAGCGACGTCGGGAACTGCATCCGCGTTCGCGTCGGCGCTGGCATCCGGCTCGGCGACGTCGGAACCTTCCTCCGTGACCGAATCGTCGGCAGCGGCATCCGGCGTGTCCTCGCTCTCCGTATGCGACGCGTCCTCGCTCCGCGCACCGTTTGCGGCACCGGCGCCCAGACGACCCCTGCCGCGTCGGCGAACCGGTCGCCGGTCGATCTCGCGTCCGGCACCGGTCGGAATGGAGAGCAGCAGCGTCGCACCGATGACGATGAGCTGGATCGTCGTGACCAGCGCGCCGACCCATCCGCCGGCGCCCGCCGGTATGCGGGCCGCCGCGGCATCCGGTTCGGCCGAACTGAATCGCCAGAGTGTGCCGAAGTTCGTATCACCGACCGCGACGAGCGCCGCGTTGCCGTCGAGTGCGGTACGTGTGCGTTCCTCGGTCTGCATCGGTTCGCGGCCGTCATCCGCCGCCGGGGCGAGCAGTACGAAGGTGACGCCGAACTCGCGTACCGCCGCCTCGGGGTCGAATCCGCTTCGCGAGGCCAGGTTGCCGGCGATCGTCGCGAGCTTCTCCTCGTCGTCGGTGAGTTCAGCGCGTGTCTGGTCGAGGGTCGACTGGTCGTCGAGGGTCACACCCGCGCCGTGCTCGAGCGTGGCACGGATGCCCCCATCGGCCTGGGGTCGCAGCCGCAGCGTCGTGACGCGCGGGTCATTCTCGGCTTCGGCGATCACGAATGCCGGCAGGCTGCGCTCGGCCGCGGGCATGAGCGGCACGGAGTTGGTGGCGATCGCGACCGCCGACGGCACCACCGCGACGAGTGAGACGACCGCGACGGCTGCAGCGACGATCGCCCCACCGCGACGGATTGCGCCGAGCGCGACGACCGCCGCGAGGATCAGCCCCAGCCATGCGAGGCTCAGGCCGGCTCCAGCCCAGACCGGAACGACCTCGGCGCCTGAGACCGCAACCGAGACGTGGGTGGCGGCGACTGCGGTGGCGAACCCGAGCAGCACGGTGCCGAGCGTGAGCACCGCCCGACGGACTCCGGGCGCGAGCACCACGGCAAGCGCGGCGAGCACGAGCGGCAGGACGAGCACCGACGCGACAAGTCGCGGATCGAGCGGGGTCACGGCGCGCACCAGCTCGTCCCAGCCGCCCCAACCACCACTCGGCAGGCCGAGTGCGAGCTGCCACGCCGAGGGCACCGGCCCGCCGAGCGGAACGCCGGGATCGGCGAGGAGGCCGAACGGGGTTCCGCGGCGCACCTGCTCGACCACGAGGGGAAGGGCGAGCGCGAGCGCCGGGATGGGCAGGCCGACGAGGCGCACGGCCGCACGGCCGCTCAGGGCGATGGCGACGACCCAGGCGATCAGGAGCGCGGGGGTCAGGCTCGGCGCCGCAGCGATGACCGCCGCGAACAGCAGCGACGCGGTCGCGGCGGCCGCCCACGACGTCGCCGCGCCGAAGACCGCGAACACCAGCCAGCCAAGGAGCACGTGGGCGATGACCGCGCCGGGGCGACCTTCGGCGAGCGCCGAGAGGAACATCGGTGAGGCGGCCCACACGAGGGCTGCGACCGCGCGGATCGAACCGCGCTCGGTCAGCCGTGACGCGGCGAACCACATTCCGACGGCCGCGGCCGGCATCGCGACGAGCCAGAGCAGCACCATGGCGAACGACGGTGACCAGAACGTGAGCGAGCCGAGCACGGCGAGGATCCCGCTGAACGGATCGGCGGCACCGACGAAGCCCGTGCCGACGTCGCGCCAGCCGTATGCGGCGTTGCGCCACAGTTCTGCGAACCCCGAGAGCGGCAGCAACCCTCCACCACCGACGCCGGTTGCACCGATCAGCCAGGAGAACAGCCCGACGGAGGCTACTGCGGTCGCCAGCAGCACCCATCCGCCGCCGGTGCCGAGGAACTGCAGTTCGTGGGTTCGCCCTCGCGCGCGGGTGCGCCGCGCCTCTGCGGCCGCCTGCCGGCGCCGCCGCACCTCGTCGGGCGACATCCGCAGCGGGGCGATCGACGACCAGCCCGTCGTGCGCGACGCCTTCAGGACCCTGCGGGCGCGAGCCACGCGCATGCCGGAGAACATCGTCGCGAGCGCCGCGCTGAACTCACCGATCACCGCGCCGGGTCGCTTGACGAGCAGGTCGCGGATCGAGCGGAACACCGCGAGCGGCAGGAAGCTCAGCCAGTGCAGCGGCACGGCAGGGGCCGGCGCGTACACGAGTCGGCGATGCAGTTCGGCCGCCCGCGCCGCGCGGGCGCGCCGTCGCAGCGTGCGGCTGCGGCCATCGCGTTGCGGGCCGGCAACGCCGTCGGCCGAGAACATCACCCGTGCCGATGGCACCACGGCGACGCGATGCCCGGCGAGGCGCGCGCGCACGCCGAGATCGAGGCCGTCGTCGACCGTCGTGAGCGCGGGGTCGAATCCGTCGACCGCCTGCCAGACGGTGTGGCGCACGAGGATCGCGGCGGGGTCGAGCCCGAGCACGTCGCTCAGCCCGTCGTGCTGGCCCTGGTCGAGCTCGTCGAAGACGATCGGAACGCTGCGCCCGAGACGGGTGAGGGTGCGTCCGAGTCCGACGATGCGTTCGGGCTCTTCCCAGTCCATGAGCTTCGGTCCGGCCAATGCGACAGACTTGCCCGTCTCGAGTGTCGCAACGAGCTCGCGCAGCGCCTCGGACTCGGGCGCGGAGTCCTCTGCGAGCAGCCAGAGCGTGTCGGCATCGGACGCGGGTGCATCGAGCACCCGCTCTCCGGCACGCACGGCCTCACCGAACGACAGATGCTCCTGGAGCTCGACGACGTGGGTCGCCCCGGCCCCTGCCGCCTGCGCGCGGGCGTCGGCGTCGGGCTCGGTGAGCACGATGACGAGCGCGTCGGGGGTGCGTACCTGTGCACGCAGTGCGTCGAGGGTGCGCCTGAGGTGGTCGCCGCCGTGGTGCACGACGAGGACGGCGGTGACTCTGGGGAACATCGGGGCCAGCCTAAGCGGGGGTCACCGCGGCATCCGCAATCCACATGGGCGCGCCATGAAACACGCCGCCCACCCCGCGGTCCCCCGGCCGCGGTGTGGGCGGATGTGGCG
>JALYWB010000009.1 GCA_030852935.1 Actinomycetota bacterium | reverse complement strand
CATCGCTTCGCGTAACCCCTCACGCCGGTTGCCGGGGTCGAGCTGGTACGTTCGGCGGTCGCCCTCGAGCGTCGACTCGACGGCGTCGCGGAACGGGCCGTAGAACGCGCTCGCGTACTTGGCCGAGTAGGCGAGGATCGCGACATCCTGGAAGCCACTCGTATCGAGCACGTCGCGCACCGCGGCGACCTGGCCGTCCATCATGCCCGACAGCCCGACGAGCTGGGAGCCGGCGCGAGCGTGCTCGAGCGCCATCTCGCGGTAGCGCACGAGCGTCTCGTCATTGTCGACGCGGCCGCGATCGTCGAGCACGCCGCAGTGTCCGTGGTCGGTGAACTCGTCGAGGCAGAGATCGGTCTGCACGAGCAGCCGGCCCGCGGATGCCTCGACTGCGACGCGCGTGGCGACGTTGAGGATCCCGTCGGGGTCGGTCGCACCCGACCCGACTGCGTCGCGGTGCTCTGGAACGCCGAAGAGCATGATGCCGCCCACGCCGGCGGCCGCGGCATCCGCCACCGCCTGCGGCAGGCTCGCCAGCGAGTGCTGCATGACGCCCGGCATCGAGGCGATCGGCACCGGGGCGCTCGCGCCCTCGCGCACGAAGATGGGCAGCACGAGTTCGGCGGGGTGGAGGCGCGTCTCTGAGACGAGTCGCCGCATCGCGGGGGTCTCGCGGAGGCGGCGCGGACGGAGGCGGGGCACGGGCGTGGAACTCACCCGAACAGCCTACGTCCGCCCGGCTGGGCGCATCCCGGGCCACGACACCCGGCGGCGGCCCGGCTCCTCGCGTTCAGCAATTCGAGCGCGTCAGGCGAGGGCGGTGGCGGACTCGACGACGGCGTCGATCAGCGACTCGGCGGTGCGCTCGCGCGCGATCACGTCGACGCGGAGCCCGACCGACGCGGCATCCTTGCGCGTGCGCGGACCGATGGCGGCCACGAGCGTGGTCTCGGGGATCGGGCCCAGTTGCTGCTGCACCTGCTCGGCGACGCTTCCGGATGTCACGAGTACCGCGTTCACCCGGCCGGCGCGCACGTCGGCGGCGACCTTCGACGCAACGGGCACACCGACGGTGCGGTAGGCCACCACCGCCTCGACGTGGTGTCCGATCCGTTCGAGCCCGATCGAGAGCACCTGCTTCGCGATCGCCGAGCGCAATGCGAGCACGCGGAGGGGCTTCACGCCCTCGGTCGCCGCCTCCCACTCCTCGAGCAGGCCGCGGGCCGAATTGTCTTCGGAGGGAACGATGTCGGCGTGGTAGCCGGCCGCGACGAGCGCGGCCGCGGTGGTCTCGCCGACCGCGGCAACCTTCGTCGATCCCGGGATGACCGCGCCGTACGATGCGAGCACGTCGACCGTGGTCGCGCTCGTGACGGTGAGCCAGTCGAACTCGCCGGCGGCGAGCTTCGCGAGCGCCGCCTCGAGGGCGGGCTGGTCGTCGGTCGGCGCGAAGTTGATGAGCGGCGCGATGATCGGTGAGGCGCCGCGCGCGCGAAGTGCCGCCGCCACGCCGTCGCCCCACGGTCCGCCGCGTGGCACGAGCACACGCCAGCCGGCGAGCGGCTTCGCGCCGCTGGGAACGGGGATGTTGATGGCGCCCGTCAACGCCTCGTCTTCGCTCACCGTGACTCCTCAGAAGGTGCGAGATCGGCGGCGCCGTTGCCGAGGAGTTCCGCGACCGCTCGATCGGCGACGTCGCGTGCCGCGTCCGCCAGGTCGGCGGGTGAGCGGCTGTCAGGGGTGGCTGCGTGCGAGCTGGTCAGCTGCCGCGTCCCGTCGGCACTGTACACCGTCGCGGTCAGGAACAGAAGTTCGTCGTCGACGAACGCGGTCGCACCGATGGGGGCAGAGCACCCGGCCTCCAGGCCCGCGAGCACCAGTCGCTCGGCGAGCACGGTCGCCCGCGTCGGGCCGTGGTCGATCGCCTCGAGCGCCCGCTCGAGGTCGCGGTCAGCGCGATCGCGCCGCACCTCGATCGCCAATGCCCCCTGCCCGGGGGCGGTCGGCCACACGTCGAGTTCGAGCAGTTCGGTCGCGGCATCCGCTCGCCCCAGCCGTCCGAGTCCAGCTGCGGCGAGGATGACGGCGTCGAGTTCGCCCGACTCGACCCTGCCGAGTCGGGAGTCGACGTTGCCGCGGATGTCGACGGCGACGACGTCAGGTCGTGCGGCGCGCAACTGGCCGATGCGCCGGGGCGAGCCGGTGCCGACCCGGGCGCCCTCTGGCAGCGTCGCGAGCGTGAGCCCGTCGCGGGCGCAGATCGCGTCGCGGGCGTCGGCCCGCTTCGGAACGGCGCCGAGCCGCAGTCCGGGGTGCTCGGCGGTGGGCAGGTCTTTCAGGGAGTGCACGACGAGGTCGCACTCGCCGCGCAGCAGTGCCTCGCGCAGGGCGGCGGCGAACACGCCCATGCCGCCGATCGAGGCGAGCGAGGCCCGCGAGGTGTCGCCCTCTGTCGTCACCGGCACGAGTTCGATGTCGGCCTTCGCCGCCTTCGCGATGCGCTCGGCGACCTGCTTCGTCTGCGCCATCGCGAGTGCGCTGGCCCGGGTGCCGATCCGGATGACCCCATCTCTCGTCGCGGCCGACCGGCTCTGGCCGCTCACGGCGCGATCCCTGCCAGCGCCGGGCGGAAGCCGAGGCGCACGTTCTCGCAGCAGCCCGGGCGGCACACGTCGTACCAGGGACCGAGCGCCGTGACGGCGGCACGCTCACCGACCGGAGTACCGTTCACCCGCTCGAGCACCAGGTCGACGAGACCGGCGACGTAGGCCGGGTGCGTGCCGGGCGTCGGCACGCGGACCGCCGTGAGCCCGTGCTCGCCAGCGGTCTCGAGCGCCTCGTTGTCGAGGTCCCAGAGCACCTCCATGTGGTCGCTCACGAAGCCGAGCGGCACGATCACGACGGCCTTGCGACCAGCGGCGGGCAGTTCCTCGATGGCGTCATTGATGTCGGGCTCGAGCCACGGCATCGAAGGAGGCCCTGAGCGGGACTGGTAGACGAGTTGCCACGGCACGTCGGAGACGCCGGCCTCGCGCATGACGACCTCGGCGACGGCGAGGTGTTGCGCCGCATACGCGCCGCCCTCACCGAAGCCCCGCTCGGCCGGGCCCGACTTCGCGGCATCCGTCGAAGGGATCGAGTGCGTCGCGAACAGCACCTCGATCTCGGTCGTGCGATCGAGCCCGGGCATGGATGCCTCGAGCTCTGCGATCCCGTCGCGCACGCCCTCGACGAACGGGCGCACGAATCCGGGATGGTCGAAGAACTGGCGCACCTTGTCGATCTGGACGGCACCGGGACCCTCGCCGAGCCCCGTGTCAGCCAGTGCGTCGGCGAAGTCCTCGCGATACTGGCGGCAGCTCGAGTACGAGCTGTACGCGCTCGTCGCGATGGCGATCAGCCGCGTGAATCCGCGCTCCTTCGCCTCGGAGAGCGCGTCGTTGAGGTACGGGTCCCAGTTGCGGTTGCCCCAGATCACGGGTAGCTCCACGCCACGCTGCGCCAACTCGGCCTCGAGCGCCGCCTTCAGCTGCCGGTTCTGCTCATTGATCGGGCTGACACCGCCGAAGTGGCGGTAGTGGTGAGCCACCTCCTCGAGCCGCTCGTCAGGGATGCCACGCCCGCTCGTGACGTTGCGCAGGAACGGGATGACGTCGTCCTGCCCCTCTGGCCCACCGAAACCGGCGAGCAGGATCGCATCGTAGGCGACGGGTTCGGTGACGTGCTCAGGGCCGGCCTGTGCCGCTGGAGTCGCTCCGGGCACGACGGCACCGACGGCACACGGTGCGGATGTCGCGGGTGCCGGCTTGTGGCCGCGCCCCGTGACCGCCGGGGCATGCTCTGCGCCGGTGGAGCCGAGGTTGGTTACCGCCACTACTGCACCACCTCGACGAGCTCGGCGGTCGAGATGCGGCGCCCGGTGTAGAAGGGCACCTCTTCGCGCACGTGGCGACGCGCGTCGGTGGCGCGCAGGTCGCGCATGAGGTCGACGAGCTCGGTGAGCTCGTCGGACTCGATCGGCAGCAGCCATTCGTAGTCGCCCAGCGCGAACGCGGCGACCGTGTTGGCGATGGCGCCCTTGAACGCGGCGCCCTTGCGGCCATGGTCGGCCAGCATGCGGCTGCGCTCTTCGGGCGGCAGCAGGTACCACTCGTAGCTGCGCACGAACGGGTAGACCACGAGCCACCCCTTCGGGTCGAGGCCCCGCAGGAACCCGGGAACGTGCGCGCGGTTGAACTCGGCGTCACGGTGCACGCCCATGGCGTTCCAGGTCGGCAGCAGGGCACGGAACAGCCGGGTCCGGCGCAATTCGCGCAGTGCCCACTGCAGCCCCTCGGCGGTCGGGCCGTGCAACCAGAGCATCACGTCGGCGTCGGCGCGGAGGCCCGATGCGTCGTAGATCCCGCGCAGCGTCACCCCCTCGTTCTCGACGAGCGCGATGACGTCGTCGAGCTCGCGCACGAAGCGCGGTACATCGTGTCCGTCGAGGTCGTCTGGGCGCACCGGATCCTTCCGGAGCACCGCGAAGAGCGTATAGCCCTCGGAAGACTGCTCGGCGTCGGGACGGTTCTGGAGCGCGTCGGCTGCCGCTTCGGCAGCGGGGGAAGACATACGTCTAGTGTCCCCCCTCGCACGGCAACGGCCAAAAGCAGGGTGCCGGATGCCGCAGCGCACGCCCGGCCGATATCATTCGTCGTGCGGCATCCACCTAGTGCAGCAGTCGCGTGAACCTGAAGAACGCGAAGCCCTCGATCGGCAGCTCTTCGATGCCGGTGAAGCCCGCCTCGCGGGCGTAGCGCTCGAGCGTCGACTGCCGCATGACCGTTCCGGTGCCGACCGAGCCGGGGCTCGACATCCCGTCGGGCAGGCACATCAGCAGGCTGTACCCGTACATGACCCGCTCGACCTCGTCGCCGTCGGGGGTGAAGGTGGGTGCGACGGCCTCGTCCATGATCACGACCTCGCCGTCGGGCCGCACGGCACGGCGGATCGCCGCGAGCACCTGGACCGGGAACGGCATGTCGTGCAGCGCCTCGAAGACGAACGCGGCATCGAAGGCCGACTCCTCTGGCAGGTCCTCGCCGGCGATGTGGTGGAACCGCACCCGGTCGGCGACTCCGGCCGACTCTGTATGCGAGCGCGCCGCGGCGACCGACGGCCCATCGACATCGAATCCCTCGACGCGGGCCTCCGGATATCCCTGCGCGATGCCGATGGCCGACCATCCGTGGCCGCTTCCGACGTCGGCGATGCGAGCCCCTGGCTTCGAGAGCCGCTCGTGCAGTGACGGCACGCCGGCGAGTGCGGGCGCGAGCCGTTGCAGGAACCACGGCCGGTTGATGTCGCCCTGCGCGTCGCGGGCCTCTTCGCCGAGCGCCTCCCACGAGACACCGCCACCGGAGCGGTACGCCTCCAACAGAGCTGACAGCTGGGCGCCGGCGGCGGCGAAGAACCGCCCCAGTGGTGCGAGATAGCTGAGCGAGTCGGGGTCGGTGAGCACCTCGGCGTGCGCCGATGGCAGCGAGAATCGGCGAGCGGATGCCGCGGCATCCGCATTCTCGACGGTCAGGATGCCGCTGACCGCCTGGTGTTCGAGCCACTCCCGCGCGTAGCGCTCGTTCGTGCCGGTGCGCGCGGCGAGCGTCGGCGCGTCGAGCGGCTCGCCCGCCGCGAGCGCGCGATACCAACCGAGGCGATCGCCGAGGTAGATGCTGAGCACCTCGATGCCGCCGAGGGCCGACGCGAAGACGCGGTCGGCGAATGCGCTCACCGCCTCGCCGTCGGTGTCGCCGTCCTGGGGGCTCTGTTCCGACGTCATCGTCGGCTCCTTTCGTTTCGGCGGCGTGCGCCGCTCACCCTCCGAGGAGGAGGCGAGTCGAGTGCTCGAGGTGCTCGCGCAGCGCGTCGGGCCCGCGCCATGGCACTGCGTCGAGTAGGGCGCGATGCTCGGCAACGAGCGAGTCGAGGGTGTAGTGGGGGCGCACATGCAGCAGGAACAACAGCAGTTCGCTGCCGAGCGCGGTGTGCGCCTCGATGATGCGAGGGCTCGCGGATGCCGCAACGAGCGCCCGGTGAAAGTCGGCGTGGATGCGCTCGACCTCGATCCAGTCGACCTCGGCGTCGGTGCCCATGCGAAGGCCCTCGAGTCGGTCGAGCGCCTCGCGCGCGGGAGCGAGCGCGGCATCCGGCCATTCGGACCCGAACCGCTCGCCGGCGATGCGCACCGCCTCGACCTCGAGTGCGGCGCGAAGCTGCTGGAGGGCGATGACGGTGGGGCGGTCGAAGCTCGCGACCCGCACGCCCCGGTAGGGCACCGCCACAGCCAGTCGTTCGGCCACGAGACGCTGGAAGGCCGCCCGCACGGTGTGCCGAGACACCCCGAAGCGTTCGGCAGCGGCCTCTTCGCGCAGCGGTGCGTCTTCGGCGAGGTCACCGATCAGTATGTCGGCCCGCACCGCGTCGGCGACTCTATCGACGGCCGTCTGCGCGAGCGAGCCCTTCGCGAGCGACCCCTGGACACGCGCCGACCGGGCGACGCCTGCCGGATCGAGTGGCGGCATCGCGGCATCCGCTCGGTTCTGGCTTACTTGCCGTCGACGGTCGCGCGCACGACGAGCCAGACGGTGACGCCGACGACGGCCGCCACGCCGACCGCGACCGCCACGGCGCCGACCGGATTCTCGTCGGCGAACCTGCGCGCCTTTACCTTCAACTCTGCGGTCTTCCGACGGACCTGCTTCGGCACGTTGAGCTTGTCTTCGAGTGCGTTGAGCGTGCCGGCGAACTGGGCCCGAGCGCGTTCGGAGTTCACCCTTGCCTCGAGGCGGGTGAGATTGCGTTCGCGCGTCTTGGTGTCGCGCTTGGCGAGTGGCCGGCCGGCGTCAATCGCGGTCATAGTCACCGGTTCCCTTCACGACATCGAGGTCTCTGCGCAGACTCTCGATCGACTCGAGCGGCTCGCTGCCTCGCTTGAAGTTGAGGTATGCGATACCGACGAGGATCGCGATGATGAGCAGCAGCACACCCGACACGATGAGCGCCGCCGCCCAGCCAGGCATCACGA